>NZ_JBQEPA010000002.1:0-361248 GCF_052056495.1 Phyllobacterium sp. 22229
ATGACCGCACAGGACGTGTTGTGGCGGCGCACCAAGATCGGCCTGCATGTCACCGACGCCCAGGCCGACGCCCTCGACACCTTCATGGCCAAAACCGTCCAGCGACCATCGCAGTAGAAGCCGGCAGCAGGCTGGCTTCGCAATGGAATGTAACCGGTTGTGAATGCGCGTTTTATTTTCACTTTACATTCCTTGCCTTCGCTTTTGGTTTCGGTTATCGTTTCATCAACGACAAATGATCGCTTAGACAGCGGCTGCATCCGGTGGAACGCTAGAGTTGGGGTGGCACGTGCAAGCACGTCCTTACGGCCTCATTGTTTTCGGAGTTGATCTCGACGGCTGCGGCGCTGCCCAGCCTGCCGTGAACTCTGGATTTTGCGGGATATCCGGCGGCAGGCTTTGGCGTTTTTCCACTGAGGCGACTGCCGGACTGACCCGCACGCCGTCACGTCTTTCGAACGTGGCCAAGAGTTCAAGGCACGCCGCCTGCCGCTGCGCGATGCTGCTCAAAACCCCGTTTTCACATCACCACCCGAGATTCGAACCGAGGGGATCGCAATCCCTGCGGGACGTTGGTTGGTCCACGGTTGCAATTTCTGTTCAAACCCAAACACCACACCGAACGCAATAGAAGAAACAGGAGGAAAATATGACGAAATATGTTGGATCCATTGATCAGGGCACAACCAGTTCCCGCTTTATCATCTTTGACCGCAAGGGCACGGTCATCGCCGTTGACCAGAAGGAACACGAGCAGATATTCCCCAAGCCCGGCTGGGTTGAACACAATGCGATCGAGATCTGGCGCAACACCATGAGCGTGGTTGCCGGTGCGCTCAAGAAGGCAAAGCTTTCCGCATCGGATCTGGTCTCGATCGGTATCACCAACCAGCGCGAAACAAGCGTCCTGTGGGACAAGAAGACGGGCGCGCCGCTGCACAATGCCGTGGTCTGGATGGATACCCGCACGGACCAGCTCGTTGCGCGTTACGAGAAGGACGGCGGCAAGGACCGCCTGCGCGAAAAGACGGGTCTGCCGCTTGCAACCTACTTTTCCGGACTGAAGCTGCATTGGCTTCTCGACAACGTGCCCGGCGCGCGTGCCAAGGCTGAGGCAGGGGAGGTGCTCTTCGGCAATATCGATACCTGGCTGGTCTGGAACCTCACCGGCGGCGCCGATGGCGGCATTCACATCACCGATGTGACCAATGCCTCCCGCACGCAGCTGATGAATCTGAAGACCCTGGAATGGGATGACGAGATTCTCAAGCTCTTCAACATTCCGCGCGCCTGCCTGCCGACCATCCGCTCGTCGAGCGAAGTCTATGGCGAGATCAAGGCGGCACCGCTTCAGGGTGTACCGGTTGCCGGCATTCTCGGCGATCAGCAGGCGGCCCTGTTCGGTCAGGCGTGCCTCAATCCGGGCGAGGCCAAGAATACCTATGGTACCGGCTGCTTCATGCTGATGAACACGGGTGAAAAGCTGGTTCCATCGACCTTCGGCCTGCTGACAACGGTCGGCTACAAGCTCGGGGACAAGAAGGCGGTCTATGCGCTCGAAGGTTCCATCGCCATCACCGGCGCCCTCGTGCAATGGCTGCGTGACAATCTTGGCATCATCCAGACAAGCCCCGACGTCGAAGCTTTGGCCCGGACGGTGGAAGACAATGGCGACGTGTATTTCGTCCCGGCGTTTTCCGGTCTTTATGCGCCGCATTGGAAGGACAGCGCCCGCGGCGTCATTGCCGGCCTGACACGGTTTGCCAATAAGGGGCACATTGCCCGGGCGGCGCTCGAGGCCAGCGCCTACCAGGTGCGGGAAGTGCTCGATGCCATGGTCAAGGACTCCAAGGTCGAGATCAAGGAACTGCGCACCGACGGCGGCATGACCGTCAATGAATTGCTGATGCAGTTCCAGTCGGACATTCTCGACGTGCCGGTCGTGCGCCCGAAGGTTATCGAAACCACCGCTCTTGGCGCCGCCTACGCCGCCGGTCTTGCCGTCGGTTACTGGAAGTCCACCAATGACATCGTGGAAAACTGGGGCGTCGACAAGCGCTGGCATCCGGCCATGTCAAAGGCCGAGCGCACAAAACTCTTTACCGCCTGGAACAAGGCGGTAACCCGTTCGCTCGACTGGGTGGACTGATCATCATCAATAGGGGAGCTGCGGTCGCCGCGGCTCCCCTCGCATTCATTCCGGACAACGAAACTGATCTTTTTGGTAGGAGGAGACTATGCATACACCGTTTATCGGCGAACTCTTGGGAACAATGATGCTCATCATTCTGGGTGATGGCGTCGTTGCGGGCGTCCTTTTGCAGGGCTCGAAAGCACAGAATGCCGGCTGGGTGGCAATCACCGCCGGCTGGGCCTTTGCCGTGCTTGCCGGCGTGTTTGTCGCCACATCGACAGGCAGTCCCGACGCGCACATCAATCCGGCCGTGACCATCGGCTTCGCGGTTGTATCGGGCGATTATTCGAAGATCGCGTCGTATATTCCCGCTCAGCTCATTGGCGCCTTCCTTGGCGGGGTGATCGTCTGGCTGCAATATCTGCCGCATTGGGCGAAAACATCGGACGCCGGCCTGAAACTTGCGGTTTTCTGCACGGGACCGGCCATTCGGAATACGGGGGCAAATCTTCTCAGTGAAATCATCGGTACCTTCGTGCTGGTCTTCGTCATCGCTTCCATCTTCTCGAAAGCGGTTGCAGGCGCCGGCATCACCCCGGCCATCGGACCTTACATGGTTGCCATGCTGGTTTGGGCCATCGGCCTGTCGCTCGGCGGCACCACCGGTTATGCCATCAATCCGGCCCGCGATCTTGGACCGCGTATTGCCCATGCCGTGCTGCCGATCTCCGGCAAGGGCGGTTCCGATTGGGGCTATTCGTGGATTCCGGTGGTCGGCCCGATCGTTGGTGCTATCATTGCCGCGTTCTTCATCAAGGCCCTGATTTAACCCAAGGAGGCTGGCATGAAAAAGCTGATCAACGCTCCCGACGCTGTCGTGGAGGAAGCTCTGGACGGCATGACTGCCGCCCATGGCGATCTGATCCGGGTCCACCGCAACCCCAATTTCATCACGCGGGCCGATGCGCCCATTCGTGGGAAAACCGCCCTCCTTTCGGGGGGCGGCAGCGGTCATGAGCCCATGCATGGCGGCTTTGTCGGCCGGGGCATGCTCGATGCAGCCTGTCCGGGAGCGGTCTTCACCAGCCCGACCCCGGACCAGATGCTGGAAGCATCAAAGGCGGTCAATGGCGGCGCAGGCATTCTTCACATCGTCAAGAACTACACCGGCGACGTGATGAATTTCGAAATGGCCGCCGATCTTGCCCGGGCCGAGGGGATCGACGTCGAAAGCGTTGTCATCGACGATGACGTGGCGGTGAAGGACTCGACATGGACCGCCGGACGGCGCGGCGTTGCCACCACGGTTCTGGCGGAAAAGATATGCGGCGGTGCCGCCGAAGCCAGGATGCCGCTCGCACCGGTGGCAGATCTTTGCCGCAGGGTCAATGCCAATGGCCGCTCCATGGGCATGGCATTGTCGGCCTGCACCGTGCCGCATGCGGGCAAACCATCCTTCGTCCTGCAGGAGGATGAGATGGAAATCGGCATCGGCATTCATGGCGAGCCGGGCCGGCACCGGGTAAAGCTGGAGAGTGCGGACCGTGTGGCGGAAATGCTGCTCGAGCCCATTCTCGAAGACCTGCCTTTCAAGAGCGGCGACAATGTGCTTCTCTTCGTCAATGGCATGGGGGGAACGCCGCAGATCGAACTGTATATCGTCTATCGCAAGGCATATGAGATCGCGGCAAAACACGGTCTGAAGGTCGTGCGCAATCTTGTCGGGTCCTATGTCACCAGTCTGGAAATGGCGGGCTGCTCGATCACCCTCCTGAAACTGGACGATGAAATGGTAAAATTCTGGGACGCTCCGGTGGTCACGCCATCGCTGCGCTGGGGCGCCTGAAACGATGGATTGAAGCCCTTCGTCGGGGCTTCGGCCAAGCTGTGAAATCAAGTCCCATCCCGTTCGCGGGGTGGGACCATTGCTGTCAAAATCTATCCGGGAGAAATTCAAATGGATGTGCTGTCCGCCGCAACGCTTGTCACGTGGATCAACCGTGCCGCCGATGTCTATGAGCGTGAAAAGGCTTATCTGACGGAACTCGATGCGCCGATTGGCGATAGCGATCACGGCGAGAACATGGCCCGCGGCTTCCTCGCGGTCAAAGCCAAACTGGCGGACCAGTCATTCCCGGATGCCGCCGCAGTCTTCAAGACGGCGGCGATGACATTGCTCTCGACCGTGGGCGGCGCCAGCGGTCCGCTCTATTCGACATTTTTTCTCAGCGCCGCGGTAAAGGCGGCGGGCAAGGCTGAGCTTACCCTTGCCGACTGGACCGCCTGCCTGGACGCAGCCCTTGCCGGTATCGTGCAGCGCGGCAAGGCGGCGCTGGGCGACAAGACCATGATCGACGCGCTGTCGCCAGCCGCCGATGCGCTGAAACAGGCCGCAGGCAAGCCGCTTGCCGAAGCGCTGGCGCTGAGCGCGGCGGCGGCCGAAACCGGCATGAAGGCAACCATCCCGCTCGTGGCGCACAAGGGCCGTGCCAGTTATCTCGGGGACCGCAGCGTGGGGCATCAGGATCCCGGCGCCACATCCACCCATTACCTGCTCAAGGCACTCGCGGATGTTGCGGCAGCATGAGCGGCGCGTCTGATCACGTCGCGCTCATCCTCGTTTCGCATTCCCGCATGCTTGCCGAGGGTGTCGCCACGCTGGCGCGGCAGATGACCGGCGATGCGGTTACCATCATCTGCGCGGCCGGGATGGGCGACAATGGCGACGAGATCGGCACCGACGCCATGCGTATTCTCGAAGCCTTGGCCGAGGCGGACCGTCCGGCGGGCTGTCTTGTTCTCATGGATCTCGGCAGTGCGCTTCTCTCGGCGGAGATGGCGCTGGACCTGACCGAGGGCGACCAGCGCACGCGTGTGATTTTATCGGCGGCACCGTTTGTCGAAGGGGCCATCGCGGCTGCGGTGGCGGCGGGGCAGGGCCTGCCACGCGCCGAGGTCGAGCGTCAGGCGGTGCAGGCGCTGCGGCCAAAAATCGAGCAGCTGGGCGGTGAGGTTTCATCCGCGCCAGATGTTGCTCCGGCAGACACCGGCGCGCCCGATGCCACGGCGGAAGCGGTCATCCCGGATCCGCATGGTCTGCACGCACGCCCCGCCGCGCAGGTCGCGGCACTGGCTGCCAAATTCAAGTCGCAGATCAGTATTGCGCGGGCGGAAGGCAACAAGTCAGCCGCGTCGGCGGTCAGCATGATCGACCTCATGACGCTTGGCGTGCGGCAGGGCGACCGTCTTGTCATCACCGCGAGCGGCGCGGATGCAAGGGACGCCGTGTCCGCCATGCGTGACCTGATCCAGAGTCTGGCCGGCAAGGCCGACCCCGCGGCGGCACCGCCGCAGCCCGTCGCGAAAGGCAATGCGACGCCCGTTTCTCCGGGTATCGCCGTTGGACCGCTGACTGTTCTCAAACGCCCCGTGCTGGAACTGACGGAAGCTTCGGCCGGCGATCCGCAGGCCGAAGCGGCTCGTCTCGACACTGTTGTTGCGTCGGTCGGCGAAACCTTGAGCAAGACGCATGGCATGGCGGGAGACATTGCGGCGGTTCAAATCGGTCTCCTGGCCGAGCCGGGGTTGATTCCTGCTGCCCGCAGCAAGATCATCGACGAGAAACTGAATGCAGCCGCTGCCGTTTCAGCGGTCTTTGACAGGGCGGCACTGGTATATCGCGGCCTTGAGGATGCCTATCTGCGCGCGCGCGAGGCCGATCTGCTCGATCTGCGCGATACAATCATTGCGGCGTTGCTCGGCCGTGCGGCGTTTGAACTGCCAGCCGGGCCGCCAGCCATCTTGCTTGCGGACGAGCTGCCGCCGTCCGTCGCCCTCGTTCTCGACCCCGCGCAGGTCCTCGGCGTGATCGAACGGCGCGGCGGTGCGACATCGCATGCGGCAATCCTGTTGCGCGGGGCCGGCATTCCAGCCATCGCCAATGCCGGGGCACTTGTTCCCGCCGATGCGGTAACCGTTGCATTCAATGGCGCCACCGGCGCTGTTCTGTTCGATCCGACGCCCGAGCAAAGCGCGCCGTTCGTCAAAGCGCGGGATGAAGAGAAGCTGGATGCCTCGGGCTCCCCTCTGACCGATGGCAGCATCGCGATGAAGGACGGGCGCAGAATTGAGCTGTGGGCCAATGTCGTCGGCGTTGGCGATGCCAAGGCTGCGGTGAAAGCCGGCGCTTTCGGTATCGGCCTGCTGCGCACCGAAATGATGTTCCTGGACCGGCAGGAAGCGCCCGGTGAAATCGAGCAGATGCGCGAACTCAAGGCGATCTTCGACGTGTTCGCGGGCAAGCCGATCGTGGTGCGCACGCTGGATGCCGGAGGAGACAAGCCGGTTCCCTATATGAACATGCCTGAAGAAGCCAACCCATTCCTTGGCGTGCGTGGCTTGCGCCTTTCCCTTGCGGAACCGGCAATCTTCCAGACGCAGCTGCGCGCGATCCTGCGCGCCGCCGCCGGGCACGATGTGCGGATCATGCTGCCCATGGTCACGCAGGTCGATGAACTGCACGCGGCACGGCGGGCACTGGACGAGGCACATGCAGCCCTCGAGACTGCAAAGATCGATCACCGCTGGCCCATCGATCTCGGCATCATGGTGGAAGTACCGGCTGCAGCGCTGACGGCCAAACAGTTTGCGCATGCAGCGGATTTCTTTTCCATCGGCACCAATGATCTGACCCAGTACACACTCGCGGCGGAGCGGGGCAATCCACGGCTTGGCGCCTTCGCCGATGCGACCCATCCGGCCGTGCTTTCCCTCATCCGCGACATCGTAGAGGCCGCCGGAGAAACAAATATTCCGGTTTCCGTCTGTGGTGAAGCCGCAGGCGATGCCGACGCGGCGCTTCTGCTTGTCGCGTCCGGCGTGACCAAGCTCAGCATGGGGGCGGCATCCCTGCCGCGCGTGGCAAAGCGATTGCTTGGAACAGAGATAAACCCGCGCGATCAGCGTTCCACGAAACGGGCTTGAACCGTTCAGTGATGCCCGCCGGAAACCTGGCTTGTTTCAGGTTTCCGGATGAAGAACGCCGCGACAACGGCACCCAGCGAGATAATCGCTCCGCAGAAAAACGCGATTTTGATGCCACCGGTCGTGGCAGTCAGAATATCGGCTCCGCCCGCAGCAAGGCTCGCCGAACGCAAGGTCATGATGGCGACGAACAGCGCCGTTCCCGCTGCACCGGCCACCTGCTGGGTGGTGCCGATCATGGCGCTGCCATGGGAATAGAGATGCGGCGGCAATGAACCGAGGCTGACCGTGAACAGCGGCGTGAACATGAGCGCGAGGCCGATGCTCAGCGCGATATGCGCGATCAAAAGGACCCAGAACGGCGTGTCCTGCTGGACGAAGACAAGGCCCCACAGCACCAGGCTCAAGACAATGGCGCCGGGGATGATCAGCGGCTTCGGTCCATACTTGTCGAAAAGACTGCCGACAGTGGGCGCGCAAAGCCCCATGATCAGGCCGCCCGGCAACATCAGCAATCCGGTTTCCAGCGTCGAAAGCCCGAGGACGTTCTGCAGATAAAGCGGCAGCAGGATGAAAACGCCGAACATCGACATCATCAGGATCGCCATCATCGCGGTGGAAATGGCGAACGTCCGTATGGTCAGTGTGCGCAGGTCGAGCAAGGCCCGCTCCTGCTTTTGCAACTGCAACTGGCGCAGGACGAAAACCGCAATGACCACTGCTCCCAGCACAAGCGGGAACCAGGGCGATACGGCGGGCGTGTGAATCGCGGCTTCACCCAGTCCGCTGAGGCCGTAAACGAAACTGCCGAAACCGATGGCCGAGAGAAAGACGGAGAGCACGTCGATCGGCGCCTTGATCGGAACCGTTACATTGCGCATGCGCAGGGTGCCGAGGGCCAGCGCCAGCAGTGCAATCGGCAGGACCAGCAGAAACAGCCAGCGCCAGTCGAGCGCGGAAAGGATCAGCCCGGAAATGGTCGGTCCGATGGCCGGGGCCACGGAAATGACGATGGAGATATTGCCCATGGTCTTGCCGCGCGTTTCCGGCGGCACGAGATTCATGATCGTGGTCATGAGCAATGGCATCATCACCGCAGTGCCGGACGCCTGGACAATCCGCCCGATGACCAGTTCGGGGAAACCTGGTGCCAGCGCGCATACCAATGTGCCGGTGCTGAACAGCGACATGGCCAGAATGAACACCTGCCGCGTATGCAGCCGCTGCAGCAGAAAGCCGGTGATGGGGATGACCACGGCCATGGTCAGCATGAATGCCGTGGTCAGCCACTGGGCCGCACTTGCCGTGATTTTCAGATCCGCCATCAAATGCGGCAGCGCCACGCCCATGATGGTTTCATTGAGAATGACGACAAATGCCGATACCAGGAGCAAGGCAATGACGAGCCTGTTGCGGGCGCTGTGGTCTTCGGCGGGGGACGCTGATGACGTCTCGTCGGCATAGGTCGAAGTATCGTGGGTCATGGAACTGCCTTGATGTGACATGGAATCTGGGTACGCCTGTTTTGTCCGGAGACAGAAGCGCTTGATGCGTCTCGTCCATGAAGACGAACCACAACGGGAGATTGCGACAGGTGCGATGAATTATTTTGAATTGAACATCGGCAACAGGAAGCTCAGCATTGAACGAGGCATCTGGAATAAATTCCTTGCGGACTCAAACGCGACTCATGGGCACAAGCATTCTCATTTGATGGCATAAAATGCAATGGAACGAATTCTGACAGAAGTACATATTTGATGTCATAGCCGCCGGCGATCGCCATGATTGCGCCAGTGTCCGCTTGGACAAAATGTCGTAGACGAAATCGTCAAAACATCTTCAATATCATTTTGAAAATGCCGGGCATCCGATTGATTTACCATGGGTGGAATCGCCGCGTGAGCGGCGCGGATCACCCCATGTGATTTCAATGGGATTCTGCTAGGGATGGGGAGTTTGCTTCATTTGCAAGATGGTTCATAGGAGCGGGTGACACTGGCCTGCGGAATTGCGCATCTGGCGCTCAAACATTATTGGACAAGCTGAGGAGTCTCCCATGTCCCGAAACACCTATTATGCACCCCAGGGCGGACACCCCTCGCAAAGTCAGCTGCTGACGGGCCGTGCCGTATTCACCGAGGCCTATGCCGTTTTGCCGAAGGGGGTGATGCAGGATATCGTCACCAGTGTTCTGCCGTTTTGGGACAAGACCCGGTGCTGGGTTCTGGCAAGGCCGCTGTCCGGCTTTGCGGAAACCTTCTCGCAATACATCATGGAAGTCGCCCCTGGCGGCGGCAGTGCACGCCCGGAACTGGACCCGGATGCGGAAGGGGTGCTGTTCATTGTCGAGGGTGAGTTGCAGCTGACGCTTGCCGGCACGACCCACATCATGCAGCCGGGCGGCTATGCGTTTATCCCGCCGGCAACCGATTGGTCCGTTGTGAATACAACGGGGACCTTCGTGCGTTTTCACTGGATACGCAAGGCTTACGAAGCCGTTGACGGAATCGACCGGCCCACGCCGCTTGTGCTCAATGAAAACGACATTGCGCCATCGGTCATGCCGGACACGGACGGCAGGTGGGCGACGACGCGTTTCGTCGATCCGGCCGATGTGCGGCACGACATGCACGTGACCATTGTCACGCTGCAGCCGGGCGCCGTTATCCCGTTTGCCGAGACGCACGTCATGGAGCATGGTCTCTATGTGCTGGAAGGCAAGGCCGTCTATCGTCTCAATCAGGATTGGGTCGAGGTGGAAGCTGGCGACTTCATGTGGCTGCGCGCGTTCTGCCCGCAGGCCTGCTATGCTGGCGGCCCGCAGCCGTTCCGCTACCTGCTCTACAAGGATGTCAACCGCCATATGAAGCTGACGCATAGGTGAATGGAGTAACGGCCGGACACCGGAAAGCGTGTCCGGTTATGGCCGCCGCGAGCGGACGGCCGCTGCCGTTGTGACGATAATCAGCGTTGCCAGGCATCCCGCTAGAAACAGATATCCGGCAATGGCGGGATCGAGGGCAGGCACCCACCGGATGATGGCGGCCGTCGCCGCCACCACGGCGCAGGTGGCCGCTGTCAGCTTGGCATCGCCGAGGAACATTTTGTAAAGTTCCGCAAGCACTTCCTTCAGAATGTTCATCGGGAAATCTCCTGCCTCTTTGTGCCAAGGATATAGGCCATCGCGATTCCCGTCAGCAGGAAGAGAGCGGCAAAGAGAAGCAATGTCAGGTCCTGTCCCGGCCAGGCGATGCCCAGGCCTTCTCCGGTCCAGAACACGCCGAAGGAGGAGAGCATGATCCCGACGCCGAACTTCATGGTGTTTTCCGGCACGCGCGACAAGGGCTTGTGGACGACAGCACCCACCAGCAAGACGAGCACGCACGCGGCCAGCGCGCCGAGCGCCGCCGGACCGACAAGGCCGCGGCCGGAGCCGACGGCGATCACGATGAACACCACTTCAAGTCCCTCAAGAAGAATGGCCTTGAAGGCCGTTATGCCGGCGATCCAGTCGAGCGAGGTGCCGCGCGTCCGTGCTTCCTTGTCGAGATTGGCTTTTTCCGCCTGAAACGCCGCAAGCTCGTCGTGCAGGGGAACAATGCCTGCCGAGCGGAGGATGGCCTTGCGCAGCCAGCCCATGCCGAACAGCAGGAGCAGAACGCCGATGACCAGCTGCAGGCCGTGCAGTGGAACCTGATCGAGCAGCGGTCCCAGACCGGCGACGATGATTGCAAGGACCGCCAGCCCCGCAAGGGTACCGGCGATGGCGGGGCGCCAGCCCCTGAGGACACCCACCGCCAAGACGATGGTGAACGCCTCAACGACCTCGACAACGGAGGCCAGGAAGGCCGCGCCGATTGCTGGTCCCGCAATGCTCCACGAGATACTGTCCATAATGATGAGTCGCTTGGTTGTATTTACTACATTGCGTGTAATAATGTAGTAAATACGACAAATGTCAATGGAGAACATGGTGTCTGGAGCACGTTCCATCTTTCCACCGGTCCATGGCGGCTCTCTTGCGCTGAGCCAGACGGAACGGCGGGTTGCAGCCTATTTCGCCGCAAACAGGCATCAGGTGCTGGTTATGTCTGCGATGGAACTTGCCAAAACGCTGGGAACCAGTGATGCGACCATCATCCGCACCGCCAGGGCTCTCGGCTTCGACGGGCTTGATGCCCTGCGCCGGGCGATTGCCGATGATTTGAAGACACAGGACAATCCGGCAGAGCGGATCACCCAGACCATCAGGGAAACCGGGGGCGATCTGAAAAGGGCGTTCGAGGACACGCAAAGGGCACAGATCCAGGCGATCGAAGCAATCAGCGCGAATGTGCCGGCGGATGATTACGCTGCGCTGGTGACAAGAGTGGCCGGTGCCCGCGAGACCGTTATCTTCGGCATCGGCCCCACGAGCGCGCTTGCCGTCTATTTCGCAACGCAACTGACGCGGTTTGGCTTGCGGGCGCGCGCGGTGACGGCAACAGGCCTTCTGCTGGCCGATCAGCTCCTGCCGATGGAGAAGGGCGATCTGCTTTTCATCATGGCCTATGGGCGGGTCTATTCGGAACTTGACGTGCTTGTCGACCATGCCAGCCGCGTCAATGCCGGAAAAATACTGGTGACGGATACGTTGCAAAGCCAGCTGGGGCCAAGAGTTGACATGACGCTCACGATCCCGCGCGGAAAGACCGATGCCTTCAGCATGCACACGGCAACGCTGGCCTTCATCGAGATGATCATCGTCGGCCTTGCCACCTACCAGCCAAAGGCGGCGATTGAAAAGCTCGAACTTCTCAATCTGCTGCGTTCGGAGCTGGCCGGAGACGATGTCAGGCTTATGCACCGTCTCCACAAAGGCGGCAGATCAGGCAAACATCGCGACGCCAAGCAGGACAAGCCCGAACAGAATGCGGTAGATCGCGAAAGCGGTGAAGCGGTTTGAACGGATGTAGTTGAGCAGCCATTTGACCGCGATGAATGCGGTGATGGTCGACACGACAAAGGCTATGCCCAGGGCGCCCCAGTCCTCATTGCCGCCACCGGTTTTCCACTGGCCGTATAATTCGTAGGCGCTGGCCGCATACATCGTTGGAATGCCGACGAGAAATGCAAATTCGGTTGCCGCGGCCCGATTGCTGGTGCCGGCGAGCATGGCAATGAAAATGGTGGCGGCTGACCGCGAGGTGCCGGGGAATATGCCGGCCACGATTTGCGCGATACCGACGAGAATGGCAACCAGCCATGTCACCTCGGTCCGATCAGGCTGTTTTGCAGCAAGCCATTCGGCCACCAGCATCCACAGGCCGCCAATGATCAACGCCCACGCGACCGGCTGCAGGGTCTCCGGCAGTTTGAAGCCCAGCTTCTTGGCGATGAGCCCCAAAGCGGCGGTTATCAGAAACGCCAGAAGCAGCTTGCCGACATAGGCGCGGTTTTCCGGCAGATGCAGGCCGAAGGCGAGGGACCATATCCGCCGCCAGTAAACGATCGTCACCGCCAGTATGGCACCGGCCTGAATGACGATATTGAACAGATCGGACCTTTGCCCCAGCCAATGCTCGGCGATCAGAAGATGGCCGGTGCTGGAAATCGGGAGAAACTCCGTGATGCCTTCAATAATTCCCAGGATGACCGAATTGAGAATATCCATTTTGCGCGCCTAGAGATGAGGGGTTACGAATCGGGGAAACCAAGCCAAGGTTCGAGTTTTTCGAACGTGATGTCCATCGCATAGGCAGGATTGCCCCACACCGAGAAGTGACCGAACAGCGGAGAAAACTGCGATTCCGCGTGTTCTTCACCGCCGTGCGAGATTGCCGCGATGTAGAGAGCCGCGGCCAGCCCGGTCCGGTCGGCCCCGCCTTCGCAATGGATCAGCACCGGCTTTTCGGCCTGCTTCATCACGGCGAGCAAAGCTGCGGCGTCATCCTGCGAGAGGACTTCCCGCGACGACATGCGAAAATCGACATGCTTGACCCCAAGATCTCTCGCGGCCAGCACTTCCTTGTCATACCAGCCGGTGCCGGTATTTTCGCCGCGCAGATTGATGATGGTCTTGATGCCATAGGTCTTTTGATAGAAGGCGATCTGTGAGGGTGTCGGCTGGGCCGATCTGTATAGTTCGCCAGGGATGGTTGCATGGAAATTGCCCTGCCAGCGCATGGTGCCGTAATAGCCGCCGGCGCCCAGCACTGCGACAAGCAGCGCCGCGCCGCTGCCTTTGAGAATCTTTCGCCAACTGCCGCGACGAGCCGACTGCGTGCGTTGCTTCATTGGCCGGTGTTCTCCGCAGGTGGGTTTGACATGAATGATGGCTTTGCGCGCGCCGTAGTCGCAGCCAGATCAGGGCGGTTATAAGGCGAAACAACCGGGAACGACAATTTTACCCGCAGACCCGGCGCATTGTCTTCCAGTTCAATGCCGGAGTGGTGGAGATCGAGAATAGCCTTGACCAGGCTCAACCCCAGTCCGGTGCCCGGTGTTGTCCGGCTCTTATCGAGACGGTAAAGCCGCTGGAAGACCTTGCTGCGTTCTTCAACCGGGATTCCGGGACCATTGTCGGCAACGCTGACATTGATCGTGGCGTCTGAATGGGTTGCATTGATCCAGATTTTCGCGCCCTCCGGGCTGTGGCGTATCGAATTTTCAATCAGATTGGCGAAGAGCTGGATCAGCAGCTCGCGGTCGCCCGTCATCACAAATGCAACATTCGGTTCAAGCGATAGCTGCAATTGCTGTTTTCGATCATCGGCCACATCCGCGTAAACCTCCAGGATCGTTTCAAGACATTCTCGCAGGTCAACCTCGGAGAACCGTGACCGCCGCGATCCGGCCTCGATCTGCGCGATGCGCAGGAGGGCATCAAAGGTCGCGTTGATATGATGGCTTTCGTCCTGAGCCCGCTTGAGATCGGCGACAATCGACGACCCCTGGCCTGCCTTGTCGATGGCCTGGCTGATTGTCAGAGACAGTCTGTTGAGGGGTGTCTTGAGATCGTGGGCGATGTCTGTGCTGACCTGGCGCATGCCTTCCACCAGCGAACTGACCCGCCCGAGGGCCTGATTAACCTGGTCCGAGAGACGGTCGATATCGTCGCCGTTCCCGACCAGCGGAATGCGCACGTCGAGCTTGCCGGAGCCGATCTTGCGCATGGTCGATGCTACCGTTTCCAACCGCTTCTGTACGCGCGATGCCAGAAAAACACCGCCCGCCGCGGCAAGGATCAAAACCATGACGCTGGCCCAGGCGAAACTGATGAAAACAATCCGCAGAAACTCTTCGTTTTCCCTGAAACTCATTCCGACAACCAGCGGCTGCTTGTCCACTTGGCCGGAATAGACGCGATAGGGCTCGTCATTGGCCAAGCCCAGCCGTGTCCCCTCGACCGTCGACCAGCCGGAAGGCACATCCGCCGTCTCTATGTTGCCTGCCAGGCGCTGTCCGTCCTTTGACGACAACAGGAAGACGCGGCCGAGGCCCGAAGACGACAGGACATGGCTGGTGACCGTCTCGGACAGTTCGGAGGCATCGCCCTCTCCATAGGACGCGGTCAGAATCGCATAGGTATCCTGGATGGTCTGGTCCAGATGGTCGGCAAGTTCCCGTTTGAGCAGTTGAAAGGTGATGAAGCCCGCCACCACAAATGACATGATGAAGAGCGTGGCAAAGATGATGGCCAGCCGGAACGGCGTGCTTTTGAGAAGGTCAATGCGGCGCATGTAGGCTGTAGCCGGTGTTTCGGATGGTGTGCAGCAACGGAAACGAAAACGGCTTGTCGATCTTTGCCCTGAGACGGCTGATATGCGTCTCGACAACGCTGGTCTTCGGGTCAAAGTGAAAATCCCAGACGCGCTCGAGCAGCATGGTCCGGGTCAGGACGCGGCCCTCATTGCGGATGAGAATTTCCAGCAAGCGGAATTCCCGCGGCTGCAGATCGATGAGGGTGCCGCCGCGCTTTACGGTTCGGCGCATGAGATCAACTTCCAGATCGGCGACGGCCACGGTGTTGCTCTCGCTTTGAAAGGGCGGCCGCCGGTGCAGCGCGTTGACACGGGCGGACAGTTCCGAAAAGGCGAATGGCTTGACCAGATAATCGTCACCGCCTGCCTCCAGACCCTCGACCCGGTCATCCAGACCGCCGACCGATGTGAGAAACAGGGCCGGTGTCTTCACGCCGGCCACGCGCAGCGCCTTGACGATGGAGAGGCCATCAAGACCCGGAAGCATCCTGTCGACGATGAGAATGTCGTATTCGGTGCCCGCTGCATGGGAAAGTGCGCTTCTGCCATCTGAAATCACCTCGGCGATGTGTCCGGCTTCGGTAAAACCTTTGGCAATGTAGTCCGAAGTCTGCCGGTCATCCTCGATGATCAGTATGCGCATGTCCCGTCCCGAATTCGTCCGTGTTGATCGACTGTAGCATAAACCAAATGCACATGATGTCTTGATGTGGATTCGTATCGTCCTCCATGGGGCGTACAGGCTTCTCGTCACGGCCACCTTTCCGGCACTTTACAAATTGGTAAGAAAACGGCGCATGCCTGCGCTTACGAAATGGTAAGGACGGGGCGAAGTACCCGTAAGAATGGGCGTTCACACTCTCCGGCAACGACCAAACCATGCTGGAGAGACCCTATGGATCGATATCTCGCGAAATACCCCACCCTGTTTATCGGGGCCGTGCTGTTGGCGGCCCTGTTGCTCTCGTTCCTGACCGTTCCCTCCTGAGGGAACTGCCACACCGCCACTTACGAACCCAATTACGCGCAGCGAACCGGCATGTGTTGCGTTCGGTTTGCCAGCCCTTTTCCCCCGCCGATCATTCAATGGAGTTTTCACGATGAAGAAATATGCCCTCTCTCTGTGCCTGCTTGTGCTCTCGACCAGCCTTGTCACCTCGCAAAGCTTTGCCGCCGGGCCGATGCCTTGCGAAGACATGTTGAAGGATGTGCGCGCTGCCAAGGCCACGGCGAAGCTGAACGAAGCCGACAAGGTGCAGGTGGACCAGCTTGAAGCCAAGGGCGTCGAACGATGCAATGCGGACGATGACAAGCGCGCTGACGATTTTTTTGCGCAGGCTTTGAAACTGCTGGGCAAATAACTGATTTCACCGACCGGAAGGAACCCTGACAATGGATGTCACCAGGCACGAGACACATGGGGCGCTCAACCGCGTCCCCGAGGTCAAAGTCGATTTTTGGCTGATCAAACTGATGGCTGTGACGATGGGAGAAACCGCTGCGGACTATCTGGCGGTGAATCTCGGTCTTGGCCTGTCTGCAACGTCCCTGATCATGAGCTCTATTCTGGTCGTGGCGCTGGTCCTCCAGTTCCGCCAGCGCCAATATGTTCCCTGGGTCTATTGGACAGCCGTGGTTCTCATCAGCATTGTCGGCACGCTTGTCACCGACAATCTCGTCGATAATTTCCATGTTCCGCTGGAGGTGACCACGATTGTCTTCACGCTTGCTCTGATTGCGACGTTTGCAGTCTGGTATGCCTATGAGAAGACGCTCTCGATCCATTCGATTTTCACAACGCGGCGGGAAGCCTTCTATTGGCTTGCGATCCTGTTTACCTTCGCTCTGGGCACTGCCGCAGGCGATCTGGTCGCGGAAAAATTCGGCTTGGGGTTCGCTGCGACCGGGCTGATATTCGGGGCAGTCATTGCGCTCATCGCGGTTGGTTATTTTGTCTTTCACCTCAATGCGGTGGTGGCCTTCTGGCTCGCCTACATCTTCACCCGCCCGCTCGGCGCATCGTTCGGTGATTTTCTCTCGCAGCCCATGGAATATGGCGGCCTGGGTTTTGGAACGATCATCACGAGCCTGATCTTCCTGGGGTGCATCATCGCCATCGTTGTCTATATGACCGTGATGTTCCGCAACGGAAACCGCAAGGCGGCAAGCCAGGCCGCCTAGCTATTCCTGCTTCACCGGGAGCCCCTGCCGGGACGATCTGCCGGACATGCGGCGTCTGTAGATGGCAACGATGGCAATGATCGAGGTTTCCACCCCGACGAGGCCGACCGCGGCCCAGAATGCCGCCCGGAAGGGATCGTATTCGGACGTTCGCAAGACATATCCCAGACAGAGGAAAGGCGCGTTCCAAAGCATGCTGCCGAGCAGTGTTGCCACGCTGAAAATCTTGAAATCCAATCCCAGTATCCCGGCAGGAAGCGCAAGATAGACACGCGCTGTCGGGATGGTTTGACCTGTCATGGTGACCCAGAAATGATTGCGCCGGTAAGCGTTGGTCAGGCGTTCATAGAGCTTGGGGGAGAGAAATATGAACTTGCCATATTGCCCGACCTTCCGGGCCACGCGTTCGCCGCCCAATGTCCGGCCGATACCGAACCAGCAGCAGGCACCGATGGTCGACCCCAGTGTTGTCGCTGCAATCGTGGCAATCAGGCTCTGCGGATCCGGCACCGTCATGCCCAGCAGCATGAGAAGGACATAGGACGGAAAGAGCGGAATGAACTTTTCCACGACGGCCAAACCGGTGAGGCCGACAAAACCATAGCCGAGAAACCATGCCACCGTGCCAAGCTCATCCATTGGCCCGGTCCTGTTCCGGCAGCGCGGCGCGGCGTTTGATCCGGTACACCGATGCCGGGGGGATATTGCGCATCGTCTTGCCGACAAAGCTTTCCTCAAGCTGGAGGTGATCCAGAATGGATTGCGGAACAGGACAGCGCGGACCATAGGTGATCTGGTAAAAGGCGCCGTCCGGGCGAAGATAGCGGAAGGCGCCGCTGAGAATTCCCTTCACCTGCCGCGGCGGCATGGTCAGAACGCCCAAGCCGCTGACAACCGCACCGACCGTGCCGGGTTCGAACAGATTGAAGTCACCGATCCGCGCGGCATCCATGCGCAGAATGCGCGCATGCGGAAACCGTTTTCCCAGAAGCCGGGCGAATTCGGTGCTGTACTCCACGAGGGTCAGCCTTGCCTCCGGTATGCCCCGCTCAAGCAGCGACCGCGTGAACGGCCCGGTTCCCGGACCCAGCTCAAGAACCGGCCCCATATCCGCATCGATCTCCCTGGTCATGAGCGCGGAGACCCGGTTTCCCGACGGGAGTATGGCGGCGGTGCGCAGCGGATTGCGTATCCAGGAGCGCAGGAAGGGGAGAAGGTCAGCAACCGGCATGGCGTGCGCCTTTTGTGTGGAGGGTGCTGCGGCCAGCCTGCCGGTATGCAGAGCCGTGATGTCGCTTTGATTTCATTGTTTCCTCGCTGGAATTGTCATTGACGGGGAAACGGTTGCCGTTTCTACATTGAGGCAGCGTGTCATGTGCGGACTTGTGAACACATTTGGCGCCGCAGCGGGGGAAGGGCCGGTTTCGATGCAAGCCAGCCTCAATGTACGCACGCTATCCTGTGTCATCTTGTTGGCGGGCAGGCTTATGGGGGACTGGAATGCGAGTGTTGCTGGTGGAAGACGAGAAGGAGATGGTTGCGGCTCTGTGCAACGTCCTGACCCGTCAGAATATGATTGTCGACAGCGTCTCGACCATTGCCGCTGCGGAATTCATGCTGAAGGACAATGTGCATGACGTGCTCGTTCTCGACCGTCAGCTGCCCGATGGCGATGGATTGTCCCTGGTTCCGCGCTTGCGGGCAAACGGGCAGAACATTCCGGTTCTGGTCCTGACGGCGCGAGGCGATCTCAATGACCGCGTTGCCGGCCTGCAGGGCGGAGCCGATGACTATCTGGGCAAACCATTTGCCTTTGAAGAACTTCTGGCCCGGCTGCGTGCCCTTTTGCGCCGCCCGTCAAGCGTCGTGCCGGAGGTGGCGAAGATCGGCCAGCTGGCATTTGATTTCGAGCACCGCGAGGCCTGGGTCAAGGGCGAGCGCATCGATATGCCAAGGCGGGAGGTTCTCGTGCTTGAAGCCTTGATGCGGCGCATGGGGCGCATGGTTCAGCGCGCCACGCTGATGGAGGCAGTCTTCGGCATGAATGACGAGATCGATTCGAACGCGCTGGATACGCATATTTCGCGGGTGCGCCGCAAACTCAGCGATGCCGGTGCAGGCGTTACCATCAATGGCGTTCGCGGCCTTGGCTACCTCCTGCGGGAGACAGCATGAAATTGTGGAGTTCGCGGTCGCTGAAATGGCGTCTCGTCAGCCGCCTGCTGCTTTTTGAAGCTGCGATCATCCTGTCGCTTTTGGTGGCCATTGTCGGCGGCCTGTGGAGTTCCGGCTATCTGATCGAGGATTATGAAGGCGGCAATCTCGATGTCCTGAAAGATGCCCTGTCCCGCAACGGCGCGGGTCAACTGGTTCTGCTGGATACGCCGGATATGGTGCAATTGCGTGGGGATGTCACCGATCTCTGGTTCATCATCCGCGACAAATCGGGAAATGAGCTGTCGCAGGGGAGCATTCCTCCCGAGTTCGCACTGACGGGCGCCATGCTCGATCATCTGGCGGATGCGCGTCTGGCCGATGAGCCGGGACGTCCAAAACGGCCCGACGCCGTTGTCAAATGGCAGGATACCGCTGCCGGGAATGTGCAGATATTCACGGGAACGCAGGGACACATGTCATTCAAGCGCATGATCGCCGGTGTGTCCGGCGGGATGATGACCGTCATCATCCCTCTTTTCCTGGCAATGGCCCTGGCCAGCCTCGCCATAACCCCGCTGGTCGTGCGGTTTGCGCTGAAGGGGGTCAAGAGGGCTGCCGACGAGGCTGCTCAGATCGCCTACGACAAGCGCGGCCTGCGTTTGTCGACGGCTGAAGTTCCTGAGGAGCTTGGTCCGCTCGTCAATGCGGTCAATGACGCCTTGAGCCGGCTGGACAAGGGATATGCCCTGCATGAGCGCTTTCTGGCGCAGGCGGCACATGAGCTTCGAACACCCATTGCGATCCTCAACACGCGCGTCGCGGCATTGCCTGCAAGTGGCGAGAAAACCCAGCTTCTGCAGGATATATCAAGACTGGCCATCCTGAGCGGGCAGCTTCTCGACCTGCAACGGCTCAACCATGCACCCATGCCTTTCGTGCCGGTCGACCTGGTGGGCGTTGCCGGACGCGTCGTGCTCGACCTCGCGCCGCTGGCCTTCGCGGCGGGGTATGAAATGTCGTTCGAACCCGATGCCGGTGAAATCATCGTGGATGGCGATCCGATGTCCATCGAGCGGGCGCTTACCAATCTGGTTCAGAACGCGATCGATCATGGCGGCGGCTCGGGCACGATCCTCGTCAAAGTGCTGCAAACCAAAGCCATTGTCGTGGCGGACGAGGGCGCAGGGATTTCCCGGGAGAAGCGCGAGGAGGTTTTCGAGCCTTTCAACCGCCTGCAGCCGCAGAGTTCGGGAACGGGCATCGGCCTGAATCTGGTCAAGGAGATCATGCAGCTTCACAACGGAGCCATCGAGATCGGCAATGGCCCTCTCAAGGGTGCCTGCTTCACGATGCGCTTCTCCGGCACGGCGGCTTGATGTCCTGAGACGGAAGAGTTCTAGAAAAATGTCTTGAACACGTCCTGGATGTTATAATCCCCATCAACGAGATACATGATGTCCCATTTGTCGAACGTCGTGCACGGATGCGAAATCCCCAGGCCGATACGGTCGCCATAGGCAAGTTTCAAGCCGGGATCAAAGCGCATGAAACAATGCTGGTCATTGATATCGATGATTGCACATCCGTCGGGAAGGTCCCGAACGCCGGTATCCGCATTGGCCATGAGCAGCGGTACCGGTAATCCGGCATCGGTGCCGCAATCGCGGCGGCCAGCCGTGAGCAGGGCAAGCCCGGGTTCGGGAACGGATTGCACATAGGCCCAGATTTCCAGTGCCCGCCGCAACCCGTCTTCTTCTCCAAGGATGGATTTCAGCTGGGTGTGGTGGTTGTGATAGAGCCCCGAGTCGTGTGTCACGTAGCAGCCGCTGCGCGTGACCACGCGCATTCCCGCCTTCGCCAGCTGTTCAATGACAATATGATAATAGGACGAGCCGCCCGCGGTGACGATCGGCTCCTCTGTTCCGAACAGACCCTGTTCCCGGAATGATTGCGCCAGGGCGGCGATCTCGGCGACAAAAGCGGTAACAGCCTGCTCCTGCGCGCCGGATTTTGCCTTGATCAGGCCCTCGAAGGCTTCAATTCCGGCAAGGCAGACTTCCGGCGTGGCGCGGATATGATGGGCAAGTTCGGTGGCGATGCCGTTGGTGCGGCAGCCGGTGCGCCCGCCGCTGTATCCGCGTTCGACGAGCAATTTGACCGGCCGGGTAAGATGGTTACGCCGTGCAGCGTCCGCGATGGCTGTCACACCCTCGATGCTGTCGGCGATCATCATGAAATCAAGGTCCGGCGCTTCCAGCATTCCGGCAATGGCATCGAGTTCGGCTGCACCCACGGCCTGGTTGGCGAGGATGATCCTCTGCGCACCGAACTGGCGGCAAACGCGCATCTGGTGGACCGTGGCAACCGTCAGCCCCCAGGCTCCGTCCGCAATCTGGCGGGCCATGATCTGCGGGCACATGGTCGTTTTGACATGGGGCGCGATCAGCGCGCCGCGATCGGTGACAAACCGCTGCATCCAGCGTGAATTGTGGGCCAGCGCATCCGCACGGATCACCGCTGCGGGAAGCGGGACATCGCCGGCAAGCACGTTCCAATGCTGTCTGCCGACATCGCCAAGCGGCATGCGCTTTCCGAATGGAAAACTCTTGATGCTGTCGTCCAGCATCAAGGCTGCGAGCGAATCCACATTGAAAGTCATCAGCCGGTCCCTTTGATGCTGCCGAGATATCAGGCTTGCAGCCGTTGAAATGATTTGAGTTCCTTTCGCGCGGGTGAAACGGATCCCGCGTCGAAACCGGCTTGAAGGATTGTGTCCGGCACCGCCTCGTGACAGGCAAGCGCTGCCGCCACCTTTGCCAGCGCCGGAGCGGTCTGTATGCCATAACCGCCTTGGCCGGCAAGCCAGAAAAAATTGGCGAGCGCGGGATCGTAGCCAACGACCGGACTTCTGTCGGCGGCAAAAGTCCGCAGTCCGGCCCATCGGCGTGAGATGGAACGGACCGGCAGATCGGCCGCCTGCTGGATACGGTCGACGGCGATGGCCACGTCCATCTCGTCGGCTTGCGCGTCACAGGGCTCGCTCGGTGTTTCGTCGGCCGGGGAGGCCAGCAGCTTGCCCGCTTCCGGTTTGAAGTAGAACTCTTCGTCAATGTCGAGCACAAGCGGCCAGGAGGAGACATCGACACCATCCGGCGCGTCCAAAATCATCGCGGTCCGGCGCAGCGGCGTCAGGCCGATCCGTGCTGCCCCGGCCGCCGCCGCCACATCATCGGCCCAGGCCCCGGCTGCATTGATGACGGTTGTGCCGTGGAAAGCACCATTTGATGTCGTAACGTCCCAGCCTGTCGAGCTCCGCTTCAGCGCAAGAACGTCCGCTGATGTTACGATGCTGGCGCCACGGGCGCGTGCGCCTTTCAAATAGCCCTGATGCAGGGCGTGGACGTCGATATCCCGGGAGCTCTCGTCCAGCAGCCCGTAGGCGACATAACCGGGACGGATGATCGGCACGCGCTGGCATATGGCGGCGGGTGTCATGACCGGAGAAGCTTTTCCGCTGGAACCGAGAATATCGGTCATTGCAGCGATGCCGTCATGCTGATCGGCACGGGCGATATAAAGGACGGAACGCGGGCTGAGCAGTTCATTCTGGGCAAAACCTTCGGGCGGCGCTTCATACATGCTGCGGCTTGCCCGGGTGAGTGCGCGGATCGCGGCATTGCCGTAGGTTTCGGAAAAGAGCGCTGCGGACCGCCCCGTGGTGTGATATCCACAATGGGACTCGCGCTCCACAAGAAGCACGGATGATTTGGCGGCCAGTTCATAGGCTGCCGAAGCGCCCGCAATGCCACCGCCAATGATAATGAAATCGAACATGTATCACTCCTGAATTTAGCGTATAAGAAACTTAATTTTCTTAATGATCAAGTAAATTTTCCTTATCGCGTCGGCAGACGCGCTGTAGTAGCGTAATTCGCTATAAAATGTAGGATGATAGAATTATAATGACCGATCAGAAAACTGGCTTGGGTGACTTTCTCCGGGACATTCGCGTTCGCAATCATTGGACTCTGTTGGAAGTAAGCGAGATGACCGGGCTTGCCGTGTCGACGCTTTCCAAGGTCGAGAACAATCAGATGTCCTTGACCTATGACCGTCTGGTTCAGCTCGCTGCAGGGTTGGGTGTCGATATTGTTGAGCTTTTCGGCACAAGACCGGTGGAATCCACGCCCAGTCTCCTGGGGCGCCGTGCCATAAGCCGGCAAGGGGAAGGGCGTTTGATCCAGACCGGCAACTATGACTATCTCTACCTTTGCACCGAGATATCCAAGAAATCCATGGTGCCGATCCTTGCCGTTCTGCATGCCAGAACAATGGAAGAGTTTGGTGAATTCGTCCATCATGACGGTCAGGAATACACCTATGTCATCGAAGGTGCGTTGGAGCTGCACACGGAGCATTATGAGCCCGCAATGCTGAAAGCCGGCGATTCCGTCTATTTCGATGCCTCCATGGGCCATGCCTATCTCTCCGTCAGCGAGAGCCCGGCACGGATTCTCTGTGTTTGCTCCACCTCCGAAAAGGAACTCATCAACTCACTGGTCGGCGCGGATGGAGAGATTTCGAATTTGAAAAAGAAATCCAAAAGCCGACGCAAGACTAGTACGATAAGAAAATAAGTTGCGCTTAGGAAAATCATTACCTATTCTGATCGTGCGGATAAATTGCCGGAAACAAGGCGCCGTTCGAGTCCGCCGAACCTCAGAGGGTATAAAATGGTTTTCTCACAATGGAAGAAAATGGGGCTTGCCCTGTTGCTTGCCGCATCGGTCAGCAGCAGCGCGCTGGCTGCCGCCGATGTTCTGGTTCTGGCGCGCGCCGAGGACCCGCCCACGGCGGACCCGGGCGTGGAAATCAGCAATAGCGGCTATACGCTGATCTACGCAGCCTATGAACATCTGGTTGCGTATAAGGGTGCGACCACCGAGGTTGTTCCCGAGCTTGCCGAGAGCTGGTCCGTCGACGACTCTAATCTGGTCTGGACGATCAAGCTCGCCGCCGGCCATAAATTCGACGATGGCACGCCGGTTGATGCCGCGGCGGTCAAGTTCAGTTTCGATCGCCTGATGAAGCTGAAGGCCGGACCATCCGATTCATTTCCCGTGCTGAAGGAAGTCCAGGTCGTCGATCCGATGACGGTGAAATTCGTGCTGTCGTCGCCATTCGCTCCGTTTCTTTCGACCCTGGCGGTTTCGGGTGCGGCGATTGTCAATCCGAAGGTGATGGAGCACGAAGTCAATGGCGACATGGCCAAGGCCTGGCTTGTCGAGCACACGGCAGGCAGCGGCGCTTACAGGATTTCGAGCTGGGAGCGCAATCAGAGCATTGTGCTCGATCGCAATCCGCACTTTTCCGGACCGGCGCCTGCCTTGAAGCAGGTCGTCATCCGGGTCATGGGAGAAGTTTCCGCCCGCCGCCTTCAACTCGTCAATGGTGATGCGGACATCATCGAACAGGTGCCCGTCGATCAGGCGGAAGCCCTGAAGAAGGACCCCTCGATTGTTGTCGAGAGCAATCCAAGCCTTTATGTGAGCTACGTCTACCTCAACAACAAGCGCCCGCCGCTGGATGATGTCCGCGTGCGCCAGGCGATTTCCTATGCCGTTGATTACAAGGGCATCGTGGACGGCATCATGCAGGGGCAGGCCGAGCAGATGCGCGGAGCCGTGCCCGATGGAATGTGGGGTCATGATCCCGCCGGTTTCCAGTACAGCTATGACATTGAGAAAGCCCGGGCGCTGATGAAGGAAGCGGGCCAGTCCAATGTCCATCTGACCTATACATTCTCCCAGGCCGATACCTCGTGGGAGCCGGTCGGTCTCGCCCTGCAGGCCAGTCTCGCCGAAATCGGCATCAAGCTGGATCTGCAGGCGGTGGCCGATACAACCAAGCGCGAAATGGCGGCCAAGGGCAATTACGACCTTGCCCCGGGTGCCTGGACCCCGGATTTCGCCGATCCCTATATGTTCATGAACTACTGGTTCGACCCGGACAAGATGGGCGGGCCCGGCAACCGGGCATTCTACAAGAACCCCAAGGTCACGAGTCTCGTTCAGGAAGCGGCCAGTACCGTTGACCAGGCCAAGCGTGAAAAACTCTATCTGGAAGCCCAGACGCTTTCCACGCAGGACGCGCCTTATCTCTATCTCATCCAGAAGAACGATATTTTTGCGCGGCGGGCCGCGGTTCAGGGTTATGTCTATAACCCGATGCTGATCCAGGTCTACAACTTCGCGACAATGTCCAAGAAGGAATAGCCGGGCGCTGGCGTGACCACCCGGCCTGACACCTCGTCAGTTGAAACTCCTGTTCCAAGCGCTCACGCAATGCGAGGGACAGGAGGACTATCGGGTTCCGTCCGAACAGGACGGAAGGGATACGCTCATTTCCATGATATGAAGCAGCAAAAGCTGCACGAAATGAGGATTGATAGTCATGACAATCACTCGAATTATCGTTCCGCGCCTCATCCTGTTGTTCTTCGTCGTCTTTGGCGTCGCCATCATTACCTTCGCCATTTCGCACCTGATACCCGGCGATCCCGCACGCCTGATCGCCGGAGACCGGGCGAGTGCGGAAACGCTGGAGAACGTGCGGCGCGACCTGGGGCTCGACCGGCCGGTCACCGATCAATTCGTCATCTATGTGCGCAACCTGCTGCACGGCGATCTGGGAACGTCGCTGCGAACGCGGCGGCCGGTGGCCGCCGACATCGCGACCTTCCTGCCCGCTACGCTGGAGCTTGGCCTTCTCTCGCTTGTGCTGGCGGTCCTGATCGGCGTGCCGCTCGGGGTCTTCTCGGCGATCTACAAGGATGGTCCGATCGACCAGATTGCCCGTACGGTGTCGGTCTGCGGTATTTCGATGCCGGTCTTCTGGTTCGGCATGGTGGTCATCCTGCTGTTTTATGCCAAACTGCAGATCCTGCCGGGAAGTGGCAGGCTGGCCATGGCGTTCGCCGCACCGCAGCGTGTCACCGGCTTCTTCCTGATCGATACCCTGCTGGAGGGCCGGTTTGACGCGTTTCTCAGTGCCGTGCGGCATCTCATTCTGCCGACCTTCGTGCTGGCCTTCGCCAATCTCGGCGTCATTACACGGCAGATCCGCGCGTCGATGCTCGATGTGCTGCAGGAAGATTACATCCGCACCGCCAGGGCAAGCGGCCTGCGGCGCAGGGTTGTCATCTTCAACCATGCCCTGCGCAATGCGCTGATACCCTCGATCACGCTGCTCGGTCTCGCCTTGGGCGATCTGCTCTACGGGGCCGTGCTCACCGAAACCATCTTTGCCTGGCCTGGCATGGGCACCTATGTGGTGACCTCAATCCAGACCCTGGATTTCCCGGCCATCATGGGTTTCACCGTGGTTGCCTCCATCGGCTACGTCCTCATCAATCTGGTGATCGACCTGGCTTACATGCTTGCTGATCCGCAAATCCGGGAGGTGGGATAATGGTTGCAATCAATCCCGAAGATCAATCCGCCGCAGGCCGCGTGCCGAAGCGCTCGCGGCTGCACTTTCTCTGGTATCTGACGCGGCGCAGCCCGCTGACACTGGTCGGACTGCTGATCATCACGCTGCTCGTCATCATGATCGTCGGCGCCCCCTTCATCGCGCCGTATGACCCCAACAAGGTCATGCTGTCGGCACGGTTGATGCCGCCAAGCGCGGCCCATTGGTTCGGCACGGATGAAGTCGGCAGGGACCTGTTTTCGCGGGTTATCTATGGTTCGCGCGCCTCTTGCGGTGCGGCTTTCATGATCGTGCTCATTTCCATGAGCATCGGCGTGTTTCTGGGTTGTCTCTCAGGCATTGTCGGCGGAGTTTTCGACAGTGCCATGATGCGTATCATGGATGTCGTCCTGGCCTTGCCCGCGCTGGTGCTTGCCATGGCATTGGCGGCGGCCCTCGGCCCGAGCCTCTTCAATTCGATGCTGGCGGTGGCGATCGTGCGCATACCGGCCTATGTCAGGCTGGCGCGCGGCCAGACGCTCTCGCTGCGCGAGCGGGTTTTCGTCAAGGCATCCCGAACCTTCGGGGCCTCCAATCTCTATATCCTGCGCTGGCATATGCTGCCGAACGCACTCTCGCCGCTGATCGTGCAGGCGACGCTCGATCTCGGCGGTATTGTTCTCATCGCGGCGGCGCTGAGTTTCATCGGCCTTGGCGCGCAGCCGCCGACGGCGGAATGGGGCGCGCTTGTCAGCAGCGGCCGGAGCTTCATCCTCGACCAGTGGTGGTACGGAACATTTCCGGGGCTGGCAATTCTTGTGACGGCCATGGGCTGCAATCTTCTGGGTGACGGCATCCGCGACATGCTGGATCCGCGATTGGGGACGAGATAATGACCGCACACAGCGTACAGCGCCCGCACGCCTTGAGCATTGAAAACCTTTCGCTCGAATTTCCGACCTATGCCGGTGCCGTCAAGGCGCTGGATGGCGTGACGATCAAGGTGGGAAATGCCGAAATCGTTGGTCTGGTGGGCGAGTCTGGCTGCGGCAAATCCGTCAGCACCATGGCGGCCACACGTTTGTTGCCGGAAGGCCGATACAGGATCACCCAAGGGAGCATCCGCCTTTTCGGGCGCGATCCGATGGCGATGGACGAAGAGGAGCTTCAGCAGGTTCGCGGCAAACTGGTTTCGACCATTTTCCAGGAACCCATGAACGCGCTCAACCCGACGATCCGGATCGGCCAGCAGCTGGTGAGCGTCATCCGGCGTCACGAAGCGCTCGGCAGGAAGGCGGCCGAAGCGGTGGCGGTCAATATTCTGGCCGATATGCTCATCCCGGAGCCCGCCCGCATCATGCAGGCCTATCCGTTCGAATTGTCGGGCGGCATGCGCCAGCGGGTGCTCATCGCCATGGCATTCTCGTGCAATCCGGGCCTGATCATCGCCGACGAACCGACGACAGCCCTCGACGTCACGGTCCAGGCGGCGATCCTGCGGCTTATTCAGGGGCGGGCAAGGCGGACCGGAACATCGGTGGTGTTCATATCCCATAACATCGCCGTCGTATCGCAAATCTGCGACCGGCTTTACATCATGTATGCCGGGCGCATCGTGGAGTCGGGGCCGACCCGCGCGGTCCTCGACCGGCCGCAGCATCCCTATACCAGGGCGCTTCTGCGCTGCCTGCCCGAACGGGTCCGGCCGAAGGAGCCGCTGGAGTCCATTCCCGGCACGGTACCCAATCTCCTTGATCCGCCGCCGGGATGTTTTTACCGGCCGCGATGCCCGGAGGCCGATGCCAGATGCATGGAGAAACCGCATTCAACCGCCTTGCCGGGCGGGCAGGCCGTGTCCTGCTGGCAACGGGCCGGCCATCCATCCCATCCGTCGAGCGAGGTTCCGTCGTGAAACCAGCCCCGCTCCTCAGTGTCGAAAATCTCACCGTCCGGTTTCCTGGAGCAACGAACTGGTTCGGGCAGGTGACATCGCAGGTCCATGCCGTGAACAATGTCGATCTCTGCGTGCTGCCGGGCGAGAGCCTCGGTATTGTCGGGGAATCTGGCTGCGGCAAGAGCACGCTCGTTCAGGCTGTGATTGGCCTTGTCAGGCTGACGAGCGGCAGAGTGCTGGTGGACGGGCATGATTTTGCCGGTGCAAACGGCACGCTCAAGCGCGATCTCCGGCAGAAGATGCAGATCGTCTTTCAGGATCCGCAATCGTCGCTTGATCCGCGGTTGCCGGTCTGGCGCCTGATCACGGAGCCGCTGCATATCAGGGGAGGCATGCCGGCGGCTGCCTTGCGGGCCCGGGCGGAAGAATTGGCCGTCTCCGTCGGATTGAGAAGCGATCAGCTCGACCGGCTGCCGCATGAGTTTTCCGGGGGACAGCGCCAGCGTATCGCCATCGCCCGGGCGCTCAGCACGGACCCCGAACTTCTGATCCTCGATGAGCCGACATCGGCATTGGATGTGTCGGTGCAGGCCCAGATCATCAATCTGCTCCTGAAGCTGCAGCGCGAGCTTGGGCTTTCCTACCTGTTCATCTCACACGATGTGTCGCTGGTCCGCCATTTCTGCGACCGGGTTGCGGTCATGTATCTTGGACAGATCGTCGAGACGGGGCCGGCGGAGGCGGTGTTTGACGATCCCGCGCATCCTTATACCCGGACCTTGCTCGCCAGCGTTCCCAGTTTGGAAAATTCCCTTCCCGACGTGGATGCCAGCCTCACAGGCGAGCTTCCGAACAACCGCCGTCTGCCCGCCGGGTGCTATTACCGCGAACGGTGCAGATCAGCTGTGCCGGGATGCGAACTGCAGCAAGCGCTTTTGGCTGTGCCAAAGGCCGATGCGGAGAGTGCGCCACGGCATCAGGCGCGCTGCTGCCTGCATATGCCGGCATAGATAGGAAACGCCGCAGTTCGTTTTGACCTGCGGCGTTTCCAGGCGCTCTACGCCATGGCGGCGGCGAAGGGGTTTTCCACCCTGGGCCAATAGCTGTTCTTCAGTTTTGTATAGGGCAGGTCTTCAAAATGCGGCTGCAATGCGCCCGGTGCGGCGATGTAAAGGATTTTGCTGGCAATCGGCTCAAATCCCGCGCGGAAGTGATTGCTTGATTTGACGATGACGATTTTCCGGGTCGAGGGATCAAGCCCGAGTGCTGTCATGCATTCCGGATGAAACGTCTGGGTGCGCAGGCTGTTGAGGATGATGTCAACACCATCGCAACTGACCCAGGCGGCATCGCCAATGGACAGTGGCACAATGCCGAAACGCTGGGTGATGCCGGAGGCAAGGCGCCGTACGGTCACTGTCAGGTCAAGCGGCTGGCCCGATGCCTCGCCGATCTTGCCGCCGATCCGCAAGGGAAGCACAGCGCCTTCCCCGGCTTCGTGGCAAAGCCGGACGGCGATGGGATCCCAATAGAGGCAGCTGACAACGTCCTTGATGCCCCGTTCAATGACGCGCCTGAGCACGAACGTCGAATCTCCGGGCGCGCCGCCGCCGGCATTGTCCGATACGTCGGCAAGCACGACCGTACCGTGCGGCACCTCCAGCGCCTGATCGAGCGCTTCGTCGATGCTGGCGTGTTCCGGTTTGAGTTCCTTTCGCAGCGAGAATATTTCCTGGCCAAACGCCGTTGCCAGCGCCTGCGCCTTGCCGATATCGCGATCCGCGACCACCAGCATCTTTGCGCCGACATCCGCAACATCGCCCCAGGGAAAGCCGTGGCAGAAGGAGACAGACAAGATGCCGTCCTGTCCCTCGAGGGCTTTCATCCGGTCAACCAGCCCGCGCAGCGGCTGCTGATGCACGCGGAACGTGCCGATCATGCGGCAGTCGAAATCGGCCATCACCGGCCGGCAGCCGTCCTCAACCACCTTGACCAGCAGCTGGAACAGGTGTTCCGCGCGCTCTTCTATATCCGTATGCGGATATTCCTTGTAAGCGACCAGCATGGTGGCATTGTCGATCATGGTTCTTGTCATGTGGCAATGCAGATCGAGTTCCGCACCGACGGGTATGTCAGGGCCTACGATCTTGCGGACATGAGAGAGAAGGTCGCCTTCGACATCGTCATAGCCCTCGGCAACGCAGGCGCCGTGCAGTGCCAGCAGCACACCATCAACGGGCATTGCCGCCTGAAGGTCGGCGAGGATTTCCGCGCGAAACGCTTCATAGGTTGCCCGGGTCGTGGTGCCGCCCGGTTCCGCCACGGCGCAGAGGCTTTCAACCACATCCCAGCCGCGGGCCGCTGCGGCATTCAACCAGACATGCATCTGGGACGAGCAGCAATTCAACGGCCTGGACGTGGCGTCGCCATGCGCAATAAGATTCTCACGGAATGCCTCATAACCCGTTGGTATGGGGGAAAAGGTGTTTGTCTCCGTATCCAGACCTGCAATGAACAGCTTCATGGGACTCCTCCGAATTTTTGAAAATTAATTTTCGTATAGATAAATTATGTTTCTTGTCGGAAAGTCAATCTGGTATTAAGCCATACAGTCTGGAGCTGGGAGGAAAACATGCGCCTTTACATTTCTGCCGATATTGAGGGGATCGTCGGCGTGGTCAGCCGCGATCATCTGACGCCCGAGGGGTTCGAGTATGAACGCGCCCGCGATTGGATGACCGACACGGTTGTCGCCGCCTGTGAGGAGGCGCACGACAACGGCGTCGAGGAAATCGTGCTGAGCGACTCGCACGGCAATGGCCAGAGCATCAAGATCGAGCGCCTGCCCGATTATGTTCAGATCGTCCGCAGCTGGCCGGGGCCGCTGATGATGATGCAGGGGATCGAGGTCGGAACATTCGCCGGAGCCATGCTCATCGGCTATCATGCCGGCGCCAGTCACATGGGCGGCGTTCTCTCCCATACGATCGGCGGAACGGCATTTCATGAAATCCGCATCAACGGCAAGGTTGTGCCCGAGGCCGGCATCAATGCCGCGACCGCTGGTGATTTCGGCATTCCGGTCATCCTGACGTCCGGCGACGATGTGGCGATGCAGGAGATCAGCGAACATCTGGGGGACATCGTGACCGTTCCCGTGAAGTGGGCCTATGGCACCCGTTCAGCGCGCTCGCTCACGCCCAATGCGGCCCATGAAAAATTGCGTGCGGGCGTTAAGACGGCCTTGTCGCGGATCGGTTCGATGCAACCGCTGGTGATTGAGAAACCCGTTCTGGAAATCACCTTCCGCAACCGGTTGCCCGCCGAATTCCTGTCCTATCTGAAGTTTGTCGAGCGAACCGACGGCTATACGATCCGTTATCAGGCAGACGATATGGTCGATGTGTCGAAGTTCATCATGTTCGTTCTCGGCTTCAATTCTCAACTGACATTCTAGCCACGCACAAGCCGTCACCCGCAATGACTGCGTATTTTGGGAGTATGGAAACAATGACGAGGGAAGTTGAATGGGCCCGCTTGACGGCCCCGGAACTGAAGGAGCGGGCAGGGCAGCCAAATGCGCTGGTGATCCTGCCGGTTGGCTCGCTCGAGCAGCACGGGCCCCATCTACCGGTCATCACCGATACCGCCAGCGCCGTTGCCGTGTCGCTGCAGGCGGCAAGGCTGGTTGCTGAGGAGATTCCGGTAACGGTTCTGCCCGGCCTCTGGCTTGGCATGAGCGAGCATCATTTCCCCTTCGGCGGCACGATCAGCCTCGATTATGCGGCCTATCGCGCCGTGCTGACGAGCATCGTCCGCTCCCTCAAGGTTCTGGGCTTCCAGAGGCTGCTCATCGTCAATGGCCATGGCGGCAACATCGATCCGCTGGCCGTTTCCGTGCGCGAGCTGGCGGTAGAATACGCCATGCCCATCGTTGCCACAACGCCGTGGATGCTTGCGCCGGAAAAGCTGGCCGCGGTCTTTGAGGTGGATGCGGGGCCGACCCACGCCTGCGAGGGGGAATCCTCGCTGATGCTGGCCATCGCCGGGGACATGGTGAAGACACAGAAGTTTTCCGAAGCTGCGCAAAAACATGATGGCGCCATATCGGTTCCATCGGGGATTTCGCGCTTCTACGCCTTTCCGGAAAGAGCCCCCGTCACCGGCACCATGGGAGACCCGCGGTCGGCATCGGCAGAAAAGGGTGAGCGCTTCCTGCAAATTCAGGCGGACGAGCTTGTGTCGCTGATCCGCTCGGAGCAACTCTGGTCGAAGCCGCAGGCGGTCTGGGCCGCATCGTAATCCGGTTTGGTTTGCAAGGAAGACAGGCGGGGCGCGTCTAAGCCCCGCCCATAAAAACAAAAGAGGAGAACATCTGATGAATTTCGGTATCGCCCAGCATTCCATCGCTCTTGCCTGCACCGCTTTGTCCCTCACGCTTTTCCCGGTCCTGGCAGCACCGGCCAGCGCCAAGACACTGGTCTATTGCTCGGAGGCCTCGCCTGAAGGGTTTGACCCGGCGCTTTATTCCACCAACAGCACCTGGGATGCCTCATCGAAGCCGGTGTATAATCGGCTTGTGGAGTTTCAGAACGGAACAACCAATGTCCTTCCCGGTCTTGCCGAGAGCTGGACGATTTCCGATGACAAGCTCACCTATACGTTCAAGCTTCGAAACAACGTAAAATTCCACACGACCGAGTATTTTACGCCCAGCCGCGACCTCAATGCTGACGATGTTGTTTTCTCGCTGCAGCGCCAGCTCGACAAGACCAGTCCCTGGCACACCTATATCACGGGCATCACCTGGGAAATGACAACCGCCATGGGCCTTCCCGACATGGTCAAGGAAATCAGCAAGGTCGACGACAAGACCGTTAAGATCGTTCTGTCGGCCCCCAGTGCTTCGGTGCTTGCCAACCTTGCCATGGACTTTGCATCGATCCTTTCCAAGGAATATGCCGATCATTTGCAGGCGGATGGAAAGATGACACAGCTCAACGAATTGCCGGTGGGGACCGGACCATATCAGTTCGTCAATTACCAGCAGGACTCCGTGGTCCGCTTCGCCGCCAATCCGGATTACTGGGACGGCAGACAAAAGATCGACGACCTGATTTTCTCCATTACCCTTGACCAGACGACGCGGATACAGAAGCTGCGGGCAGGGGAGTGTCAGGTTGCCTCCTATCCGTCGCCCGCCGATGTCGCCGGGTTGAAAGCCGACAGCGAATTGAAGGTGCTGGAACAACCCGGCCTGAACGTCGCCTACCTCGCCTACAACACGCTTGTCCCGCCGTTCGACAAGGCCGAGGTGCGCAGGGCGTTGAACATGGCGATCAACAAGCAGGCCATTGTGGATGCCGTATTCCAGGGCATGGGGCAGGTCGCCAAGAACCCGCTGCCGCCTGCAGGCTGGGGTTACAATGATGCCGTCAAGGACGATCCCTACGATCCGGAAAAGGCAAAATCGATGCTTCAGGCTGCCGGCGTCGGCAATCTGGCGATGAAGGTCTGGGCAATGCCGGTCAGCCGCCCCTATATGCCCAATGCCCGCCGGGCCGCCGAATTGATCCAGGCCGATTTCGCCAGGGTTGGCGTGTCGGTCGAGATCGTTTCCTATGAATGGGGCGAATACCTCAAGAAGGCGCGCGACAAGAACCGGGACGGAGCCGTCATTCTCGGCGGGACCAGCGACAATGGCGATCCGGATAACCTTTTGAGCTTCTTCTTCGGCTGTGCCGGTGTGGGTTCCAGCAACTACTCGAACTGGTGTTTCCAGCCGCTCGATTCACTTCTGCAAAAGGCACGGATTATTCCGGATCAGGCCGAACGCACCAAGCTCTATGAAGAAGCGCAGGTCATCATCAAGAGGGAGGCGCCGATTGCCGCCCTCGATCATTCGACGGTTGTCATGCCCATGTCGAAAAAAGTGTCCGGATATGTGCTGGATCCCCTAGGGTCGCATCGTTTTGACGGTGTCGATCTGGCGGAATAGCTGAAAGCACCGGCGCAGGGTCGATTTCGGTAAAAACCGCTTCAGTTTCCCCACGGATATGGCTAGAGCATTTCCGGCCATAGGGGGAACTGGAGCGGTGGAATCACGACATATCGTTCAAGCACCGGGTGCCGCGGCCGTTCGAATCTATCGCGTCCTGCTCGCACTTGCCGTTTTGATGGGTATTGGCATCGCCTATTTCGCCATCATACCGGCCGCTCATGTCAGCCGGCTCCGGCTGACGGCTAACTTTTTCAGCTATTTCACCATCCAGACCAATACGCTTGTCTTTCTCGGCCTGGTGTTTTCACTGGCAGCACCAGCTTCCCGTCCGGGACAATGGGTGCAGCGTCCCCCTGTCAGGTCGGCGCTGTTGTCATACGTGGTCATGACCAGCATCATCTATGCCCTTGTCCTGCAGACCGCGTGGCGGCCAACCGGATGGCAGGCGCGCGGCGACCAGATTCTGCATTACGCCGTTCCGGTGCTTTACGCCATTGACTGGCTGTTCTGGGTCCGGCGCGGCGCGCTCTTGTGGCGCCATGCTTTGTGGTGGCTGCTTTTCCCGGCGGCTTATGCGGTTTACACCCTGATCCACGGTCATTTCTCCGGGTTCTATCCCTACCCGTTTATCGATGTTCCCGAGATCGGTCTCAGCGAAACCGTGGTGAACATGGCCTGGATGACCGCCGGTTTTCTCGGGCTGGGGACACTGGTCGTCACTATCGACCGGCTGATATGCAGATATGGTGCCCGCAAGACACGAGCACTCTAAAGAAATTCTGCTCTAGGCCCGTTCCTCCCAGATCTTCGCAAGTTCGACCAGCGTCTTGACGGCCCTTTCCATATCCTGGCGGCTGACCCATTCGAGCGGCGAGTGGAAGGCGTGGCCGCCGGCAAAAATATTGGCGCAGGGCAATCCCATGAACGACAGCCGCGAGCCGTCGGTACCGCCGCGGATGCTGCCGCGCACCGGCACCATACCGGCCCGGCGAACCGCCTCAACCGCATTGTCGACGATCTCCGGATGCCGGTCGAGGACGGACTTCATGTTGCGGTACTGCTGCCTGACAGTGAACGTATGGGAAGATCCGGGATAACCGGCCATGACCTCCTTCACCAGCGCTTCGAGCATGGCTTCCTTGGCAGCAAGGCCATCCTCGGTGAAATCGCGGATGATGAAGCTGAGCGCCGCCTTTTCCATCGAACCGGTGACGCCTGTCGGATGAATAAAACCCTCTTTGCCTTCCGTTGTCTCGGGCGCAATATCCCGCGGCAGCCGGTCGATGATGGCGCCGGCGATCTTGATGGCGTTTTCCATCTTGTCTTTGGCGAAACCCGGATGAATTGCGACACCTGAAATGGTGATGTCGACCCCGTCGGCCGAGAAACTCTCGTCCTCGATATGGCCTGCGGTTTCGCCGTCGACGGTATAGGCGAACTGCGCGCCAAGCTTGGCCACATCCACCTTGTCGACGCCGCGCCCGATTTCCTCGTCCACGGTGAGCAGCAGTTTGATCGTGCCGTGGCGGATATCCGGGTTGTCGACAAGGAACTGTGCCGCCGTGATGATCTCTGCCAATCCCGCCTTGTCGTCGGCACCGAGAAGGGTGGTTCCGTCTGTCGTGATGATGTCATTGCCGATCTGGTCGAGCAGGACCGGATTGTCACTGACGCGAATGACCTGCTGCGGGTCGCCGGTCAGCTGTATGTCGCCGCCGCCATAGTTCTGCAGAATGCGCGGCTTGACGTTTGTGCCGGTAAAATCGGGCGCCGTGTCCATGTGCGAGCAGAAGCAGATGACCGGCACCGGCTTGTCGACATTGGACGGGATCGTTGCGTGGACATAGCCGTGCTCGTCCATATGCGCATCGGATAGGCCGATGGCGAGCAGTTCCGCGACCAGCACATGGCCGAGATTCTTCTGCTTCTCGGTGGATGGTTGCGTCGGGGATTGCGGGTCCGATTGGGTGTCGATGACGACGTAGCGAAGGAAACGATCGGTAACGGTGTCAGTCATGGGCTCAGCTCCAATCTTTGCATGCCAGCGATGTACTGCTGTAACTCTTGGCACCGGAGTCGTGAATAGATTTTTGCCTTGCTCCCCGCTTTTTCCCGTTGACCAGCTGGCACGCGCATCGGGACCGGGCGAAAGCGGACAGGACAAGCCTATTCGGCCTGCGGCGCGGGCACCTTTGTTTGCGCCGGCTTGCGCTCGAACAGTTTCATGACGAACACAAAGAAAACAGGCACAAAGAAGACGGCAAGAACCGTGGCCGAGACCATGCCGCCGAAGACGCCGGTTCCCAAGGCGTGCTGCGTTTCGGCACTGGCTCCGCGTGCGATCATCAGCGGGACAACGCCAAGCGCAAAGGCAAGCGACGTCATCAGAATTGGCCGCAACCGGAGGCTGGCCGCTTCGGTGACCGCCTCCCGTAGACCCGCGCCCTGCGCACGCAGCATTTTTGCAAATTCCACGATCAGAATGGCGTTCTTGGCGGACAGGCCGATGATGGTGACCAGCCCGACCTTGAAGAAGACGTCATTGGGCATTCCCCGCAACTGAACCGCCAGCACTGCACCGATGATACCGAGCGGAACGACCAGCATGACGGAAAGCGGGATCGACCAGCTTTCATAGAGCGCCGCCAGCACCAGGAAGACCACCAGCATCGACAGTGCAAGCAGGATCGGCGCCTGGGACCCGGATTGCCGTTCCTCCAGGGATTGACCTGTCCATTCCACGGCAAAGCCGGGGGGAAGCTGGGCGGCCAGCCGGTCCATTTCAGCCATGGCCGTGCCGCTGGAAACGCCGGGCGCGGCATTTCCGGCAATGCGGACGGCGGGAAAGCCGTTGTAACGGACGAGCTGCAACGGACTGGCTGTCCAGACGGGGGTGACGACTTCCGACAGTGAAACCATGCCGCCTGCGGTGTTGCGGACATAAAGCTTCAGGACATCCTCGACCTGCATGCGCGTGGGGGCATCCGCCTGGATGATAACCTGCTGCAGCCGGCCGTTGTTGGGGAAGTCGTTGACATAGGAGGAGCCCATGGCAATCGACAATGTGTCGCTGATTGCCGAAAAGGGCACGCCAAGCGCATCCGCCTTCTGCCGGTCGATATTCAATTTCACGCTTGGGCCATCGGGCAGGCCTTCCGGATACACACCAGCGACGAGTTTGCTCTGGGCGGCGAGTGCCAGCAGTTTGGCAAGCGCCGCTTTGAGCGCCTCCGGGCTGCGGTTCGAGCGGTCCTGCAGCCGAAGCGAAAAGCCTGAGGTGGTGCCAAGTTCTTCGATCGCCGGAGGCTTGACCACCATGACCGTTCCCTCGCGTGTTCCCGCCATGGCCTCGGTGGCGGCTTTTACCTCGTCGTCAATGGTCGCGCCGTTGCGGTCCGACCAGTCCTTCAAGGTCGAAAAGGAAAGTGCTGCGTTCGGTCCCGAGCCGTTGAATCCGAATCCGAGAATGGAAAGATTATCCCGGATTGCCGGGCGGGATGCGGCATGCCTGTCGTAGGTTTCCACAAGTGCCAGGGTGCGCTCGGCCGTTGCATCGGCAGGCAGCGAGAACGACGCCATGAAATTACCCTGGTCTTCTTCGGGCAGGAATGACGAGGGCAGCTGCATGAAGCTGTAGGCCAGCGCGGCAAGGATGACCGCGTACAGCACCATCATGCGGCCGGTGCGCTTGACAAGGCCGGCAACCGATCCGCGGTAGCGGTTGGTGAGCCGGTCAAACATGCGGTTGAACCAGCCGAAGAAGCCCTTCCTGTCGTGGTGCGCCGGATCGACCGGCTTCAGCAGCGTTGCGCACAGGGCCGGGGTCAGCGTCAGAGCCAGGAAAGCCGAGAACAGGATCGACACGGCGATCGAGAGCGTGAACTGCCTGTAGATCGCGCCGACGGAGCCGCTGGTCAGTCCCATCGGGATAAAGACCGCCGACAGGACCAGGGTAATGCCGATTACGGCGCCGGTGATTTCCCGCATCGCCTTCTGCGTCGCTTCCTTGGGCGGCAATCCTTCTTTGGCCATAATGCGCTCGACATTCTCCACGACGACGATGGCGTCGTCGACGATGATGCCGATTGCCAGAACCATGCCGAACATGGTCAGGACGTTGATGGAAAAACCGGCGACGAGCATGATGGCGAAGGTGCCAAGCAGGGCAATCGGTGCGACGATGGCCGGGATGAGCGTGTAGCGAATATTCTGCAGAAACAGGAACATGACCAGGAAAACCAGAACCATCGCTTCAACAAGCGTGTTCACCACTTTCTCGATCGAAATCTTGACGAACGGCGCCGTGTCGTAGGGAATGGAGTAGGTCATTCCCTCCGGCATGACCGGTGCGAGCTCGGCCAGGCGAAGACGGACGGCATCGGCCGTGCGCACGGCATTGGCGCCGGGCGAGAGCTGAACGGCGGCGGCAGAAGCGGGCTGGCCGTTGGCGCGGGTCGAGAACGACAGATTCTGGGCGCCCAGTTCCACGCGGGCAACGTCGCGCATCAGCAGCTTGGAGCCGTTGGATTCCGAGCGCAGGACAATGGCGGCAAACTGTTCCGGCGTCGTCAATTGCCCCTGCACGGTCAGCGGCACCGTTACCTTCTGTCCCGGCACCGTTGGCGCGTCGCCGACGCGGCCCGGTGCAATCTGCATGTTCTGGGTCTGAATTGCCGCGGTGATGTCGGCCATGGTCAGATTGAAGGAAATGAGCTTCGAGGGGTCGACCCATATGCGCATGGCATGTTCGGTGCTGAACGCCTGCACCCGGCCGACGCCGTGAATGCGCTTCAACTCCTCGACGATGTTGCGGCTCATATAGTCGCCAAGCTCGAGTTCGCTGTACCGGCCGTCCTTCGAATTCAGACTGACGATCATGAGGAAGCCCGAGGAGGAGGATTCCACGGTCACGCCCGTCTGGCGCACGGCCTGCGGAAGCCGCGCCTCGACAGCCTTCAGGCGGTTCTGCACGTCAACCTGGGCAAGCTCCGGATCCGTTCCCGCCGTAAACGTCGCGGTGATGCTGGCGCTGCCTGATGTATCGGCTGACGATTCGAAGTAGAGCAGGTTTTTCACGCTCGACAGTTCGCGCTCGATCAGTCCGACGACGCTGTCATTGATGGTCTGTGGCGTAGCGCCCGTATAGGTGGCGCTGATGCTCACGCTTGGCGGCGCTATCGTCGGAAAACGGGCGACCGGCAGTTGCGGAATGGCGATGACGCCGAACAGGATGATGAAAATCGCGATGACCCAGGCAAAGATCGGGCGATTGATGAAAAACTGAGCCATGACCAAACTTTCCGGTAGTCAGCGCTGAACGGTCGCGGACGACGGCTCATAGGCGACGGTCTTGAGCGCGACGCCTTCCTGAATCCGGTCCTGTCCTTCGACGACGATGGTTTCACCGGCTTTGAGCCCGCTGGTGATGACGTACTGGCCGTTCACGACGTCGCCGAGTTGCACCTGGCGCACCTGCACCTGCTTGGCATCATTGATGACCTGAAGCTGCGGGCGGCCCGAGCCGTCCCGCACCACGGCCTGTTGCGGCACCAGGAGGGCGGCGGGCTTGTTGCCGCGTGGCAAACGCGTGCGGACATACATGCCGGGCAGAAGCACGCGGTCGCGATTGTCGACGAGCACGCGCACCATGACGTTGCCGGTGCCCGGATCAACGCTGATATCGGAAAAGAGCGCGCGGCCGGTGACCGGATAGGGCGTACCGTTCGCAGCAAGGATGACAACGGGCACTTTGGACGCGTCCTCGAGTTCGCCTGACCTCGCGGCGGCGCGAATGACATCCAGCTGTGCCGCAGGCTGGCGGACATCGACATAGACCTGGTCGATCTGCTGGATCGTTGCCATGGGTTTGGCATCCGTGGGGCTGACAAGCGCCCCTTCGGTCACCAGCTCCTGACCGATGCGGCCGGGAATGGGGGCTTTGACTGAAGCAAAGTTGTAGTCGAGGCGGCGGCGCTCCAGCGCGGCGCGGGCACCGGCGACATCCGCCTTCGCACCGGCCTGCTGGGCAACGGCGTCTTCATAGCTCTGCGGACTGATCGCCTTGCTCGCGATGAGGCTGCGTGCCCGTTCGACCTGCGCTTCAGTCCGGACAAGTGTTGCTTCAGCGCGCTGCAGAGCGGCATCGGCGCTGTCGACGTCCGCCTTGAAGGGCGCCGCATTGATCTGGAACAATGGTTGGCCGGCCACGACCTCCGAGCCCTGTTCGAACATGCGTTTTTCGATGATGCCGCCGACCTGGGGACGAATCTCCGCGGTCCGGAATGCCGAGACGCGGCCGGGCAGCTCATCGGCGATTGTAACGGCAGCCGGGTTGATCTGCATGACCGATACGGTGGCCGATGGCGCGGCGTCGTTCGGCGCGGTTTCGGCAGCGGTATTCCTGCCGCAGGCGGCAAGACTTGCTGCAACAACAACGGTAAAGACGATCTTTGCCCCCTGGCGGCAAAGGCGGGAAAACATTTGAATGGGGAACAACATCAGATCTCGCGCGCATATACCTGTTTGAAAAGGCCAGTGTTCAGGGAACAGCTGGCATGATGGAGAGCAAGGAAGCGATCATTCCTCGCCATCGATCGTGACGTTGCATTTGCAGGCATTGCTTCTCACATCCTATTGAGCCGGCACCTTTTCATGTCTGGGTTACCTGAACATGATGCGGTCATCAGCGAGGCGGCTTTCCGGAACCGTCAGCGGGCAAGGTTTTGAAGCGGACGATCACCCGCTGCCCGATGAGAAAGGATGACTTGGGCTGAATGCTGATAATGCACTCAGCCGTGCGGATATCGACACGATCGCCGGGTGCATCGCGTGATTTTGGCTGTTCAAGGACATGCTGGATGCTGGTGACGCGCCCCGGAACGGAAACGGTGTCGTCGTTTTCCGAGATGATGTCGACATCCATGCCGGGTTTGACCAGTCTGACAAACTGCTCCTGGATTTCGGCGCGGACGATACGGGGTGCCTCGGGCAGAAGCGTGAAAAGTTCGCTGACGGCCTGGGTCGACACGACCTCGCCAACCCGCGCGGACTGGCGGATGATGCGCGCCGCGATGGGCGCGCGGACCAGCCGCATTTCCACTTCGAGACGGGTATTGTCCGCCCGGCTTTCCGCCGCCGCCACGGCGGCTTCGGCGATGACCACTTCGGCTTTGGTTGCCGACAATTGCGCCTCGGCTTCGTCAAGCGCCTGGGCCGAAACGGCATTGCCTGCCGCTGCCCGGCGAAGCCTTGCCGCCTGACGGGTCTGGGCGCCGAGCTTGGTCTGCAATGCGTCCAGCTGGCCCTTGGTCTGGCGCGCTTCCGCTTCGGCGGTGCGAAGGGCGATGAGTTCGCGGCGGTTGTCGAGTGTAGCGAGGATGTCGCCGGCTTTGACACGCTGTCCTTCCTTGACCTGCACTTGCTGAATCATCCCGTCGCGCTGGGTGGAGAGCCGCAGCAGGCCGCCCTCGACATCGACCACACCGCGCGCCGCTGCGATGATGCCGGGTCTGGCCTGGGCAACTTCCGCCTGATTGGCTTCCGTTGCGCTCGATATGCTCCAAAGCGCCAGACCGGCACCGGCCAGGGCTGCCAGAACGATCGCATACTGCACAGTGGTACGCTTAAACATAATCATGACTGGTATTTCCTGCGGCTTTTGTACCGGCGGCGGGACGCCAGTCACGAAGAATGCGGCCATCTTCCATCTGCAGGACACGGTCCGCATGGGCAATGAGGCGGGGGTCATGCGAGACGCACAGAACCGTGGCCTGGGTGCGTCGTGCAATCGTATGCAATATTTCGATGACGATTTGACCGTTGACGCTGTCGAGCGCACTGGTTGGCTCATCGGCAAAGAGGATGGCGGGATTTTTCACAATGGCGCGGGCGATGGCCACGCGCTGCTTTTCGCCGCCGGACAGTTCGGCGGGGTGCAGGTGACGCCGGGCGGCGAGACCAACCTGTTCCAGCGCCCGTTCCGCCCGCTCCGCCGTCTCGTCAGCCGCAACGCCGAGATAGTCCAGCGGCACCTGGACCTGTTCGACGGCGGTCAGGGCAGGAAACAGGTTGAAGCCCTGGAAGACGAAGCCGCAATGATGCAGGCGAAAGGAATCCCGTTCGGCATCGCTTGCGGCGACAAGGTCGGTTCCAAGCGTCCTGATCGCGCCCGTATCGGGAATGGTCAGGCCGCTCAACGTCGCCAGCAGGGTGCTCTTTCCGCATCCGGAAGGCCCGATGATCAGCGTCAGTTCGCCTTGGAAAATATCGATGGAGACGTCCTGCAAAGCAATCGTGCGGATTTGCTTGACAGTGAATGCCTTGCTGATGCCGGTCGCGGAAATCGTTGGCTGCATGGCGGTCACCGGAGCAATGTTGCGGGATCGGCGTGCTGCAGCCGCCGCAGGGCAAACAGGCCAGCCGCAAACGCCACGGTGAGCACAACGGTGGATGCTGCCAGGATGATGCTTGTCCGCAGTTCGAACGGCACGCTGTAGATGCGGGCGATAAGAGCGGCGGCGGTGCTGAAGACCGCGCCGACAAGCAAGCCGAGAACCCCGACCCAGGCCGCCTGTTCGATGACGATGGCGCGCAGTCCCTTGAACGACACACCCAGCGCCCGCAACGTCGCATATTGCGGAATGGACCCGGCCACGGCGGCCATCAGGGTCTGGCTGGTGACGAGCGCGCCGACAAGCATGGCGATGATGGTTGCGAAGATGAAGGCGATGCCGGCACCGGATTCGAGAAGCCAGTACCGTATCGACATTCCCGCCAGTTCCGGCGCTGACCAGACATGAAAACGCGGGATGCCGGCCGGACTGTTCAAACGATCGCGAATGGCATCCGCCGGTCCGAATTTCGTTACGGTATAAAGGAAATAGGTCACGTCATCCGTCGCCCCGAGCGCATTGTCCAGGGTCCGTGCCGTATCGATGGATGTGACCACGTTCACGCCGCCCAGCCCTCGCAAGCCTTCGATCAGGCCGACAATGTGAATGCGGCGGCCATTGATCTCGGCGGTATCACCGACATCGACGGCCAGTTTGTGCCGGTCGGTTGCATCGACCAGCGCCGTACCGGGCTGCAGCAGCAGGCTGCGCATGGCCGCGGGAACGACCGAGGAGAGACCGATGCTGCGGGCGCGCGCGTCAATACCGACGATATTGATGCTTGTGCCGCCGCCGCGGGCGCCGCGCCAATCGCCGGAGCCGAGCAGGAAACGTTCAACGTGGGAAATGTTCGGTTCCATGTACAGGCTGGTGGCAATGCTGGCGCTGATCGGCCGGCCGAGGTCGACGCTTTGCGTGCCGGGAAAGCCCACCCAGTACTGCGCGCTGGACTGTGTGACGTAAAGCGCATTGGATCCGATGATGCCCAGAAGCAGGGCGCCCTGGACAATCATGAGAACGCCGGAAAAGCCCACCGCCACAATCGCCGGAAGAAACCGCCGCCATTCATGGACCAATGTTTTGCGTGCGATGGAAACGGACATCCGCTTACCCCTTCCGTTGCCGGGCTGGGGCGGCGTCATGTGTGCTGGTCGTCAGGGGCGAAGCGCCGCCGATGGCCTTGTAGAACGTGATCAGGGCAAGCGCTTCAGCTTCCTGCGCATCGGCCAGCTGCTTGCGCTGCGCCAGAACCCGCATGGCTGCGCCGATCGACTTGGATCCGTCGCTCAGGCCTTCCCGCTCCAGGACCGTGGTTGCGGAGCGCATCTTTTGCGCGGACGCCAGATTCGTATTGAGTTGCCGGGTGGTGGCATGAACGGCCGACCACGCCCGCAGCGCGGACGACGCTTCCTCGTAGGCAACGAGAACGCTCTGCCGGTAGGCTGCAACAGCGTCGTCGAACAGAGCCTGCCGTGCCGCAACGACAGCGCGCCGCCGTCCCTGATCGAAAACCGGAATTTGAACCGAGGGCCCGCCCATGATGCCGAACGGCGAACCGTTCGACGGACCGCCAACACCGACAATGCCGCTCAGGCGGAGTTTGGGGTAAAGGTCGGCCTGGGCGATGCCAATATCGGCCGCGGCGCGCACGGTTGCAAGTTCTGCCCGCCTGACGTCCGGGCGCGCGCGCAAAAGGTCCGCCGGGCGGCCGGCGACGGGGTCCAGCCGGGCGACCGGTTGAGGTTTGGCATGCTGCAGCGAAGCATCGATCTGCGCGGTCCCGAGAAGGGTGGCAATCTGCTGCAGGGTGATGTCGATCTGCGTCTGGAACCGGGCTTGCTCCGCCTTCGCTTCGCCGAGATTTATCCGGGATTCCTCCGCGTCCGATGCGGCGGCAAGGCCGGAACGGTATTTGACCGCGGCCAGGTTTCCATCGCGCTCGATCAGGGCAAGGGAGGCGCGGGCGATCGCCTCGCGCTCCTGCAGCGCGCGCAGGCGCACATAGGCACTGGCAATTTCGGCGGCAACGGTGATCCGCGCTGCTTCGACATCCTCGGCGACCATATCAGCGGATGCCTTGGCTGCCCGCTGCGTGTTCTCGCTCAACCCGAACAGGCCAATTTCCCAACCCGCTTCAAGGTTGAGCTGAACCGGGCGGCGCAACAGCTCCTCCGATTTGGTCGAACCTGTTCCGGCATTGGCCGTGCCCGATACGTCGGCGGTGGGCATGAAAAGTGTTCTGGATGTCCGCGCCATCGCGCGTGCCGCAACAAGCTGCTGCTTCGCCTGTGCGATGGTGAGGTTCTGTGCAAGCGAACGCTGGACGAGCCCGCTCAGGACCGGGTCGCCAAAGGCCTGCCACCAGTCGCGCAGGTCCCGCTGCCTGCCCGAGGGCAGCTTTGCCGCTGCCGCATAGCTTGCCGGCAGGCTGGGCGCCGAAAGGGCCAGGCCCGACGCATCATTCTGGCAGGCGGTCAGCAGTGCTGCTGCGGCAAGAGCACAGATGGTCTTGACGCAGGCATGGCGATGGAGAACGAGCAATGGGGCAGGGCGCAATATCAAATCTCACACACGCGGCCTTGCCCACTGCGCCCGCTATTGCGGGCACAGCCATGGTCGTGGAAGCCGCGGGAACGATCGTTTTTCCCAATCGCGCTCGGTGTTGTATCTGCAGGCATTGCTTCTCACATCCAATTATCCGCACATTGTTGCACGCGAGGATTGCGGGAACATGATGGTGGAGTTGCCGTGGCGCAGATTTAAGGGTGAAAAACTGCCGTCTCAGGGCGCGTGTTTCGCCCCGGCACCCCATCGCAGGCCATCCATCAGCAGTTTGACCAGACGGCGGGAACGCTCATGCCAGTCGGGAGCATCGGGAATGGAATAGATGGTGAAGAGGGCATGCAGCAGATCGGTGCTGTCGATGTCGCGCCGGATGAGATCCTGACCGGCGGCGGCTTCCACCAGATTGCGCAGGGCGACGGAGACCATGCCGGAACTTTCGGCAAAAAGCTCGGAGTTCGTGTTGACCAGCATGCGCAGGCTGTTTGCCATGCCTCTTTTCGCGGCGATATAGCCGACAAACCGCTGCATCCACTCTTCGAGAGCCACATCCGGCGCATGGTTCAGGGATAATTCACCCGCCGCCGCACAGAGGCTCTCGACTTCGCGGCGGTAAACCACTTCGACGAGATGTTCGCGCGTCGGGAAATGACGGTAGAGCGTGCCGATGCCAACACCGGCGCGGCGCGCGATGTCTTCGAGGGAGCCTTCAATGCCGCGTTCCGAGAAAACCGCGGCCGCAACTTCGAGCAGCTTCTCCCGGTTGCGGCGCGCATCGGCGCGCATGCCCTTGGCTACCGGCAGGGTTGGCTCGGAATTTTCTGGCGGCTTGGCAACCAAAATCTGCTCCATGCTCATGGGGGCTTGACCACGGGCAACAAGGTCTTAAGATAAGCGGAGGCCCCTCCGTTTAAGTGGAGTCCGTTTGCCTTCTTATCGCAGAATGGGTGCCGGTGTCATGTCTCTAATACACATGGGCTGGTTTTGAATTCTCTGGCAGGCGGCAGGTGTCCGCATCCCGGGCCGCCGACCGAATCTGCATCCGCTACAGCAGGAGCAATAGAATGACCGGAACAATCGATTTGAAGCTGAACATCAATGGCCAGGAGCAGCAGCTTGCCGTCGAGCCGCGGGTGACGCTGCTGGACGCCCTGCGCGAGCATAGCGGTCTGACCGGAACCAAGAAGGGCTGCGATCAGGGACAGTGCGGCGCCTGCACCGTTCACATCGACGGCAAACGGGTGCTCGCCTGCCTGACGCTCGCCGCCCAGGCCGAGGGCCGCGCGATCACCACGATTGAAGGTATCGCGGCGGAAGATGGCGCATTGCATCCCGTCCAGGCCGCCTTTCTCGAGCATGATGCCTTTCAATGCGGTTATTGCACGCCGGGACAGATCATGTCGGCAGTTGCCTGCATTCGCGAAGGACATGCCGGGTCAGACGACGAGATTCGTGAATACATGTCGGGCAATCTGTGCCGGTGCGGGGCCTATTCCCATATCGTGGCCGCTGTCCGTGAAGCTGCGGAGGCCGCATCATGAAGAATTTCACCTATGTCAGGGCAGGTTCGGCGCAGGAGGCGCGCACGGCCTCAGCGCTTGCCGGGAGCATGATCCTGGCTGGCGGCACCACGCTGCTCGATCTTGCCAAATGCGGGGTTACCGAACCGGATACTGTCGTCGATATCACGCATCTCGCCGGCCTTGACCGCATAGAGGTCGACGGGACCGGGGCATCGATCGGATCGCTAGCCCGCATGAGCGCGGTGGCCGATCATCCTGCAATGCAGGACGCTTTTCCGGCCGTCACGCAGTCGCTGGCGCTCGCGGCCTCCGCGCAAATCCGCAACATGGCGACCATCGGCGGCAACCTGCTGCAGCGCACGCGTTGTCCCTATTTCCGTGACGCGGCCGTATTTCCCGCCTGCAACAAGCGCAGTCCCGGCTCCGGATGCTCTGCGCTTGGCGGCGTGACCCGCAATCATGCGGTTCTGGGGACAAGCGACGCCTGCATTGCCACCTATCCGGGCGACCTGGCTGTCGCGCTGGTTGCGTTGGATGCGGTTGTGCATCTGGGAAGCCGCGCCATACCGGTCGACGACTTCTTCCTGCTTCCCGGCAATCATCCGGATCGCGAACACGCCATGGAGCGCGGTGAAATTATCACTTCCGTGACAATACCACTATCGGCTGCTGCACGGCGCTCGGTTTACCTCAAGATCCGTGACCGGCAGTCCTATGAGTTTGCTGCCGCCAGCGCCGCTGTCGGGCTTGAACTGGAGGAGGATGGAAGGACGGTCCGCGATGTACGCATCGCCCTTGGCGGCGTTGCAACGAAGCCATGGCGGGCCCGCGCGGTGGAGGCGGCATTGATCGGCAAGGTGCTTGAACCGCAGCTGGTCCGTCAGGCCAGCCTCCTGTCCATGCAAGGCGCGGCTGATCATGGCGCGAACCATTACAAGATCGATCTCGCCCCGCGTGTGATCACGCGCGCTGTCCTGCAACTGGGAGGTCTGGCATGACTTTTATCACTCCAAAGGCCAAGCACGGCGATGCGTCCGACGGCAATCTCGGCGGACGCCTGTCACGGCTCGATGGTCCCGCCAAAATCACCGGCAGTGCGACCTATGCGGCCGAACATCAGATCGACGGGCTGGTCTATGCCGTAACGGTGCAGAGCACGATTGCAGCCGGTGTCGTAACATCCGTCGATGCCAGCGCTGCGGAAGCATCGCCGGGCGTATTGCTGGTGTTGACCCCCGACAATATCATGCCGCTGAAATCGGCGACGACATGGGCCGGTACGCCCGGCCCGGAAGGCCCGTTTCTGGCGCTGCCGAGAATTGTGAGCTTCAATGGCCAGCACATCGCTGCCGTCGTGGCCGAAACCCTGGAACAGGCCACGGCCGCTGCCGCCCTGATCAGGGTCACCTATGAGGAAAAGGCGCATGTTTACGGCCTCGACGACCCCAAGGCCGGGGAAGGCGTGCCGATCGACCGCATGACGATGTCCCGAGGCGATGCCGTGAAGGCACTGGCCGAGGCGCCGGTGCGGATCGAACAGGAATACCGGACGCCGCGCGAATACAATGTTGCCATCGAACCGCACGGCATCATCGCGCGGTGGGAGGCAGACAGCCTGACGCTATGGGAGCCCAGCCAGTGGATCGACGGCATGGCCCGTTCCTACGCCGAATGGTTCGACATACCGTTCGAGAATGTCCGCATGATCTCGCCCTATATCGGCGGCGGCTTCGGCTCGAAGGCGCTGTCGCTGCCGCATGGCGCCGTTGCCGCGATCGCCGCGCGGATGCTTGGCAAACCGGTTAAGCTTGTGGTCACGCGTCCGCAAACCTTTACCGCCTATGGCGGCCGTCCAGCCACGCGTCAGACATTGGCCCTCGGGGCAACCAGAGAGGGCAAACTCCTTTCCATCGTCCAGCACGGCGTCAATGAGACATCGATGCTTGGCGTGGCGGTCGAGCCACTCGGTTCCGTCACCGCGATCATGTATGCGGTGCCCAATTTCAGCTCGCGGCAGAATATCATTCCGCTCAACACGGTCACGCCAGGTGCCCTGCGGGCGCCGGGTGAAAACCCCAGCGCTTTCGGCATCGAATCGGCGATCGATGAGCTTGCCTATGAAGTGGGTATCGATCCCTTGCAGATCCGCCTGCTGAATTATGCGGAGGAAGACCCGCAGGCAAAAATACCCTGGTCGACGCGCCGGCTGCGGGAGGCATTCGCTGCGGGTGCGGAAGCCTTCGGCTGGTCAAAGCGCTCGCCGGCACCCCGTTCGATGCGCGAGGGCAAGCAGCTGATCGGCTGGGGTGTCGCGGCAGGGACCTATCCGGTGCGGCGCACACCCGGCGAAGCACTGGTCCGCATTCTTGCCGATGGCACGGCGGAGGTTGCGAGCAGCAGCATCGATATGGGGCAGGGAACCTATACGATCCTCGCCCAGACTGCCGCCGAGGTTCTGGGTATTCCGGTTGAGCAGGTTCGGGTCAAACTCGGCGATTCCGCCTTGCCGCGGGCGCCCGTTGCCGGCGGCTCGCAGCTTGCCAACCTGATGACGGGCGCTGTCCACAAGGCAGCCCACGCCGCACGCGATGAACTGATCGGTCTTGCGCTCAACCATCCCGGTTCGCCCTTCCTCGATCAGCAGACCAATACCCTGACCATTGCCGATGGCGTGATTTCGACGCCGCGCAGTGAACAGCCCAGCATTTCCATCGCCGATTTCATGCGCGTCATCGGGCAGGAAAAGGTTGAAGCCCTGCGCGATACCCTGCCGGAGGACAAGAAGAACACGCAGGACCGCTACAACAACTTCACCACCATGATGGCGATGAAGCCGCCAACCGAAGGCGGCTATTCCCTGCACAGCTGGTGCGCGCATTTTGTCGAGGTGCGGGTTGATGAGGATTTCGGCACCGTGCGTGTCTCGCGCATGGTCTCGGCGCTTGATTCAGGCCGCCTTTACAATCCCAAGCTGGCGGAAAGCCAATGGCGCGGCGGCATCATCATGGGCATCGGCCAGGCGCTGCTTGAGGAAGGCGTTGTCGATCCGCGCTACGCCCGTGTGATCAACAACAATCTCGGCGATTATCTCGTGGCGACCAATGCGGATATCCCTGATTTGCAGGTGATCTCCGTGGGTATCCCGGATCACCATGCTTCCGTGCTCGGCGGCAAGGCGGTTGGAGAATTGCCGATTGTTGGCGTGGCCCCGGCAATCGCCAACGCGGTTTTTCATGCCACGGGAAAACGCATCCGGGACCTGCCGATCACGCTGGATAAGCTCCTGTAGGATCTATCGGCCAACGGGCATTTCGCGCGCAAGGCGCGCGAAATGCCCCGATTTGAGCATGTTCCTGCGCAGATAGGCGGTCATTCGCAAAACAATACCTCCTTTCGAAACTGATCTTCTCTACCTTGCGGCAGCGGCGATGCAATGCCATGGCAGCAAAAGCATCTGCACACGGCGTCGCAACGCTGGTAGAGCTGTATGATCGATTGTTGGTGAGAGGAAACCTGTCCAATGCCTGGCCCCTATGTTGTGCGCGTTCACGGCGACGAAGACCTTCCGGAAAAGGTGGACGTGGTCGTTGTCGGTGGCGGTATCATAGGAGCCTCGACGGCGCTCGAACTGGCCGAACGGGGCCTCAAGGTGGCCCTGTGTGAAAAGGGCGGTATCGGCCAGGAGCAATCGAGCCGCAATTGGGGATGGGTGCGTATATCGCGCCGTGACCCGCGCGAGGTGCCGCTGATGGCGGAGGCGCTGCGCCTGTGGTCCGGTTTTGATCAGCGGCTTGGCCGCGATACCGGGTATACGCGCGCCGGCATTCTGTTCACGGCGCCGGACGACAAATCCTATGAGGAAAATGAGCGCTGGTTGCAGAATTTGGAGGGCTATCAGCTGGAGAGCCGCATGATCAGCGGCAAGGAGCTCGAAGCTCTTCTGCCGGGCGGACACATGCCGCTGAAGGGCGCGCTTTATACGCCGGTCGATGGCCGGGCTGAACCGCAGAAGGCAGCGCCCGCCATCGCCGAAGCGGCGCGCGACAAGGGCGCGGCGATCCTGACGGAATGCGCCGTGCGGGGCATTGAAACATCCGGCGGCAAGATATCCGGTGTTGTCACGGAACGGGGAACAATCGGATGCAGCGCGGTTGTGCTGGCGGGCGGCGCCTGGTCCAATCTGTTTTGCGGCCTCTATGGCATCGATTTGCCGCAACTCAAAGTGCTGAACACCGTCATCCGCACCAAGCCTTTGCAGGGCGGCCCGGAGGCGGCGCTCTGGTCCAAGGATTTTGCCATACGCAAGCGTCAGGACGGCGGGTATACCATTGCCTCCGGCCATGAGAACATTGTCGATATCGTGCCCAAATCATTCCGCTATGCGCGGCAGTTCCTGCCGGCGCTGAAACTGGAGTGGAATTCATTGTCCTTCCGCCTGGGCGGCCGCTTCTTCGATGAGGCGCGCATTCCGGCCAAATGGAAAATGGATGAGGCGAGCCCGTTCGAGTACAACCGCGTCCTTGATCCCAAGCCATCGCTGGATCTGTCGAACCACTTCTTCGACAGCCTCAAGGCGGCATTTCCCGTGTTCAACCAGGCGGAGGTTGCCCAGCGCTGGGCGGGCTATATCGACGCCACGCCCGATGCTATACCTGTCATTTCTGCCGTCGATGAAATCCCCGGCTTTCATATCGCCACGGGCTTTTCCGGGCATGGGTTCGGCATAGGACCGGCTGCCGGACGTTTGATGGCCGATATCGTGACCGGGCGCGCGCCGGTGGTGGACCCGGCGGCTTTCCGGTTTTCCCGTTTCAGTGACGGTTCAAAAATAACGCCGATCACCGGATTTTGAGTGTGGTGCACAATGACCAATGCAACGGCAGTTTCGAAAAAACGCGCGCTATGGTTGCGTATTCTTGCAGAGGCGGCGGCGGTGAGCGAGCGTGAACCGACGCTTTCCGCTTTTCTGCAGCATGCGGTATTGCGTTTCGACAATCCTGAGGATGCGCTTTGCCTGCAGCTGGCGGATGTTCTTGGCAGCCCGGTCGTGACAAGCGAAAAGCTGCGGGATCTGTTCAGCGGCGTGCTGGAGCAGAACCGGACGGTGCTGTCCGGGATGGAGAGGGATATCAGCGCCGTTCTCGAACGCGATCCCGCCACCAGGAGTGCCCTGCATGTGCTGCTCTATCTGAAGGGCTTTCACGCGATCCAGGTCCACCGGTTCGCCCATCATTTGTGGAATACGGGCCGGGAGGATATGGCGGCATTCCTGCAATCGCGTTCATCGCGCGTTCTGCAGGTCGACATTCATCCCGCCGTGCGCATGGGAAAGGGCGTGTTTTTTGATCATGCCACCGGTATCGTTGTCGGCGAGACGGCGGTGATCGAAGACAATGTTTCGATTCTGCAGGGCGTGACGCTGGGCGGCACGGGAAAAGATACGGGAGACAGGCATCCCAAGGTGCGCCATGGCGTTCTCATCGGTGCCAGTGCAACCGTCCTTGGCAATATCGAGATCGGCGTCAATTCCAAGATCGGGGCCGGTTCGGTTGTCCTGAAATCCGTTGAAAACAGGAAAACGGTGGCGGGTGTTCCCGCCAAGGTTATCGGCGGGGTGCAGGAAAGGGAGCCCGCCCGTTCGATGAACCAGATTCTTTATGATGTCGGGCTCTGAACCCTGCGGGAGACAATCGGCCTATGTCGCCGGATTGTCGTTGGCTATCCCGCGCCTGTCCGGTTCTTTCAGCCGCGCCATCGAGAATTTCAGGACGTTCTGCACCACATCCAGTTCATGACGGCCGGCAGCCGTCGCACCGTGCGCATCTTCGGTGAGCTTCAACATCTTCCGGAACAATTCGCGAATTTCGAATTCGGACAATGGAGCCATTGTTTGAATGTCTTCGATACGCATCGGTTTGTTGTCGCCGTGTTCATGCATCAGGATAGCTATTGAAACCCTTTTCAGCCGGGGTGTCTGGACATGGGTTTCCTCAAGTCGCGCAAGAATTGAAAATTATTACCGCCACAACCGCGTTGTGTTTGGCCGGGTCAAGCCGGTGACAGGGCGGTTGCAATTCTCGGGTAAATAATTTCTACTTATCCGGGAAATATTGGGAGTTTGTTCTACGAACTTGCCCCCGCCGATTGCTAGCATGCGAAATGAACAACGAAACCAGTGGGATACTTGAAGTCCTACGTCAGCTCGCAGGGTAAATCATGATTTTCAAAAACGTCGCCTCCATGGGGCTGGGGGTAATATTGGCATTGGCCGCTGCAACGCCGGGCTTTGCCCAGGTTGTGAAGATCGGCAGCAAGAACTTTACCGAACAGTTCGTGGTGGCTGAAATCTATGCGCAGGCGCTGGAAAAGGCCGGTGTGAAGGTTGAGCGGCGCACCAATCTTGGCGCGACCCTGATTGCCCATTCGGCGCTGCTGAATGGCGAAATCGATCTTTATCCCGAATATACGGGCACCGCTCTGGCGGCGGTGGTGAAGGGCGATCTCTCCGGCTCGGCCGAAAAAATCTACGGCGAAGTCAAGGATTACTACGAGAAGACCCTGCAGCTGACCTTGCTCCAGCCGACCAATATCAACAACGGCTATGCCATCATCACGCTTCCCGAAACCGCGGAAAAATACAAGCTCAAGACGCTGACAGACCTCGGACCCGTTTCGAAGGACCTCAGCTTCGGTGCGGAAGGCGGGTTTGGCGAACGCAAGGACGGCTTGCCCGGTCTCAAGCAGACTTATGGCATCGTCTTCAAGGATTTCCGTATTTTTGCCAAGCTCGGTATCCGTTACAGCGCCCTGACCAGCAAGAATATCGACGTTTCCTATGGCTTTGCCACGGATTGGCAGATCGCCGACAACAAGCTCGTTGTGCTCGCCGACGACAAGAACCTGTTTCCGCCCTATTACCTCGTGCCTGTCGTGCGCCAGGACACCCTGGCCAAAAATCCCAAGATCGCGGAAGTCCTGAACAAGGTCAGCCCGCTCTTGAACAATGAGAACATGCGGGAGCTGAATGCCGCCGTCGAGCGTGACAAGAAGGAACCGAAGGAAGTGGCGGAAGCCTTCCTGAAGGAAAAGGGCCTCTGAGGCTTACCTGCCACGTGGACATCCCGGAAACAGCGGAGATAGGATTGTCTCCGCTGTTTCAATTCTGACCGATATGGAACGACGCATTTGAACTGGGCTCCCAAAAACATTCCGGAAATTCTGACCGCAACCTGGCAGCATCTCGTGTTGTCGGTTTCATCGGTTCTGATCGGGCTCATCATCGCGCTGATCCTTGGGATCATCTGCGCCCGGCGCCCGCGGTTCTATGCCGTTGTTCTGACGATCACCGGCATCATCTTCGTCATCCCCAGCCTTGCGCTGTTCGCGCTGCTGATCCCATGGCTTGGCCTCGGCACCAAGCCAGCGCTGGTTGGCCTTTCCTCCTATTGCCTGCTGATTCTGCTGCGCAATGTGGTGACCGGCCTGCGCGGCGTTCCCGCCGATGTGCTGGATGCCGCCGATGGCATGGGCTACAGCGCCTGGCAAAGGCTGGTGCGTATCGAATTGCCCCTGGCCCTACCGCTCATCGTTTCCGGCATCCGCATCGCGCTGGTAACGGTTATCGGCATCGCCACTGTTGCCGCCTTCATCGACGGCGGCGGCCTTGGAACCATCATCCTGATGGGCATCGACCAGAGCTACACGGAGAAAATCCTCGTTGGCGGTATCCTGACGGCGCTGATGGCGACGTTCTTTGACCTCGTTCTGAGCCAGGCGGAAAAAGCCCTGGTTCGCTGGCGTTGAGGATCTGACATGCTGATCACCGCCTTCAACTGGATCGTCAACAACCAGCCTGAGTTCCTGCGGGCGCTCGGCCAGCATCTGGTCATGTCCGGTGTCTCGCTGGTGTTTGCGCTGGCTATCGGCCTGCCGCTTGCCGTGCTCATCATCAATCGCGGCGGACTGGCCTTTGCAGTCATCAATTCCATCAATGCGCTGCGCACGATCCCCAGCCTTGCCATTCTCGCCATCATGATGCCGCTGCTCGGTATCGGCCTGTGGCCATCGATCGTCGCGCTGACCGTGCTTGCCCTGCCGCCCATCCTGCTCAATGCCTTTATCGGGCTGCGCGATGTCGATCCCGATGCGGTGGAAGCTGCCATTGGCATGGGCATGAGCCGCGGCCAGGTGCTGCGCAAGATACGCATTCCGCTGGCTGCCCCTGCCATGTTCGCCGGTGCGCGCACCGCTGCGGTTCAGGTTCTCGCCGGTGCAACGCTCGCTCCTTTCATCGGCGGCGGCGGCCTTGGCGATTTCATCGCCGTCGGCATCAGCATGATGGACATGTCGCGCCTTCTGGTTGGCGCGGTACCCATTGCCATCCTGGCGCTGGCTACGGAATTCACGCTCGGCCTCGCCGAAAAAATCTTCTTCGCAGAAAGAACATCCGCATGATCACCATGGAACATGTCACCAAGCGCTATGGAGAAGGCAGCGCTGCTTCGGTTGATGATCTCAGCCTGACCGTTGCCGAAGGCTCGACGGTGGCGCTGATCGGGCCGTCCGGTTGCGGCAAGACCACAACCATGCGCATGATCAACCGGCTGATCGATCCGACCGAAGGCAGGATCATCGTCAACGGAGAAGACGTCACCAAGGTTGATCCGGTGATCCTGCGTCGCCATATCGGTTATGTGATCCAGCAGGTAGGCCTGTTTCCGCATATGACCATCGCCCAGAACATCGCTGCCGTGCCCAGGCTGCTTGGCTGGGATGAGGCGCGGATCAGGAGCCGCACCGACGAGCTTCTGCATCTCGTCGGTCTTGACCCGGCGGAAATGCTCAAGCGCTATCCCCGGCAGCTATCCGGCGGTCAGCGGCAGCGCATCGGCGTGGCACGGGCGCTTGCGGCCGACCCGCCCGTGCTGCTGATGGACGAGCCGTTCGGTGCCATCGACCCGATTGCCCGCACCCGCCTGCAGGACGAGTTCCGCCAGATTTTGCAGCGGGTGCGCAAGACAGTCGTGCTGGTGACACATGATCTGGATGAAGCCATTCGGCTGGGTGACCGCATCGCGATCATGAAGAGCGGCAGGATCGTCCAGTATGACACGCCCGATGCGATCCTTTCCCACCCCGCTGACGCATTTGTCGAAAACTTCGTCGGCATAGACCGGGCGATCAAGCGTCTGAGCCTGTTTACTGTCAGCGATGCCATGACGGCGGACAGGCCGCGGGACGGAGCGCATCCCATTGCCTCCACCAGCAACCTGCGCGATGCGCTGGCGCTGATGGTCGCCGCAAACAGCGATGTCCTTGCCGTCGTGGATGCGGCCGGGACCGTCACCGGCCGGTTGACCCGCGACGCGATTTTTTCGGTCTGATCGCATCCCGTCCGATCAGACCTGCCGATAGAAACTCACCTTTGGAGAGTGCTCATGTCCATCAGCTATCGTTCCCGGGAAGTTCCCGCTGTCCTGATCGAACCGACCTATCGCCGTATCCGCCTGAAACTGGGTGAAGAGGTGATCGCCGACAGCACGCAGGCCATTGTCATTTATGAGAATGGCGGCCATCCCGTTTACTACCTGCCAAAAGCGGATTTCCGTGATGGTGTTCTCCAGCCATCGGAAAAGTCGGGGGCATCGCCTGTACTCGGCGCAAGGCGCTACTGGTCGCTTGACGGTGCTGGGGACAGCGCCTGGAGTTACGAGCATGTGCCGCAAGGCGTGCCTGAACTCGCGGATTATGTGACAGTCGCGTGGAGCGCCGTGCGCTGGTTCGAGGAAGACGAGGAAATCTTCGGCCACCCGCGCAATGTTCACTGGCGGGTCGACACGATCGACAGCAAGCGCCGTGTCGAGGTCTTTGTCGATGGCATGCTGGTGGCGCGCACGAACCGCGCGGTATTCCTGTTCGAGACCAGTTTGATCCCGCGTTACTACTTTCCCGTGGAGGATCTGATCGCCGGGACGCTGGCGGATAGCGCGCTGCACACCTATTGCCCCTATAAGGGCAGGGCGTCCTACTATCACTTCGATCTCAATGGAAAACGCCACGAGAACATCGTCTGGTATTATCCAGAGCCGCTCCACGAAAGCGGACGGATCAAGGGATTGATCTCGTTCTACAATGAAAAGGTCGACGAAATCCGTGTCAGCGCCGGAGATGCGGAATGATGCATATCGGCCTGTCGCTGACGCCGTTCGGCCATCATCCGGCCGCCTGGCGCGCAAAAAGCGGCCAGCTGGACGCGCTCGATTTCAATCACATGGCGGCGCAGGTGAAACAGGCCGAGGCTGGCGGGCTGGATTTCGTCCTGCTGGCTGATAGCCTTGGTCAGCGGCCTCATGATGATCTGTCGCCGCTTGCCGTGCCGTTCGAGCCAACCATGCTGGTGTCGGCGCTGGCGACGGCTACGCGCAGGATCGGCTTGATTGCCACCGCAGCAACGCATCAGCACGAACCGTATAATCTCGCCCGGCGTTTTGCCTCCCTCGATCTGATCGGCGGCGGGCGTACCGGCTGGAACGTCATCGGTTCCGGCGATCCCGATCGCGATCAGGAATATCTTGCCGTGGTATCCGGGCTTTGGAACAGCTGGGACGATGATGCCTTTGTCCATGACAAGGCGCGGGGACGGTTTTTCGAACCTGATAAAATGCATGTCCTCAACCACAAGGGCGCGCATTTCACCGTGCGCGGCCCGCTGAATGTCAATCTGTCACCGCAGGGCAGGCCGGTGATCAGCCATGTCCTGACGCCGGACACTGTTGAGATTGCCGCCCGTTCGGCGGATGTGGTTTTCCTGCCGGATACATTGGGAGCACTTGCCATCAAACTGGTTGAACGCCTTGGCGCGCATGGGCGCCAGCGCGGCGATATCCGGCTGCTGGCAAACATCGTTCCCCCCACCGGCACGGCTGCCGGCATTGCCGACCAGATGCAGAAGCAGGCAGCGGCGGCCGGTCTCGACGGATTTGTTCTTCTGCCGCCCCGTGCGCCCGAAGGTATTGCCAGCTTCGTCGATGAGGTCATTCCGGAATTGCGGCGGCGCGGTGCGTTCCGTCCTGCCTATGATGCCGTGACATTGCGCGGCCATCTCGGTCTTGCGCATCCGGTCCGGCAGGAGCGAGCATCATGAGTGCGGACCAGATGAAACTCGGTGCCTTTCTCATGGCGGGTGGTCATCACATCGCAGCCTGGCGCCATCCCGACGCCCATGCCAATGCTGGGGCCGATATCGGCCATTTCATCCAGCTGGCCCAGACAGCCGAACGGGCCAAGTTCGACATGGTCTTTATCGAAGACGCCGCGGCCATTCGCGAGCGCAACCCGGAGATCGCCAGCCAGGCGGCGCGCTCGACCAGTTTTGAGCCGCTTAGTCTCTTGGCGGCGCTGGCAGTCAATACCTCCCGCATCGGCCTCGTTGCCACGGCATCCACCACCTATAACGAGCCCTATGGCCTTGCCCGCACATTCGCCGCGCTCGATCAGCTCAGCGGCGGGCGGGCCGGATGGAATCTGGTGACGTCCGCCAGTGACCTTGAAGCGGAGAACTTTGTCTCGAGCGGCTTGCGGCCGCATGGCCAGCGCTATGAACGGGCAGAGGAATTTGCCGAGGCTGCAGCCGCTGTCTGGGATAGCGTGGACGAGGGGGCCTATGTCCTCGACGGGGAACTGGGCGTCTATGCCGATCCGGAAAAACTTCATCCGGTCGATCACCGTGGCACGCATTTCACCGTCACGGGCGTACTGGACAGCCAGAGATCGCCGCAGGGCAGGCCGCTGATGGTGCAGGCCGGTGCCTCCGATGTTGGCAAGGATCTCGCCGCGCGGACCGCCGATGTGGTCTTTTCCGCCGCCCAGACCATGGGCGAGGCGCAGGCCTTCTATACCGATGTGAAAGCCCGGCTGGCGAAATTTGGCCGTCAGACGGACGATCTCAAGATCATGCCCGGCGTTTCACCCATCGTCGGCGAGACCGAAAGTGAAGCGCGGGCAAAGTATGAAGCGCTGCAGGAGCTGATCCCGGATCAGGTCGGCGTGGCGCTGCTGGCGAGCTATCTCAGCCTCAAGGACCTGTCGGCCCATCCGCTCGACGGACCTTTGCCGGATATGCCGCAGACCGACGGCATCCAGAGCAGGCAGCAGCTCATCATCGATCTCGGCCGCAGGGAAAACCTGTCCATCCGGCAACTGGCACGGCATTTCGCCGGAGCGCGCGGCCATTGGCAGCTGATCGGCACACCCGTCCAGATCGCCGATGCGCTGGAAGAACGGTTCCGCGGCAAGGCAGCCGACGGGTTTAATGTCATGCCGCCGCTCTTTCCCACGGGGCTTGATGATTTTGTGAGACTGGTTGTGCCGGAACTGCGGCGCCGCGGCCTCTTCCGCCGGGAATATGAAGGGCGCACGCTGCGGGAAAATCTGGGTGTCAGAACACCAGCCCGTTCGTCATGAGCAGAGAGAACAGCATGAAACCGATCTATATCGACTATCTGAATGCCCTCGACATCGAGGCGCTGCAACTGACCGATGCGGAGATTCTGGCCGCCATCGAAACCTCGCTTGCCGCACAGGGCAATGGTCAGACCGTGATCGAGCCGCGGGTGCACCTGGAGCCTGATGAAACGTTTCATGGCCATTTCAACGTGCTGCGCGGCTATGTGGCGCCGCTCAATCTGGCGGGCGTCAAGATCGTCGGCGATTTCGTTGATAATTATAAGCTGGACTACCCTTCCGAATTCGGCGTGCTCAATCTGTTCGATCCGCGCACCGGTGCGCCAAAGGCCATTCTGGATGCCACTGTCATCACCGACATGCGCACCGGCGCGATCACCGCGCTCGGCGCAAAACATCTGGCACGCAGGAACTCAAAGGTGCTTGGCCACATCGGCGCGCGCGGGACGGCCTACTGGAATGTGCGGCTGCTCGACCATCTCTATGATTTCGATGAAATTCGCGTGCATTCGCGCCGTCCGGAAAGCCGCGATGCCTTTGCCAAAAAACTCGCCGATGATCTCGGCAAACCGATAACCGTCACCGATAACTGGCAGGCCTGTGTCGAGGGTGCCGATATCGTGGTCGAGGCATCGCGCCTGCCTGAACCGCAGCCCATGCTGAAGACCGAATGGATCAAGCCCGGCGCCTTCGTCGTGCCCTACGGCACGATGAGCGCGGTGGAACTGTCGCTCACCGATATCATGGACAAGCTGGTGGTTGATGACTGGGGCCAGTGCAAGGGCGGCAAATTCGGCTCGCTGCGCGCCCATGTCGAGGCAGGCAAGCTGTCCGAACAGACGCTGCATGCGGAACTTGGCCAGATCGTCGCCGGTCACAGGACGGGACGCGAGAACGACGGCGAAACCATCCTGTTCTGGCACAGGGGCCTGTCGCTCAGCGATATCGCGCTCGGCTATGCCATGCTCGAGAAGGCGAGGGCAAACAATATCGGCCAAAGGCTGCGGTTCGCATGAACACGCTCGTTCTCTCGGGATCAGGCGTCACCAGCGCCGATATCGCCGCCGTCGCGCGCCAGGATACTATCGTCACCGCGACGCCCGGCATATGGGCCAGGCTGGCCGAGGCGAGGGCCGTGCTTGATGCGGCAGCGGCTTCCGGGCAGCAGATTTACGGCCTGAACACGGGGCTTGGAGCCAATCTCAAGACGGCGGTTGCCGATGAAACGGGTGAGTTTCAGCCGCAGCTGGTGCGCGGACGCGGTGCCGGTGTCGGCCCCGCACTGCCGCGCGACGAGACCCGGGCCGTCATGGCGGCGCGTCTCTCCATGCTGGCAACCGGCGGTTCCGGCCTGTCGCCGGATGTTTTTGCCGGTCTGCTCGCGCTTATCAATCACAAGGTGCATCCGCTGGTCCCATCCATCGGGTCGATCGGTGCAGGTGATCTTGTTCTGCTGTCTGCCATTGCCCAGACCATGATCGGCGAGGGGCAGGCCGAATATGACGGCGTGGTGCTCGCCTCAGCCGAAGCTCTGTCAAAAGCTGGTCTTCGACCCTCGGTGCTTGGTCCGAAGGACGGGTTGTCGCTTCTCAATGCGTCGGCGGTCTCGGCGGGGAAGGGTGCGCTGGCCGTTGCCGATGCCCGTGTTTTGCTCGACTATCAGCGGCAGGCGGCCGCGCTCAGCTTTGAGGGGCTTGGCGGCAACCCGCTGATCCTTACCCCAGCGATTCAGCGCGCGCGCCCGGCAGCCGGGCAAGTACAGGAAGCCGAAGAGATTCTTGCCCGTCTCGAAGGCTCGTCGCTGCATGAGGCGCGTGCGGCCATTCAGGACCCGCTCAGCCTGCGCTGTGTCGCCTCGATCCACGGAGCGCTGGCGCATGCGCTGGATGCAGCAAGAGAAGCCGTGGAGATCGAGCTGAATGCGGCGGCGGACAATCCGCTGGTGCTTGTCGATGAGAACAGGGTGCTTTCAACGGGGAATTTTCACACACCGTCCCTGGCGTTGGCGTTTGAAACCCTGGGACTTGCCATTGCGCAGACGGCGCTTGCCTGTGCGGCCCGGTTCATTCAACTGACCGGCTCCGGCCGCAATGGCCTGCCGCGCTACCTTTCATCGGTCGGCGGCGCATCCGCCGGTTTTGTCCCGCTGCAGAAGACGGTTACGGCGCTCGCTGGTGCGATCCGGCACAAGGCCAATCCGGTCATGCTGGATTTCCTGCCCGTTTCCGAAGGGGTTGAGGATCACGCCACCCAGACGCTCCTCGCGGTTGCAAAATGCGCCGATATGCTCGGCCTCTGGCGCCATCTCATTGCCTGCGAAATGCTGGCTGGGGCGCAGGCCGTCGATCTGCGCGCGGGTCACCGTTGCGGCCGCGGTACGCAGCAGACCCATGATCTGGTGCGCTCCATTGCCGGACCTCTCGTCGAAGACCGTCCGCTTGGATATGAGGTATCCCGCCTTGCGGAGCGTTTGCGGGATACCGGCAGGTGACGGAGCTGAAGCTGTTGGCCGCCGGGCTACTTCTGAAGCTTGGACGCCAACAGTGCGGGCGCGTTCACACAGCGCAGGCATTCATCGATGAACCATGATTTGAAAGCCGCAACAACGGACCGTTGTGTGCTTCTGCGCGGCGTGGTGATGCAATAGGGATTGGCAAGGTCGAGCACGTGATTGCAGGCAACCACCAGCTCTCCCGCTTCCACTTGGCGGGCACAGAACAATCCCTGCGCGAGCGTTATGCCCAATCCGCCGCGCGCCAGGTCGAGCGCAGCCATGGACGAGTTGGCAGTCATCCCATGCTGGATATGGCGGCCGGGCGTCACACCGGCGGAGGCGAACCAGTTTCGCCATGATGGAAAGGAGGCTCCCGCAGGTCCCCAGTCGGTGTGGATCAAGGGGACTGACAGCAACCTTTCCGGAGAGGCCATCGGGTCATGCCCGGCCAGGAACTGCGGCGAACACACCGGATAGACCGCATCGGTGCCAATCGCTTCGGTGACATGTTCCGGATAATGAAAGACACCGTAGGACAGGCGCATGTCGATGAGATCGCGGTCGAATGGCACCGGATCATCTTCCCCCCTGAGGGAGATGTCGACCGGGCCGTGGATATCGACGAATCGCGGCAGACGCGAGGAGAGCCAGCCCATGGCAACGGATGGTGCCACCGACACCACCAGCGAGGACCGCTGATTGCCGCTGCCAAGCTCACGCGACACGCTCCTGAGTTCATTGAAGGCATTGGCAAGCCGCGGAAAAATCTCCAATCCGGCCTCGGTCAGCACGACACGCCGGTTGATGCGATGAAACAGCTTGCGCCCCACCTGATCCTCAAGTGCGCGAATGAGCTGACTGACCGCGGCGGCCGAAATCGCCAATTCTTCGGACGCAGCGACAAAGCTTCCACAGCGGGCGGCGGCCTCGACCGCCTGCAAGCCGCGTAAAGAGGGGATACCCGTCATCCCATCACCCCGAAATAGATAAGTTGAACTTATCTTTCTTGCAGAAATCATCGCTTTTGCAAAGGGAAAGCCTCGCCTAATTTAGCTGGCAGCGCAGGATACGGCCATTCCGGAGCAAGCGTGATCAACGAAACACCGGCCAAGGGAAGGTCTGCCATGCCGCGCCGTCAGATGATTTTAGCTGGCTTTTTCTTCAATCCCCAGGGAGATCATCGCCTGTCATGGCGGCACCCGCGTGCACCCGTCCGCGAGTTTCTCGATCTGGATTACTATCGCCGATTGGCAGAGGCTGCGGAGCGCGCCAAGCTCGATACGATCTTCATCGCCGATCATCTCGGCATCTGGAACACCTATGGCAGCGGGCTGGCGCATTATGCCAATCCCAGGCTGGAGCCTTTATCGCTCGTATCGGCTCTATCTGCAGTCACCAAGGACATCGGCTTCATGGTGACGGCGTCGAGTTCCTACAACGAACCATTCAACACTGCCCGCATGTTTGCTTCGATGGATCACATCAGCAGAGGCCGGGTCGCTTGGAACGTGGTGACGTCGGCTCTGGAAGAAGAGGCCGCCAACTTTGGCCGCGATGCCAATATCGAGCATGCGGTCCGCTACGAGCGTGCCGCCGAGTTCCTCGATGTGGCCAAGGCCCTGTGGGACAGCTGGGAGGACGATGCACTCGTCATCGACAAGGCCACCGGCCTTTTCGCCCATCGTGAACACGTGCATTATCTCGACCATCGGGGAAAGCACTTCAAGGTAAAGGGGCCGCTCAACGTACCGCGGCCGCCGCAGGGCCATCCGGTGATCGTCCAGGCCGGGTCGTCCGATGCGGGCAGAAACCTGGCTGCGGCACATGCGGATGTGCATTTTGCCGTCATTCGCAGCGAGGCGGAAGGGCTGAGCTATCGCGCGGATATCAACAGCCGCCTGGCGAAATATGGCCGCGCGCCGGAAAGCCTCAAACTCCTGCCGGGTATCCTGCCGATCGTCGCTGCCTCCGCATCCGAGGCGCAGGAAAAACAGGACTATCTCGAGACTTTGATGCTCGATGCGGTTGCCGTCGATCTCCTTTCCAGTTGGGCGGGGGTGGATTTGTCCCGCTATCCGCTCGATGGACCAGTACCGGACCTGCCTGACGAGGGTACGTTCAACGGCTGGCGCACGTGGCTGGCGCTTGTCAAGGACGATGCCAACAAGGGTCTTTCCATACGCCAGCTCGCCCGCAAGATCGCCAATACCGGCTCGGTTCCGCTGGTTGCCGGGACCGCTTCGCAAGTCGCTGATCAGCTGGAGGCCTGGTTCGTTTCGGGGGTGGCTGACGGGTACAACCTGATGTTTCCGCTGCTGCCGGAGGATTGGTTGAATTTCATGCAGACCGTGGTGCCGGAATTGCAAAGGCGCGGCTTGTTCAGAACCGAGTACGAGCCCGGCACATTGCGCGACCGTCTGGGGCTGGCGCGCCCGCAGAATGCATTTGCTGTCCGTCGCGAAGCGCCGGATCGCGTCCGGGCCGGAAAAGCGTGAGTTCGTCCATGGGCAACCGGAAAGTTCTGGCCATATCCGCAAGCCCTTCCGCCACGTCCAAGACCGCGAGGGTGGTCGAGGCGGTCCTGGAAGAATTGCGCGGACAAAAAATCGACACGGAGCACGTCGTTCTGCGGCATCTCGATCCCGGTGCCTTGCTGTCAGCCGACGCGCAGGCCCCGTCGGTGGCGTCGTTCCTGGAAAAGGTTGCCGCCGCCCATGGTCTGATCATCGCCACGCCGATCTACAAGGCATCGTTTTCCGGCCTGTTGAAAGCGGGTCTGGACGTGCTCCCGCAGTTTGCGCTGGCTGGGAAGGTCGTCTTGCCGCTCGGCACGGGCGGCAGCCTCGCCCATGTCCTGGCGCTTGATTACGGTCTTCGGCCGGTGTTTCAATCCATGGGTGCCCGGCATGTGGTCCAGTCGCATTACGTATGCGAGAGCGATTTTCCCAAAACCGGCGAAATGATATCGCTGCTCGACCCGCTTTGGGCTGCGCTTCGTCACGCCTGCGAGAACTTCGTCTATTCCCTGACCGACGATGAAAGGGCGGCGATGCTCGGACATCCGCGCGGCGCGGTCCCTCGTGTGAACAGCCAATGACCACTTTTGAGGGCAGGCCAGATCAGGCGCGTGCCGGCTGCACCCCCGGCTTTTGATTTGCCGGGCGCAACGGATAGCGAATTGTTACTTCTGTCCCGGCTCCGGGAGCGGAACTTATCTTGAGTTTGCCGGCCATGGTCCGGACCATTTCAACACAGCCTGACAGACCCAATCCGACATGGCCGCCATCCCGCGTCGAGTAGAACGGTGTGACGGCAAGTTTCAATTGGTTTTCGTTCATGCCAATTCCATTGTCTTTGATCCTCAGGATCAGCTGCGGCCGGAACAGGAAGGGCCGCTTCACGCGGGCGTAAACGCCGATGGAGGCATGAGGATTGTCTTTCACGGCAACTTCGGCATTTGCGATCAGTTCATCGATGATGAGGTGAAACTGTGAATTCGGCACATGGGTCCTGGCTGCGTCGTCGTCGATATCCAGCAAGGTCGTGGCCTTGCGGTCCGATATGACGGAGTGAATCACCGATCCGAGGGTTTCATGAACGGTTGGCTTGGTTGAGTATGCAATTCTCAAAAGCCCGGCGTTGATAGTGTCCAATTCCGACGCGGTTTTCCGGGCCGCTCCCACCATGTTCATATCGGGCGGCTGATCTTCCTTGAGAAACTCGAGGAACAACATCAAGGCGGCGATGCGTGTCCGCGTCATATGCGCAAACAAGGTGGAGAAGGAACGGATATGATGGTCCTTCCGGCGCTCGTAAAGCGCTCTTTGATGCATGAACAGGCCGGCCAGAATGACTGCCAGAACGGCCATTGCGAACAAAAAGGTGTTGCGTTGCGCGTTGGCCCGTATTTGTGATGTTGCGCTCAATGTCGTGCTCTGATCAACCGCAGCGCCTGAAATGTCGATCATGTCTTCCTTGATATGCAGCAAACTCGACAGAACGCTGGAATACTGGTCCGAACGGTCGATGAATGGTTTCACGCCGGTCTGCAGCAGGTCTTGCGCGCGGCCCAGCTTTCTCATGCCTTCCGCTTCAAACCAGTCCTCAACGCCCGGTTGAGCGCGCAGGTACCTGATATTCAGGTCGATGATTTTAATATTGTTGGGAAATTCGGGATCGAGCTTGCCGGTGGCCATTGCCAATCTGAGATTGCCGATTGCGATCGCCAGTTGTTCGCGAATTTGCGCCGCGCGCCATTGAATTTCGAAGGTCCGGTTGAGAAGCGTATCGGTCTGGGCGCGATAGGTATCAGTTCTCAGAAACGTCCAACTGCTCAAGATCATCGCGGCGACCAGGGCTACATAAGGTAGAAACCACGCGGATTTGAGGAGCCTCTTTTTCATTTCACACCGCGGATATTGACAACAAACCAGACCCAGATGGCATTGCGCGCGGGAACATAGGATGGCGGAAGCTTATCCTGCGGCCAAACGATGAAAAATGGACCTGAGTCATCGAGCGTGAGCCGGGTGAATTCCTGTCCCGGCGTACACCGGCCATTGTCCCGATCCGGTTTCGTGCAGGCGCGCTCATAGGCCAGGACCGGATGGTATTGCCTCACCTCGTCCATTTTGATCTTTGAACGAAATTCGTTGTAAGCGGAGGCTTCAATCGAAACGTCGCCGTCCAGCTTGTGCTGCTTGAGCACATCCATCAGGAGCGGGCCGCGATATGTGATGGTCTCCGCTTTGGCCGTCCACGGCGTTTCCGTCTTCAATGTCACAATGGAATAGCTCGATTGCAATTGATCGGCGGTATAGCGCGTGGCAGGACCGGATCCGTCTGGCTCGACAGTCAGTACGGTCGGATCCGAAGCCCATGCCGGGCTTGCCACTCCAAGCAAACCAGCCATCAATGCCGCCAGAAGGCTAACGCGCATTGACCTGCTCCAACTGATATTCGCGCGTGACTTCGCTGCGGGTGAAAACCAGACATGCGCCGCTGGAGGCGCGCGGGTCATAGGCAAAGCCCTTGGCAGCAAGTGCCGCCATGATTTCCCTCACGCCAATCAATCCATACAGGTGATCGTGCAGCTCGACGAAAACCCGCTCGACGCCGGGAAGAGCCGCATCGATAAGCAGGCCATGTTCCGCACCTTCGATGTCCATGACCACGACATTGATCGCGTGCTTTGCGACGAATTGATCAATGTCGCCGGAAATCACATCGAGCGTACTCTCATAGGGTCCCTGGTGTTCATAAACCGACGACATCCAGAGATCACGCCGGATATAGAACTTGAAGCGTTTGGGTGTGCCGGCTGTCAGTACCCCGGTCGTCAACTCAACATTCTCATGGCCGTTGGCTTCGATGACTCGCGCCGCCAGATGCGCCGTGGACGGGTTGGCATCAAAGGACCAGATGTATGTGCCTTCCACCCGTGCCATGATCGACGTGACGACGCCCAGACCGGTTCCCAATTCCAGCACCCTGTCATTGGGCTGGACCGCATGGGTAACAAGGTGCACTTCCCTGGCTTCATAGTCGCCTTTGGTCAGTGCCGCCCAAATAGTCGGTGAAACTTCCTGGCTGTCGATCGGGATTGTCACACCATGTACGACGGGATACGCCATCTTCAAACTCCGTTGGGTAGAAAGCCGTCCTTTTAAGAGCTTGGCTTACATCTTCTTGTTTACTTCGCCATTGCTTCGCCGTCGATGGCTATCTTGTCATCTGCCGGGCATACCATGCGCCAGATGAGCCGGGTGGCACGGCCGGGACAGGTTGAAACATGGGGGATGGATCGGTTCGTTGCGGGCAGGGCCGCAGCGCGTGCTTTATCGGGCTGGCTGACAGCACCGGGAGAGGCCTTTGCCCATTCAGGCCGGCACTGACCGGCGCCCGTGGCATATTCGTTCATCGGATGGTCGATCTGTCTTCTCAAGAGCGGCTTTTAATCTTGCTGGTCACAATGCGGATGAGACGGCGGATTGCCCGCTTGTTCGGGCTCTCCCCCATCTTCTTGAAGCGCTGATGCAAAAAACCATCAATTTCCCGTACGGATACACTGGCCAGGTCCGGTCCATAGCGTGCCATCAGAGCCTGTTCGATCATTTCGAGATCGCGCGTGGTTGGGTTGTAGCCAGACGTGGTAATGGCCAAGGGTAGTGACTGGTGTATCAGGTATCTGGCTAGTTTCGATAACTCCGGATCATTGTCCAATTCTGCCATAAATTCTCCCATGTGCTCTGCGGCACTATAGAACAATTATGCCCTTAAAGCCGAACGAGCACCATACCGCCAGACAGAGAAATTTGGCGATCGTCCTGCCATCTGCGCTGTGTTCTGTCTTCTGCCAAATTCCGGAATTTTGTTCAGGTGACTTTCCATCTTATCGCGGGAAGATTGGAGAGCGGGCAGGAGAGGGTTACCCGGGTTCCCTTGCCCTTGGCGGATTGAATGGAAAGAGAGCCGCCCATTGTCTGAATCAGCCGCGCGCACCCGGTTAAACCCAGGCCGCTGTGACCGCGCGCTTCGCCCTTGGTCGAGAAAAAGGGCGTCGTGGCTTTTCTTATTTGCTCGGCGGTCATTCCAACCCCGGTATCTTCAATCACGATGATCAGATTTCCGCCAATCGTCCATCGCTGCCGGATGTCGACACTGATGATGATCTCGGCATTGGCAACACCATCGACCGCGTCCTTGGCATTACGCAAAAGCTCCTGAAGCATTAGGTGAAACTGACCTTGGGGTACCAGCAGCTGGGTTGCCTTGATATTGGCGCGCAGTGTCGGCACAACGGCGGCGTCCGAGCGATCTATTTGATCAAGGATCGTGCCCAAGGTAACGATAGGCGTATTGTCCTGATCAAATTTTGGATATGCAATGCGCGCCAGCCAATCGGTCACGACCGAAAGATCGGTGATGCGTTTACGGGCCATGTCGAGGAGCATCGGATCAGGCTTGTCGTCCGGCGTCAGTGTCTCGTGCATCCACATCGACAATCCGCTTATCCGCGTAAAGGTCATGTGGGAAAAGAGCAGCGCGAACTGCCGGACCTGATTGTTGTAGAGCGATTTGCTGCGGTAGGTGACGAAGGCCATGAACATCGCCATTATCACCAGGGCAAATGCGAAGGTAAAGGCCAGGAAGAGATTGTCGTACAGCGCTTTCTGTTCGAGATCAGCGGTCCTTTTTTGCGTGTTTCCCAGGTTTCCCGTGGTTGTCAGGACAATGTGCGGCCACAGTTCCTCCAGCCCCGATACGATCATCTGGTAGTCCGGATTTGCAAGCTGGAGCTGGGGTTTGATGCTCTTGTTGGCGAAATCGAGGAGAGCTCTCATCTGATCTATATCCGCTTGAGGCATTATTTTGCTGGTATAGGTCAGGCCGACAAGCGTTTTGGTGTTGATGATAAGATATGTGCTGTCGGTGAGGATTTTCGCGCGGTAATCCGGAGCATTGGTGAGAGCGGCCAGTCTCGCCCACCCCATGATGCTCACCATTTTTTCACGCGCCTGACTGGAGCGCCATTGGATTTCGTTGACTTCGGCAATAACCCCATTGGACTTGTTGCGCGCGCTGTTGGTTTCAATGAAGGAAACAAGACCGAACAGCACGCAAATGCCAAAAATCAATCCAAGTACGTAGGCTCCGTAAGTCCGAAAAAGGTGCATCAGATAATCTGCCAGCAGTTTGAATGAAGCCTTTCCGCACGCATCTGCAAGACGATCGAAACGCTGCTGTTCATTGATCGGGCTGCAATTCGGACAAGAACCAGACCCATCTGGAATGATCGCTTGGATCGAACGATTGCGGCAGCTCCTCGTATGGCCATACAATGAAGAACGGTCCAAAATCCTCGGTTTCAAGCGATCGCATCTTGCCTTGGGTACAGGCCCCCGATTGCGCTTCGGTTGCGTTGCACGCGATCTGTGACGCAACGATCGGGCGGTACTTCTGTATTTCCCGCATGTCGATTCTGGCAGCGAAATCATTGGGGGCAATGCCGATAACCACCTTGGCATCGGCAAGGCCGTTCTTCTTAAGGATTTCCAGCAGCGAAAAGCCCCTGTATGTCCGCTTTTCACCGTTGGTCCAAGGCGTCTGGGTCGTGATGTCAAGGTAGGCGAATATTTGCGCAAGATCGGCTTCGCGATAGGACGCAAGCGGTGTGCCGCGCACCCGTTCGACAACCAAAACGCCGGGATCCGAACTGATGGCATGAGAGGCGGTGATTCCGCCTAGCAGAGTGAGCCCGGTCAGAAGGGCTGGCAACCGGCCTGCATGCATGATGTGCGTCGATCCCCTGTTCGAATACGTCACTGTTGCCAGCTGACAATCGGCTGTGTACCGCTTCCCGGCCAGGCGCAAGCCCCTTGCGGCACGCTCGCTCGATGTTTTGAAGCGAGGCTTGGGCCATTTGTGCCTTTCTAGCAGGCGCATGGATGGAAGAATAGGTATCAGCCGGGCACCTATTTCAAGCCATGTCAATGACACGGGAATAGGGGCCGCGCGCTCGTTTCAGGTAACTATCCGGCCCGGCAAAAGGACGCGCCATGGCGAGCGCGTACGGTGACGATCGTGTCCTCAAGGCCGATAGCTGCAAAAACTGGCGCGATTTCATCTGGCTGTCATCGGGGATTTATAAAGGGAGGGGGAAGCTAACCAAGTTTGGGGGTATGAAATGCGTAAACTTTTCCTTGCGGCGGCGTCGGCGGCACTTTTGTCCGGGGCGGCCCATGCGACAACGATCTATCCGCTGGACCGGGCCACGGTCCTTGCCGGCTCGCCATTCGATTTCAAGGTTGAATTCAGCAAGGTTGTGAAGCCGGAAGACGTGAAGGTCACGATCAACGGCGAGAGCTACGACGCCGTTTTCGGCAAGGCTGCCCAATTCGTCGCCGAGGAGAAGGGTGCCGAAGACAAAGTGCTCGGATCCGCGCTCATCCTGCGTGACATCAAGCTCGCAAAGCCCGGCCAGTACAAGGTCGAGGTATCGGCCGGCGACGAGAAGAAGTCCGTCGGCTGGGATGTCTACACGACATCTGACACGCCAAAAGCCAAGAACATCATCTTCCTGCTGGGCGACGGCCTTTCCGTCGCGCACCGCACCGGCGCCCGCCTCATGTCCAAGGGCATGACCGAGGGGAAAGCCAATGGCCGCCTTGCCATGGATGACATTCCGCCCGTCGCCTTCATCGGCACGTCCTCGACCTCGGCCATCGCCACCGACAGCGCCAACACCATGTCGGCCTACATGACTGGCCACAAGTCCGCGGTCAATGCGCTCGGCGTCTATGCTGACCGTACACCGGCCAGCCAGGACGACCCGAAGGTTGAAACGATCGGCGAGGCTCTGCGCCGCACCGGCAAGAAGTCGCTCGGCATCGTGACGACATCCGAAGTGCAGGACGCGACCCCTGCGGCCCTCGTTTCCCATACGCGCAAGCGTGCCGACAAGGCCGACATCGTCGGCATGATGTACAACGTCAAGCCGGACGTGCTGCTCGGCGGCGGCTCGGCCTACTTCCTGGCCAAGGACGTGCCCGGTTCGAAGCGCAAGGACGACAAGGACTATATCGCGCTCTTCAAGGAGGCGGGTTACGCCCTCGCCACCGACAAGAACGAACTGGCCGCCGCGGCCGGCTCGAATCAGGACAAGCTGCTTGGTCTCTTCCACACCGGCAATCTCGACGTCACGCTCGATCGTGAATTCCTCAAGAAGGGCACTGTCGACAAGTTCCCCAACCAGCCGGGCCTGGTTGATATGACCAAGGTGGCGCTCGACAGGCTGTCGAAGAATCCGGATGGCTTTTTTCTGATGGTGGAGGCTGCGTCCATCGACAAGATGAGCCATCCCCTCGATTGGGATCGTGCTCTTGTCGACACGATTGAATTCGACAAGGCCATCGCGGCTGCACGCGACTTCCAGGCAAAGAACCCGGATACGCTGATCGTCGTCACCGGCGACCACACGCATGGCGTCTCGATCATCGGCACCGTCGATGATGACAAGCCGGGCACGGAAATGCGCGACAAGGTCGGCACCTATGCCGCAGCAGGCTTCCCGAACTATGAAGACAAGGACGGCGACGGCTATCCGGACCGCGTCGATGTCTCCCGCCGTCTGTTCATCGCAGCCAACAACGGTCCTGACCATTACGAGACCTTCCGTCCGAAGCTCGATGGTCCTTTCGTTCCGGCCATCCAGAACGAGAAGAAGGAATATGTTGCCAATGAATCTTACAAGGACGTGCCCGGCGCCGTCTTCGTTCAGGGCAACATTCCGCGCGATGAGGATAGCGGCGTTCATGCGGTGGACGATGTCGTGCTGCAGGCCGTTGGCCCGGGCGCGGAAGGCTTCCGCGGCTACATGGAACAGAGCGACGTCTATCGCGTCCTGGCTGACGCCTTCGCACTCGGCGCGTCAAAGATGTAAATCTGTCCGGTTGACGAACAGGGCGGGCGGCTTTCGGCCGCCTGTCTTGCTGTTTAAGGAGATTGCGATGACGGAAAAGAAGACCTTTGCCATCGGCCGCCGGGCGCTGCTCACGGCGGCTGCGGTCTTGCCTTTCATGGGCATTGCCGCACGCGCAAGCGCCGCTGAAAAGCTGGGCTTCGGCGAGCTCTACAAAAGCTTTGGTCCGCTCGGTCTCGAATTTTCCGACAAGGTGAAGCAGTTGAGCGGCCAGGAGGTTGCCATCAGCGGCTTCATGGCGCCGCCGCTCAAGGCGGAAGCGGCATTTTTCGTCCTGACGGAAATCCCGATGTCGCTCTGCCCGTTCTGTTCGTCCGATGCCGACTGGCCGGACAACATCATGGTCGTCTATCTCTCGGCCAAGCAGACCTTCGTCCAGTTCAATGCGCCGATCGTCGCGCGCGGCGTCCTGGAATTCGGCTCCTGGACTGATCCGGAAACCGGCTTCATCAGCCAGTTGCGTCTCCGGAACGCCGCCTTCAGGACCGTCTGACGCCATGCTCACGCTCGATGTTTCCGATCTACAAATGCACTTTCCGGGCCTGGCGGCGCCGGTCCTTGCCATCGAACGATTTCATTTGCCGGCCGGCGGCCAGCTGGCGATCACCGGGGCTTCTGGCTCGGGCAAAAGCACATTCGTGAATGCCATTACCGGCCTGGAAAACGTCACGCACGGCAAGGTTTCCTGGAACGGCACGGATATCACCCGCCTTTCCTCCGGCCAGCGCGATGCTTTTCGTGCGCGCAATATCGGCCTTGTCATGCAGGATTTTCATCTTTTTCCCGGTCTTTCCGCTTTCGAAAACGTGGTGCTGCCAGTCAGGCTCGCCCGCCGGCTGACCGCCGGGGAACGGGAGCGCGCTCTGACGCTGCTTGCGGCCACCGGGATCGACCGGGTCAGTCAGAAGATCGAGACATTGTCGCGCGGTGAAATGCAGCGTGTCGCCGTCGCCCGCGCGCTGCTGCAGCGCCCCGGCGTTATCGTCGCGGATGAGCCGACGGCCAGTCTTGACCGCCATGCGGGCAACGAGGTTGCCGAGCTGCTGCTGCGGCTTTCAGCAGAGCAGGGCACGACGCTGGTGGTGGTCACGCATGATGCCTTCCTGGCGGAGCGTCTTGGCCGCCGCATCTGCCTGGCGAGCGGGCGTGTCGACGAGGATAGTGGAGAGAGTGCCGCGCAATGATGACATTCATTTTTGCCGACCTGCGGCGTTTCTGGAGCGGGGCGCTCGCCGTAGTGGTGCTCATTGCGTTGTCGGTGGCGTTAAGCGTGACCGTGACGCTGCAGGAGCGGGCTGTCCGGCTCGGCAGTGCGCGTGCGGCCGAGAAGTTTGACCTGCTGGTCGGAGCCGCAGGCAGCGAAACCCAGTTGGCGCTTTCCGCCGTTTTCCTGCAGCCGGCACCGCTGCCGCTGATGGATGGCGCCGTTCTTGGCCGCCTCGCTAACGATCCGCGCGTCGAATTGGCGGCGCCCGTCGGCTTTGGCGACTCGGCAGACGGCTTTCCGATCGTCGGCACCACGACAAGCCTGATTTCGGCGCTGTCTCCGAACCTGTCGCAAGGGGCGCATTTTTCGCGCCTTGGCGAGGCGGTGGTTGGCTCTGACGTGGCGCTGTCGCCGGGCGCGCAAATCAAGCCGATGCACGGCACGGCGGAAACGGGCGGTGAAACCCATACGGCCATTGCCTACACGGTGACCGGCCGCATGACGCCGACCGGAACCGCCTGGGATCGCGCCATCCTGGTGCCGATCCGGGCCGTATGGCAGCTTCACGGCATGCATGGTGAAGAGCATCATGACCATGAAAACGAGGAAGCCGGGTCGCACGATGCCGGGGAAAAAGATCATGGCCATGAGCATGAGCACGGCCATGTCGATGCGGATGCGCCGCTGGACGAGCATTTCGACGCGCAGTCGCCGGGCGTTCCGGCCATTCTCGTCAAGCCGAAGACGGTTGCCGACGCCTACCGCCTGCGGCAGGAATACCGCACGGGCGCAACGCTCGGCGTTTTCCCGGCAGAGGTGCTGACGCGGCTCTACGCGACGTTGGGCGACGCCCGCAGCCTGCTTCTGGCCATCGCCCTGGGCACGCAGGCCATCGTCATCGCCGCGATCGCATTGGTGACGATCATGCATGTCGGGACGAGGTGGCGTCAGATCGGCGCCTTGCGCGCGCTCGGCACGCCGGTTCGCTCGATCATCGTGCTCGTGTGGGGAGAGCTTTTCCTGCTGTTCGTCGCGGGGATCGCATCGGGAATAGCTCTCGGCTATGCTGCAGCGTCAGCGATCTCCGCGCGGCTGACCGCGTCGACGGCCGTCCGGCTGCCTGTCGAATTCGCGCCGGACGATCTGTGGCTGGCGGCCGGTTTTCTCGCCGTCGCGGCAGCGGTTTCCATTGTTCCCGCTCTTGCCGCCTTGCGTTCCAGCCCCGCCGCCGCTTTACGCGCCTAGCGGTCTCATCCCAACCCATGCCGTTCATCTGTCGCGAAATCGGTGCTGCGGGTGATATCTTCCCAGGCATCGATCTCATCGGCGATCTGATCCAGCTTGCTCCGGGCGCGGCGCAGCGCATCGCTGCCCAGAAGCAAATGAAGCGGCGGGTTGCCGGAGCGGGTGAGAGCGATGATCGCTTGTGCCGCGAAATCCGGATTGCCCTGCTGCCGGCCCGCGGCGGAATCGAAGGCGGCGGAACTCCGTCCAACCGTCTCGGCGTAGGCGGCATCTTCGGCATCGCTTTTGCGGATCGAGTGAGACGAGAGGAAATCCGTCCGGAATGCACCGGGCGCAACCGCCGTTACCTTGATCCCCAGCGGCGCGACCTCCAGTGCCAAGGCTGAGGAGAGGCCCTCAAGCGCATATTTGGCGGCAGCATAGACCGCTGATCCGGTGGTTGGCGCGCGACCGGCGATCGACGTGATGTTGATGATGTGACCGTGGCCCTGCGCGCGAAGGTGAGGCAATGCGGCCCGGATGATCCGGAATGGCGCAAAGACATCGACGGAAAACAGTCTCTCCACATCCGCATCCGATGCTTTTTCCAGCGCACCCAGCAGCCCGTATCCGGCATTGTTGACGATGACGTCGATCGGACCCGCCATTGCAAAGGCCTTGGTTATGCTGGCAGCCGCCGCCTGACCGTCGGCGAGATCGACAGTCAGGACATGCAAAGTGCCGCGATCATGCTCAAGGTCGAACGGCCCCGTCCGGACTGTCCCGATCACGGTATCCCCTTCTGCCAATGCCGCCGCCGCAAGGGCTTTGCCAAGGCCACGTGAAATTCCGGTGATGAACCAAACTGTCATTTTCTAACCTCTTTGATGAACTGGAGAGACAATGCCATGAGGGCTTCCTCTTTATAATACACCAAAAAATTACATAGCTTGTTAGGTGGGCTAAGTAATGTATGCTGCAAAAATGGATATTTTGCTCGCCGGACATGATTACAATCAGCTTCGCGCCTTCATCGCCGTTGCCGAATTTCTGAGCTTCAGCCGGGCTGCCGACAGCCTCGGCGTCTCGCCTTCGGCACTCAGCCAAATGGTGCGGAATTTCGAGGAACGGGTGGAGACGCGCCTCCTTCACCGGACGACGCGGAACGTGTCCCTGACGGAAGCCGGTGAAAATCTGCTTCAGCGGGTCAGACCCGCGGCATTCGAGTTGGGACATGCCGTCGCGCAGGCCCGCCGTACGGGGGAGAATCCCGCCGGAACAGTGAAGGTGCATTCGTTCCGGTCAGCGGCGCGAAAACACATCGAACCCATTCTTGCCGGCTTTACCGAACGCTACCCCGACGTGCTGCTCGATATCACGGTCGATGACGAGGTCACTGATATCGTCGCGGGAGGTTTCGATGTGGGGCTGCGCATAGGTGAGGTGATCGAGCGCGACATGATCGCCGTTCGTTTGGGATCGGAGCTGCGGCAGGTGGTGGTGGCGACACCGGATTACCTCGCGCGCCATGGACGTCCGGAGCACCCGCGCGATCTCGTCGGTCATCGCTGTATCCGATGGCGCTGGCCGGGCCGGACGACGCCATACGCCTGGGAATTCTTCGAGAACGGCGCCTGGTTCAGTGTTTCGGTTGAAGGCCCGCTGATCTTCAGTGACAAGGAAATGGCGCTCGGTGCGACCCTCAAAGGAATCGGGATCGGCTTTCCCATCGAAGACACGGTTGAAGAACACATTGCCGAAGGCAGGCTTATCAGCCTGCTCAATCCATGGTGTGCTGCATTCCCCGGATTGTTCCTGTGCTATCCCAAACAGCGCCATATGGCGCCAGCGCTGCGTGCCTTCATCGATACCGTTCGAGCCGGAGCCTGAATAGCCGTTTTGGGCTCTCCGCGCCGTCAGTATCATCAACGGCTCAACTGCCCTCTTCAGTGCGTGGAGGGCGAGGTCTCCGCGGACGCAACCGGCTTGGCCTGATGGTCCGCAGCCAGAAGCATGTACACCGCAGGCACCACGAAGAGCGTGAACAATGTGCCGATGGCCAGCCCGGCGGCGATCACCAATCCGATGCTGAAACGGGCGGCCGCACCGGCACCGGTGGCCAGGATGAGCGGCACCACGCCGAGAACCATGGCGCCTGTTGTCATCAGGATCGGCCGCAGCCGGATGCCGCAGGCGCCTTCAATGGCCTCGCGCTTTGATTTTCCCCCGGCCTGCAGCGTGTTCGCCACCTCGACGATCAGAATGCCATGCTTGCTGATCAGCCCCATCAGCGTGACCAGCCCGACCTGAGTATAGATATTCATGGTTGCGCCGCCGATACCGAGGGTGATGAAAGCGAGCGCACCCGCAATCGACATGGGCACCGATACAAGGATGATCAGCGGGTCGCGGAAACTGTTGAACTGTGCCGACAGGGCCAGGAAAACGATGATCAGTGCGAGGGCGAAGGTCGTGGCCATCCCGCTCGACTCCTGCACGAACTGCCGGGACTGGCCGCCATAGTCGACGGTATAGCCTTGCGGCAGTGTGCGCGCCGCGATTGATTTGAGGGTGTTCAGCGCATCGCCGACGGCAACGCCCGGTGCCGGGACGCCGGAAATGGTGGCTGAGTTCAATTGCTGGAAATGCGCGACGGAGCGCGGCGTTGCCTGGAGTGTGACCGTCGCGATCGCCGAGAGCGGGATCTTGCTGCCGTTCACGCTCGCGACGGGATAGCTCATGATCTGGTCAATGGTTTGGCGGGAGCGCTGTTCCACCTGCGGGATGACCTGATAGGAGCGGTTGTCGATGCTGAAATAATTGACGTAGCCGCCGCCCAGCATGGAGGCCAGTGCCGCCCCCACATTGTTCATCGACAGGCCGAGCGCCGACGCCTTGCTGCGGTCGATCTGGATCGAATATTGCGGATTGTCGATATTGAGATCCTTCATCAGGAAAATGAACATGCCCGATTTCTGCGCTTCCTGCAGAAAGGCATTGGACACGTCATTGAGCTGGTCGAAACTGCCGGTGCTGCCGATGGCGAACTGCACCGGCAAGCCGCTGGCGCCGGGCAGCGGCGGTATCTGGAACACCACGGCCTGACCGCCGGCGATGCCGGCCATCTGGGCCTGCACCAATGGCTGCAGATCGTTTGCAGTTCGCTTGCGTTCGTCCCACGGTTTCAGCACCATGCCCTCGAACGATGTGCCCGGCGCCTCGACCTGCAGGGTCTTGTCCGTTTCCGGGAAGCTGCGGAAGATCTTGGTGACCTGGTCAGAATTGAGCAGCTTCTGCTGCAGCGTCGCATTTGGCGCGTTGGTTACCTGCGCGCCAAGAAAGCCCTGATCCTCATTGGGCGCCAGTTCATTCTTGGCGCTGGCATAGAGGAAATAGATGCTGCCGAGGACGATTGCAGCGAACACCAGCGTCACCACAGTCGTGTTCAGGCTGCCGTGAAGCAACCGCATATAGGGGCGATGAATCTCCGAGAAACGACGATCGATGAAATCCGAGATGCGCTCCTCCCAGCCGCTGCGGTCGGTGAGGTGCGGTTTCAGGATGCGCGAGCACATCATGGGCGTCAGCGTCAGGGCGATGATCATGGAAACACTGACGGAGGCCACCAGCGTGAAGGCGAATTCCGTGAACAGCGCGCCGGTCAGGCCGCCCTGGAAACCGATAGGGATGTAGACGGCGACCAGGACAACGGTCATGGCCAGGATCGGCCCGACCAATTCGTGCGCGGCAGCCAGCGCCGCCTGCATGGGGGGCGCTCCTTCTTCGATATGCCGGTTGACGTTTTCGACGACGATGATGGCGTCATCGACCACGAGGCCGATGGCCAGCACCAGGGCGAGCAATGTCAGAAGATTGATGGAAAAGCCCATGATCAGCATCAGCGCGAAGGTGCCGATCAGCGACAGGGGTATGGCGACGATGGGAATTGCGACAGAACGCGGCGAACCGAGAAATGCGAACACCACGAAAATAACGATGATCAGGGCTTCGACCAGGCTTTTCACCACCTCATCGATCGATTTCGTCACGAAAGTGCTGGAATCATAGACGATGTAGCCTTCCAGCCCCTGCGGCAATTGTGCCTGAATGTCCGGAAACACCGCGCGGACGCCAGCGATCACGTCGAGCAGGTTTGCCGTCGGCGCGATCTGGATGCCGATGAACACGCCGGTCTGCGCATCGAAGCCCACCTGGACGTCGGTGTTCTGCGATCCGAGTGCAACGGTGGCGACATCCTTCAGGCGCACGATCGCTCCGCCGATCTGCTTGACCACCATTTCCTTGAATTCGTCGGCCGAATGCAGATCGGTCCGTGCCGTCAGCACGGTCTGGGTCATCTGGCCGCGCGTCGTGCCGATGCCGGAGATGTAATTGTTGGCCGCGAGTGCAGTCCACACGTCGCCTGCCGTCAATCCATAGGCCGACAGCTTGTCCGGCTTCAGCCAGGCCCGCAGTGCGAAGGTTCTGCCGCCGAGAATTTCCGCTGTCTGGACGCCATTGACCGTCTGCAATTTGGGTTGAACCACACGCGCCAGATAGTCAGTGATCTGGTTGCTGGCCAGAATATCGCTGCGAAAGCCGATATACATGGCGTCGATGGTCTGGCCGATGGAAACCGACATGGTCGGCTGCTGCGTTCCGGTCGGGAGCTGGTTGAGCACCGAGGACATCTTGGCGTTGATTTCGGTCATCGCCGCATCGGCATCATAGTTGAGACGCAGATTGACCGTGATGGTGGAGCTGCCGCTCGTGCTCGACGAGGTCATGTAGTCGATGCCGTTGGCCTGGGCGATGGCATTTTCAAGCGGCGTGGTGATGAAGCCTGCAATCACATCGGGCGCCGCGCCGGGATAGACGGTGGTGACCGTGACGACGGCATTCTGCGTGCGCGGGAATTGGCGCACCGTCAATGTGCGGAAGGATTGATAGCCGATGACGACGATCAACGCACTCACCACCAGGGCAAGAACGGGGCGCCGGATGAAAATGTCGGTGATGTTCATCGCCGCGCCTCAGTTGGGGTTTGGTGGTTCAGCATTTGGATCGTTCGCAGGCTGCACCGTATTGTTGACAATCACCGGCGAGCCGTTGCTCAGTTTCAGCTGGCCTGACGTGACGACGACCTCTCCGGCATTCAATCCCTTCGTCACGGCGATCTGATCGCCGCGTGCCTGACCGGTGGTGACGAATCTCTGGCTGGCTGCGAATTGCGGCTTGCCATCGGGGCCCTTGTCCTTTTCGGTCACGATATAGACGACATTGCCGTAGGGATTGATGGTAACGGCGGTCTGCGGCAGCGTGATATAGCTTTGCGGCTCGCCCACCACCACGGACACATTGCCAAACATGCCGGGTAAAAGCTTGTGATCGGGATTGGCGAGACTGGCGCGGATCGTGAGGTTGCGGCTCTGGCTGTCCACCAGCGGGCTGATCGCCGTGATCTTGCCGTCAAAGGCCTGATTGCCGTAGGCGTCCAGCGTTGCAGTCACTGTCTGGCCGACCTTGATCTGCGACAGGGCCTGCTGCGGCATCGAGAAGTCGAGTTGAATGGGATCAAGCGACTGCAAGGTGACAACCGCAGTTCCCGCAGCCAGATACTGACCGAGGCTGACCAGTTTGATGCCGAGCCTTCCGTCGAAGGGCGCGCGGATCGAATACTGATCGATCAGTGCCTGCTGTGCCACGACTTGCGCCTGCGCAGCTTTCAAGGTTGCCAGATCGCCGTCGACCTGTGACTGCGGAATGGTGTTCGTCTTGATCAGCTTGGAATCGCGATCATAGGTGATCTGCGCATTCACCACGGTGGCCTGGTACTGCTGCAGCGTGGCGATCTGCTGATCGGCAAGCAGTTGCACGATCAGATCGCCCTTCTTGACGTCCTGACCATCCTGAAAGCCAATCTTCTGCACAATGCCCTGGACCTGCGCCGAAAGGCTGGCCCCTTCGACGGCATTGAAACCACCCACGGATTGCAATGTCGTCTGCCATGGGCTCATCGCAGCCGTGATTGTCGAGACCGTTTGCGGCGGCGCCTTGAGGTTGGCGAGATAGGCTGCGATCATGCGGTTCTTGAATGCCTGAAAGCCGAAGATTCCGCCCAGGATCAGACCTATCACGATCAGCATGATCACCATGCGTTTTATCATGGCTTCAGACTCTCACGTTAAGGACAAGCCGGTGCAGCACGTATCGGTGCCAGGTCCGGCAGGTCGCGTGGAAAATGCCCGTGCACCTCTGCTGTCGCAAGACCGGCGCCGCCGCGGCTGAAACCGGGGGCGTTCAAACCGGCAATTCTCAAACAACGCGGACCGGTCAAGCATCACTGACAGACCTTCATTTTCCGATTGAGTACGGATTGGTTGCGAGAAGTAGAGAGGTTCCTGTTTTCGATTTCAGACTGCGCACAAACGGAATATGTGCGAAGCCAAGCATAAGTTACAACGTCGTATCAGGCCAGCCGGTGAACATCGGACGCAAAACCAGGCACTTCATGCATGGTATGACAAAGCACGCGGAATTCGACATTAATATATTATAATTATTCAAATAATGATTTGATCGCAATATTGACAAAATTATGGAAGCCCGCGCCTTCTCGAAGAGGCGAAGCGCCGCTCTTGACATCTGGATAATATATCGATAAATCCAGATATATGGGAAAAGAAAACACCATTGAGGCCTTTTCGGCTCTTGCTCAAGCCTCGCGCATGGACGCTTTCAAGCTGATTGTGATGCATGAACCGGAGGGAATCGCCGCCGGGGAAATAGCGCGCATGCTCGATATTCCCCAGAACACCATGTCGACGCACCTCGCGATCCTGTCGCGGGCCGGGCTGATTGCTTCGGAACGCCAGAGCCGCTCCATCATCTACAAGGCCAGATTCGAGAACCTTCGCGCGGCGATCAATTACCTCTTGAAGGATTGCTGCGCGGGTCATCCTGATATTTGTGCGCCGCTCATCGCTGACATTGTTCCGTGCTGTCCGCCCGCGCAGACATTCACTGGCTGATAGCCTCTGCACGGATGCGATCAAGGTCAAAGCAGAAAGGAATGCCCGATGACCGTCACCATTTATCACAATCCATCCTGCGGCACGTCCCGCAACGTTCTCGCGCTCATTCGCAATCCCGGCATCGAGCCGGCGATTATCGAGTATCTCAAGACGCCGCCCGCCCGGCAGGAGCTGAAAGACCTGATCCGCAGGGCAGGGCTGACCGTGCGCGCGGCCATTCGCGAAAAGGGAACGCCGTATACGGAACTGGGGCTCGATGACCTGTCGTTGAATGACGAGCAGCTGTTGGATGCCATGGAAGCACATCCGATCCTGATCAACCGTCCCTTTGTGGTGACGGAAAAAGGCGTGCGCCTGGCCCGGCCGTCCGAAGCAGTTCTCGATATTCTGCCAAGCCCGCAGCAAGGAGCGTTCACCAAGGAAGACGGCGAGGTTGTTATCGACGGTGAGGGGAAGCGTATTGTCTGATTTGCCCAATACGGTATCCGGCATTCTGCACGTTCCGGATAGTGAAAAGCTGTCTGCACCATTTTCGGCGCACCGCCCGCGCATCCTTCTGCTCTACGGCTCCATCCGGAAGGTGTCCTACAGCCGCTTTCTGACCCAGGAGGCGGCGCGCCTGCTGGAACATTTCGGCGCCGAAACCCGGATTTTCAATCCGGCGGGGCTGCCCTTGCCTGACGATGCGCCGGTTGACCATCCGAAAGTCCAGGAGCTGCGCGAACTCTCGCTGTGGTCGGAAGGGCAAGTCTGGACCAGCCCCGAGCGGCATGGTGCAATGACCGGGGTGATGAAATCGCAGATCGACTGGATACCCCTGGCCATGGGCGCGATCCGCCCCACGCAGGGGCGGACGCTGGCGGTCATGCAGGTGTCCGGCGGATCGCAATCATTCAATGCGGTCAACCAGATGCGGGTGCTCGGCCGCTGGATGCGCATGATCACGATCCCGAACCAGTCGTCGGTTGCCAAGGCGTATCAGGAGTTTGACCAAAACGGCCGGATGCAGCCGTCAGCCTATTATGACCGCGTCGTCGATGTGATGGAGGAACTGGTCAAATTCACGCTGCTGACGCGCGATATATCCGGCTACCTCACCGACAGATACAGCGAAAGAAAGGAAAGTTCCGCAGCTCTTGAGCAACGGGTGAAGCTGAAGTCAGCAACGGAGTAAGAAATACCTTTCAAGTCTGTCTTCCCGGTCTTTCATGACGTATGGTTTTGCGCGGGCCGCATGCCATGTGGCCGGAATTCAACATGGTTCGGAGAGAGGTGTCATGACCAACGCAGACGAAACCACTGCTGCATCCGGCAAGACGTTTACGGTCGAGAACGACACGACTGCCGCCTATTGGCACAACAGCGCCGGCAATAGCCTGCCGCCTCCCGACATGATGGGAGCTTATATGCGCAACCGCCCGGTTCCGGCCGGGTCGGCCGAACGCCGCAAGGCGTGGATCATCGGCAGCGGCATCGCAGGCCTTGCCGCCGCCTTCTACATGATCCGCGACGGGGGCACGGCGGGCGAAGACATCACCATACTGGATACGATGCAGATCGAAGGAGGCTCGCTTGACGGCGCAGGCAACGCCGAGGACGGCTATATCGTCCGTGGCGGCCGCGAGATGAATTGGAACTACGACAATCTGTGGGACATGTTCCAGGACGTGCAGGCGCTGGAACTGCCCGAGGGCTACAGCGTTCTCGACGAGTATCGGCTGGTCAACGATAATGACCCGAATTTCTCAAAAGCCCGGCTGATGCACAAACGCGGCCAGATCCGTGATTTTTCGACACTGGGTCTCTCCAAGCCGCAGCAGTGGGAGCTGATCCGCCTGCTGCTGAAGCGCAAGGAGGATCTCGACGACATCACCATCGAGCAATATTTCAGCGCGGGCTTCCTCGAGACCAATTTCTGGTATCTCTGGCGCTCCATGTTTGCGTTCGAGAACTGGCAGAGCCTGCTTGAGATGAAGCTCTATATGCACCGGTTCCTCGATGCTATTGACGGGCTCACCGATATGTCGGCGCTAATCTTCCCGAAATACAATCAGTTCGACAGTTTTGTTCGTCCTTTGGTGAAGCATTTGCGGGAACGCGGTGTGAAGGTGCAGTTCGATACGCGCGCCTATGATCTCGACATGGCCGTTGCAGGCGAGACGCGCACGGTGACGGCCATCCGCGCCAAGGTGGGCGGTGCCGATACCGCCATTGCGGTTGGCCCGAAGGATCTGGTTTTTGCGCTCACCGGGTCGATGACCGAGGGCACCGCTTATGGCGATATGGACAATGCTCCGGTGCTCGACCGCGGCAGGCATGATCCGGGCGACGCCAGCGATTGGGCACTGTGGAAGAATCTCGCCAGGAAATCGCCCATCTTCGGCAAGCCCGAGAAGTTCTACGGCAATGTCGACGGTTCGATGTGGGAATCCGTTACACTCACCTGCAAACCGTCTGCCTTTGTCGAAAAGCTGAAGAAACTTTCGGTCAACGATCCCTATTCGGGCAAGACGGTGACCGGCGGGATCATCACCTTTACAGACTCCAATTGGGTGCTCAGCTTTACCTGCAACCGCCAGCCGCACTTCCCGACGCAACCGAAGGATGTCCTGGTGGTCTGGGTCTACGCATTGCTGATGGACAAGGAAGGAAATTACGTCAAAAAGGCCATGCCGGCCTGCACCGGGCGAGAAATCCTGGCCGAGCTTTGCTATCATCTGGGCATTGAGGATCAATTGGACGACGTGGCGGCAAACACCAAGGCGCGCATTGCGCTGATGCCCTATATCACGGCGCAATTCATGCCGCGCGCGGCGGGCGACCGGCCGCATGTCGTGCCTGCCGGCTGCACGAATCTTGGCTTGATGGGTCAATTCGTCGAGACGTCGAACGACATCATCTTCACCATGGACAGTTCAATCCGCACCGCGCGGGTCGCGGTGTATAGGCTTCTCAACCTGAAGAAACAGGTGCCTGACATCAGCCCGACCCAGTATGATATCCGCTCGCTGCTGAAAGCCGCCCGCGCGCTGAACAATGGCGAGCCGTTTCCGGGCGAACGCCTGCTGCACCGGCTGCTGGACAAGACCTATTATGCCCATATCCTGCCGCCACTCCCCGAACCCGATTCGGCCAAGCGCGAGGCTGCCGAAGGCGAACTGACGGGGCTGCTCGGCAAGGGCAATCAGGCGCTCGGCAGCGTCCTCGGCTGGCTGGAAAAGGTCCGGGAAAGTTTCAATCCGCACAAGCGCTAGGGCTTGTGCGGCCACTGGCAAGGCAACCTAGTCCGCGTGGCGCGCCGATGCGACATCGGCTGTCTTGACATCAGGCTCCCGGCCGCCCCATGTCGCCCGTGCCCAGTTGGCAAGGTCGGCAACCTGCTGATCGGTGAGCTTGTCCTTGAACGCGGGCATCGGCTGCATGCGCTCAAGACCCGGAAAACGTTGCGCGGGAATGCCATTAAGGACGGTGCGGATGAAATTGCGCGCGTCATTGATGCGCAGTGACGTGTTGGTGGCCAGCGGAACCGCGACGTGCGGAATACCTTCGCCCTGGGCACCGTGGCAGCCCGAGCAAAGATTGAGATAGGTTCCCCGTACCGATGCCGCCAGTTCGGGAGCCACATTGACCGGCTTGGGCGCTGGCGGCGGCGTGGATTGGTCCGGTGCGGCGTCGAGGTTGAACAGATAGACCGAGAGCGCCTTCATATCGTCGTCAGTCATGTACTGTGTCGAGAAATGAACAACCTCGAACATCTGGCTGGTCATCGCACCCCCGGCAAAAATGCCGGATTTCATGAAGCTCGCCAGCAAGGGGACGTCAAATCCCATGCGTGTCAGCCCATCCTTGGTGATATCAGGCGCAGCGACGCCTTCAATGACCGTTCCCTGCAGATACCTTGTTTGCTCCATGCCTTGCATCAGGTTGCGCGGCGTGTGGCACTCGCCGCAATGGGCGAGGGCATCGGTGAGGTAGCGGCCCCTGTTCCACAATGCGGATCGTGCCGGATCATCTGCTGGCACCGCGCCCGGCAGATTGACAAGATTCCAGAAGGTAAGCGTGCGGCGGATATTGAACGGAAACGCCAGGCCGTTGGCTTGATTCTTCACCGGCATGGGTTCGCGGGTCATCAGATAGCTATAGACCGCATCAACATCTTCCGTGGTCATCTGCCGGTAGGAGGCATAGGGCATTGCCGGATAGAGATGTTTCCCACCCTTGCCGATACCATCGCGAACAGCACGCTGGAACTCGTACCGGGTCCAGTTGCCGATGCCATTTTCCTTGTCTGACGAAATATTGCTGGAGTAGATCGTGCCGAACGGCGTTTGCATCGGCAGCCCGCCGGCCCACGCAGCCCCGCCCTTTGCCGTGTGACAGGCATAACAATCCGCGGCAACCGCGATATAGGCACCCCGTTGCGCCAATGCTTTCATCTGGTCAGCAGTCAGGGGTTGCTCGACGTCCTTGGCCACGACGCTTTTTTCGAACAGGCCGGCAAAAACGCTGCCTGCGGCCAGCCCGCCGCACACGATCAGTATCGCCAGGATCCAGAGTAGCCTGTGCAACGTCATGGACTACTTACTCCCTCAGGTTTTGACGAGGCCGGGTGTCTTCAGCACCAGGTCGCGCACGGCCTGGTGATAACGGACATAGCCGGTACAACGGCAGATATGATTGTCCAGCGCTTCAGTGATGGCCTGTTCCAGATCGGCCCTGGCGATCGGCTTTCGTTTCAACTGGTCGATGAAAACGGTTGCTCCGGTGACAAAGCCCGGCGTGCAGTAACCGCATTGGAACGAAAAATTCTCGATGAAGGCCTGCTGAATTGGTGAAAGTTCCACAATGGCGCCGGAGGCATCGCGTTTGGCGTGCCCTTCCACCGTGCGCACCTTTTTGTCCTGGAACCAGTGCGCACCCGTGATGCAGGTGCGCACCTCATCGAGCGTACCGTCATTCTTTTCCACGATCACCGTGCAGGCGTGGCAGATGCCTTGCCCGCAGCCCATGCGTGAACCCGTCAGATTGAGATACTCATAGAGGAAATCCTGCATCATCATGCCCTCGGGCACGTCAACGGGATCAATTGCCTTGTCATTGACGGTCAGCGACAGCTTTTTTGTAGCCAGGGTCATGCCAGCGCTCCCCGTATCTTTTCCGGCGTAATCGGCAAATCGTAGAAGCGCTTGCCGATGGCGTGCGACACGGCATTGGCAAGAGCCGGCACCACCGCAATCATCACGACCTCGGCGATACCCTTGGGCGGGTCGGTTTCCGAAAGCGGCGCGAGGATTTCGACGGTCTGGGTCCAGACTGCCACGTCTTTCGAACGAGGCAGCTCGTAGCGGTTCCAGTTCCAGGTGCCGTCGCCGGGACCATCTTCATACAGCGGCAGATACTCCTTCAGCGCATGGCCGATACCCATGGCGATGCCCCCCTGGATTTGCCCGGAAACCAGTTCGGGAACCACCTGGGTTCCGCACTCCATGATCGAGTGATGCGAAAGCAGGGTGACCTCGCCTGTCGCCGTGTCGACGCTGATTTCGGCCAGTGTCGCCATCGGCGCGTAATAGGTGACGCCGGCATTGTTGCGCTGGGTGGGGGGATAATGCACCGCCGCCCGGTCGACGAACTGCCAGCCGTCAAGTGTCATGAGCGTTCTGGTTTCGGCGGAGGCGCCGTCGCCATATTTCAACGCAAGCGCATCGACTGGAAGCCGCACCCGTTCCGCATTCGGGATGTCGAACTCGGCTTCCGTCCATTGCCACCGGTTGAAGGTATGGACCGTCACGCCGGTGACGAGACCGAGCCGGTGCGCTTCGGCTGCAACCGCCTCGAAGCGCAACGGCGGCAGCCCGCCTGCATTCACCTCGCCATTTTCAAGCCGGATATCCTCGCGCCGCACGGCGTAGGGGGTCATTGAACCGCCGCCGATGCCGCGCGACCACAGTGACTTCGCCGCCGGCCAAATGGCAAGGTCGACAAGCGCATGCGCCGCTTGCCGCGTGGCGTGGCCGAGATAATAGACGCTGTTGGTTGCGCTCATCGGCGAGGTGAAACTCGGTGTCCAGCGTGGGTTTTTGCTGTGCTTGTCCTCGTCTTCCTGAGACATGGTGTATGGCTCATCGGAGGTTTCAAGCGGCATCTGCGGCCAGCGCACCTTGCCGAACTCTGTCTCGTCGGGAACGCGGCCGAGAATGTCGCCAACCATGATCGCCTGCGACGTGGTCGTGCCTGTCCCGATCTCATGTGCCACATGCGCGAACCTGATCCGGCCCGATGCATCGAACTCAAGCGCTGCAAGTGCCGACTCCGCGCCTGTGCCATAATCCTTCTGCACGTGACCGTAGCCGACGCCGTAGCGCTTGCCGGGATTGGCGGCATCGAACGCGGCCTTCTTTCCGGCGCGGTTTGTCCACAGCGGATGGTCGCGCGCCTTGAGCAGGATTTCCTCGTTGCGCAGCGCGCCTGCGGGGATGGCCCCTTGCGTGTTCTTCATTCCGGACTTGAAAACATTCTTCAAGCGAAGGTCGATCGCATCCATTTTGAGGATTTCGGCAACCTCGTCGACCATCATTTCGGTCGCCGACATGGACTGGAGGGTGCCATAGCCTCGCGTTGAGCCCGCGTCGACAGCACGTGAGGCAATGGCCGCGGCCGAAAAATCGCTTTTCGGCAGATAGTAGATCGATTGCGCCGCCGTTGCCCCGACGAAGCCCACTGAAAACGAGAAGTTGGGGCGCCCGCCGCCGTCGTTCTTGAAATGGCCGGTCATGGCGCGAAACTGGCCTGTTTGACGGTCAACGACCAGCGTGTTGTCCATCCAGAAGGCATGCCGCTTCAGTCCCATCTGGAACTGCTCGTAGCGATCATTGGCAAGCCGTACCGGACGGCCATTGCCATAGAGACCCGCCAGGACGCAGAAGAATGGAAAGATGGAATGATCCTTGGTGCCGTAGCCCACGGTATAACCGACCTTGAGGTCGACTTCCTTGAGATGGAATTTCGATTTGGAGACGAGGCTCGCCGAAACCTCGGCCACTTCATAGGGCGACTGCGTCGCCATCATGATGTGAAGGACACCGGTTGAGGCATCATACCAGACATTGCCGTTGTCTGCCTCCATGGCGGACGCATCGACCGACTGCGAGAAGTACTTGTGTTTGAAAACCAGCAGGTCGTTGCTGGCGTCGCTGATTTCTTTCTCGATCTGCGCGGCGGCAGCCATGCCGCGCGCCATGGCATTGCCTTCGCCCGCAGCCGGCCATGCCGGTTCGTCGCCGGCAAAACCGCCATAGATCACAGCATCCTTCAGCGGCGAGTAGCGGTCATCCGCGTCAGGCGTGCCGCCGTCGATACGCACATAACGCGCCGCGCCATAGTGGGCCGGATGGCTGTAAGGCGCCTTGCCGCCATAGCGGACCACCGTATCGTCGAAGCGTATCAGCCGCTTTGCCGCGTCGTAACGGGCGAAGTCGTGATAGACGAGGAGTGCGACCGGCTGCCCGAGCAGCCGGGCTGTCTGCCCTTTCGGCACGAAGAATACATCACCATAAAAGCCTTCGCCCGGGATGGTGATATCGTCGGCAACGAGATCTTCGTGAAGAACGACGCGATCGGGTTTCAAGTCGTCGCCGAGAAGGCTCAGGTCGATGCCTTCGAATATGCGATCTGCTTTGGTCGCATGCAGCATGAAGGCGTGCGCCTGCTGCTTCGGCCAGTTTTCAAGATCGCGGGCGCGGTAGTCGCGCGCGAAGGTCTTTCCACCGGTAACCTTGGCAATGGCGTCGAGCCGGTATTTCGGCTTGCCATCGGCCTTGAGCCAGTCGGGCCCGGGCAGGGGAGGTGTTTGAACGAGTGCAGCCTGAGCCGGTGCCGAGAGAAAAGATACCTTGATGGCAATGCCTGCCGCGACGCTGCCTTTGATAAAGGTTCTGCGCGAAACATTGGGCCTCATGTTTTCCTCCGAACAATTGCCAACAATCTAGCGCGCCATTTGTTGTATAGATAGAGCGGGCGCAATTTTAGTGTCAAATAATACACGGTACTGCCGGTGAAGAAGTCACCGTTCTATGGTCGGCCCGTTCGGATGTACACCAACTATTTGCTGGTTGTTTAGCCCTCTAAACAAGTGTTGCGGCCGCAAGATCGATAAACGCCTTGGCCGCACCGCGCATTGCCGGGTGTTCAAACGCTCTACCCCATGGCTTTGGCGCGAACCGGCAACTTCGACATGATGACTTTCGCAGCGGGTTGCGGCACGTTTTTCTCGGCCAGTTTTGACACGATTTCTTCCCGGACCGCCTCGGCATGCATGGAAGGGCCGATAATGACCCGCGAGATCAGCTGGGGAAATTCCAGTCCGGTGATGTTCTCCATCGGCCGGTTCTTGAGGGGGAGTGTGTACATCGTCCGGTTGCTGCCTTCGACGCCGGAATTATGCTTGGTGAGCAGTGTCGACGGCCACAGAAGCGGGTTGGTCAAGACACGCCATTCCCGCTCGTCGCCAAGCCCAGGGTGCTTGGAACATGTGGCGGCAAAGAGCAGCATCAGGAAGGTGACTTCACGCAGCAGAGCCCGGTTGGTCCGGGCGATGAACTGCTCATTCTCCAACAGAGTGGCGGCAACCGTTTCAAACTCGCCGATGAACTGCTGTCTTGTCCAATATGCAACCGGGCTCGAATAGGCTTTCAGTGCCTGCGCCACCTGCATGAACGGCAAGGTGTCGACAACGACCGCAACACCGGTGACATCCCGTTCAAAGGCCCGCCACAAAGACAGGCGCCCGGTATTGCTCTCGGCAGGATCGTGTTCGGCGACGGACAGGACATAGGTCTCGTTTCGCACATCCGGCAGCCGGTCCTGAAATTTCCTGACGCCTTCACTCCAAACACCCGGTGCGCACCGGTCAAGCGCGTCGGCGAGCGCCGTGCCGCCGGAACGGCCGATCCAGTCCTGCAGTCTCTCCACGCCGATCTCAAGGTCGTGGTGATCGTTCATATCGCGGGTGTTCTGGAACTCGATCTCTCCGCTGTCGAGAATGTCGAGCAGATTCTTCGACGTGGTGTAATGGACGAACCGGGATTCCGGCGTGATGGCCGCACGGCTTTTGAAGGTACTCGGCATGAAGATGCTGAGAATTCTGACAACGGCCGGATCCCAATTTTCCATAGACATGTTCCTTGGATTTGACGCAAAGCCGCCAATGCGCTCGCAGCACACCGGTATGCACCGGTTGCCTTAATTTTCAAGGGGCTATCTACAGGCCAAGGATGAGATTCGCGCCGCTGCTTCATTACAACAGACAATTGATAGAACGAATTCAACGGCTTATATCTGGAACCCTAGAGAATCGAACTGTAGTTGAGAGGCACCCAATCGTAATTGGAGCTGTCACGGCGCACATGTCCAATGCCGGGGAAGGAGATGTGCGCGCCTGCGACAAGGTAACCCTCATTGGCAGCCTCGCTGAACGCTGCTTGTCTGGAGATGATGGCCTTCTCCGAGTCTTCGTCGAATGCGATTGCAATACCAGGCTCGTCAAATTGGACGATATCGCCGTGTGTGATGTCGCCCCAGATCACCAGTTTCCGTCCCTGGCTTTCAAGCACAACTGAGGAATGACCCGGCGTGTGGCCCGTGCGCAGGATCGTCTTGAAGCCCGGTATAGGTTCGGCATTGTCGGCGAAGGTCCTGAGCTTTCCGGCGTCGATGTAAGGGTTGATCGCCTCCATTGCTTCCCTATAAAGCCCCTTCTTTGTATCCGGAGCGGCCTTTGCGTGCAGAGGATTCAGCCAGTAATCGACATCACGTTTATTGACGTGCAGCAGGGCATTGGGGAAAGCGCGCTTGCCATCCGCAATCAAGCCACCCGAATGATCCGTGTGAATATGGGTCAGGAGCACATCATCGATCTGCTCGGGTTGATAGCCCGCCGCCTGAATATTCCCGATGAGCTTACCAAGGGTCGGCCCGAGATACGTACCGGTGCCTGCGTCTATCAGAACCAGCCGGTCACCCGTATTGACAAGATAGGCGTTGACCGAGGCTTCGGAGGGAGATGACTGAAACACACCGGACAGTATCTTGTCGATATGGTCGGGCGTTGTATGGTTGTACAGCGTATTGAGAGGTATTTTGACGGTGCCGTCGGAGAGCGCCACTATTTCATAGGCGCCGAGCATCAGCCGGTGATAGGCTGGCGCTATGCTCTTGATTTGAGCCGCACGAGCGAAAGCTTCGAGCGGTGTCAATGCTGAAAGAGCCGTTGCTCCAAGCATCAATAGCGCTGTTCCCTTGAGCATCGATCTGCGTGTTGTCATCATGGCCGTCTCCAATTGCCTGTAGCAACTCTTTTGAATTGCAGCTTCATGCAAAACAGGTATTGGTGATCAGTCCAGCAATCAAATCGATACGAAGAATGAACTCCATCGATCATTTCAATCTACGCTCGTTCGATCTCAATCTGCTTGTTGCGTTTGACGCCATGATGCAGGATCGCAGCGTTACGAAGGCCGCGGCACGTCTGAAAATCCAGCAGCCCGCCATGAGTCACAATCTCGCAACGCTGCGTTTGCTGCTGCAAGACGACCTGTTCATACGTATGGGACAGATCATGCAGCCGACGGCGAAAGCTCAGGCGCTGTCGGTACCCATCCGCCTTGCATTGAATCAGGCGCAATCGGCCCTGAATGCCCGTGTTGCTTTTTCCCCGGAAACAGAAGAGAGAACATTCCGCCTTGGTCTTTCCAGCGAAATAGAGCTTCTGCTTCTGCCTGATCTGACCGCACGGCTGCAAGCGCAAGCACCCGGTATCAAGGTGCTTTCCCGCGTTGCGCATCCTGATCAGGTTGAGGCGATGATCGATATGCAGGCCATTGATCTGGCGGTGGGATGCTCGCACCACAATGGACCGCGCTACAACAGCGAGGTGATGTTCGACGCGCATGTCATGTGTTGTTTTAATCCGCTGCTTCTGGATTTGGACGTGCCGGTAGACAGGCAAACCTATCTGTCCCAAAGGCATGCGGTTGTCTCGCAGACAGAAAGCCTGCACGGTTGTGTTAAAGAGGCACTTGAACACGCGGGTGTTGATCTGGATGTTGTGGCTGCGGCGCCAGACTTTTTGTCGGTCCTTTCAACCGCAATGAAAGCGCCTGTTATCGCAACTGTGGCTGCTCGCGTGGCTCTCAAATACGGGCCCGTCCTGGGTCTGCGGGTTAGTCCCGTTCCACTGGATCTCAAGTTCCCGCCAGTTACTATGGTGTGGTCACATTATGCCGACAAGGATCCGGCCAGTCTTTGGATGAGGCGCCAGATCAGGGAAAGTTTTGAAATGGCACCTGTCTGAAAGGCGGGTATTAGACATTCCGAAGTGAGCTTGGATTTGCACGGTCTCCCTCAGATGGCCAGTGTGAATGATTCTCTGGGGCCTCTTTTCGCTGCACGCTCCGGAAACGTGCGATTTCATAGGCGATGCGCATTATCCATTGGCATCATTATTCCTTTGCGGGAAGATGGGAGAAAAAGGGGTCCCTCATGAACTTGCGCTTTGTCGAAACATTTCTCTGGATCGTCCGCCTTGGCAGTTTTAGTGCCGCGGCGGAAAAATTGAACACAACCCAGGCCTCGATTTCCAACCGCATCGCAACGTTGGAACGTGAACTGGGCGTGCAATTGTTCGATCGCGATACGCGCACGGTCAAACTCACGCCCGTTGGCCAGCAGGCTGTCGCGAAGGCCGAGGACATCGTGAAAGCGGTCAGCGAGTTCCGCGAAGCGATCGCCGATCCGACGAGCCTCAAGGGTTCGGTCAGCATCGGAACCATCGATTCCATCGTGCACTCGTTTTTGCCGCGACTCGTCGAGCGGGTTCAGGAGCGCTATCCGGGTATCGCCATCGATCTGAATGTTGATACGAGTCTCAATGTGGCGCGGGAAATCATCGAGCGGAAAATTGATCTGGCGCTGATCATGGGGCCGGCGCTCGATCACGGTCTGGTCAATATCGATCTGGGCACCTATCGCTGCGTCTGGGTGGCCAGCCCGAAATACGGCCTGGCGGGAAAGCCGCTGACGCTTGCGGATATTGCAAGTTATCCCCTGTTGGCTTTTTCCAAGGGCAGTGTGCCCCATCACGGCCTGCTGCAGCAGTTTCGCGAAGCTGGCCTTGAGGCGCCGACGATCTCAAATTCGAATTCGCTGGCAACAATCATGCGCCTCGCCAAGGACGGCCTTGGAATAGCACCTTTGCCGCGGGTTATTCTCGGGGACTATGTCGATACCGGCGCGCTGGAGATCCTCGACGTTACGCCCGTGTTCCATCCGCTGACATTTCATGCGGTCTACGCGGATCATCCGGACAGCCTGTTGCCTTCGATCATTGCGCAGATGGCGGCTGAAGTATCCCTTTGCATGGCCGACGCCTGATAGTTCCGGTCTGGCCCATAAGAAAATTCTATAGGATTGCTCAATTATTTCGAGTTTGTCTGGAGCCGATATTTTCCGCACGATCCCTTCATCAACAATGGAGGAATGAGCGTGAAAGTAAGTCTGATCCAAATGAACTCGCAGGATAGCAAGACCGCCAATCTCGAAACGGCTGCGCGGCTGATCAATGAAGCTGTCGAGAGTGAGTCGCCAGATCTTGTCGTTCTGCCGGAATATTACGCCTTTCTCGGCGAAGGGCGGGAGAACATCTACGCCAATGGCGAAACCTTCCCCGACGGCGATGGTTATCGCCTGATGGCCGGCCTTGCCGCCCGGCACAAGGTGACCATTCACGCCGGCAGCATTGTCGAACAGGACGGCAACAAATATTACAACACCACCATTGTATTCGGTCCGGACGGCAGGGAACTGGCAAAGTACCGGAAGATTCACCTTTTCGACGTGGATACACCAGGCGGCACCATCTATCGCGAATCCGATACGATCAGCCGGGGTGAGGACATTGTCACCTACCAGGTCGGCGACACCAAAGTTGGCTGTGCCATCTGCTATGACGTCCGCTTCCCCGAACTCTTCCGCAAGCTGCGTGACGAGGGTGCCGAGGTCATCGTCCTCCCGGCCGCCTTCACCCTGATGACCGGCAAGGATCATTGGGAGGTTCTGGCCCGCGCCCGCGCGATCGAAACACAGACCTATTTCCTCGCCGTTGGCCAGACGCTTTCCAATTCAGAGGGGCGCAAATGGTGCTGGGGGCATTCGATGGTCATCGATCCGTGGGGGCATGTCGTGGCGCAGTGCTCCGATGGTGTCGGAACCACCAGCTCAAAGCTCGACCTGAGCTATGTCGCCAAGGTGCGCGGTGATGTGCCCGTCGCCCGCCATCACGTTCTCTAAGAGGTAAAATCATGTTTGAAGTCAATGAAATGCCGCGTCAGATCAATGCCGATCTGATCAAGCTGATGGAACAGGTCGAAACGGCGACGATCGGACACTTCCTGCATTCGGGTTTTATCGACCGGGAAATCCGTGCGGTCCTGCCGGAAAAACGTGTGGCGGGAACGGCCGTTACGGTTCGCATCCCCCATGCAGACTCGACAATCCTGCATTACCTGACCAAGCTGGTACGGCCGGGTGATTTCGTCGCTATCGAGCGGTGCGGCGATGACCGCCATGCCTGCTGGGGCGGTGTCGTTACCCACGCCATGAAACTGGCGGGTATCGTCGGAGCCGTGATCGATGGGCCTGCGACGGATTTTTCTGAAATCCGCAAGGTTGAAATGCCGATGTGGTGCCGCGGACCGTCACCGATAACAACAAAAATTTTGGGATTGGAGGGCGCAATTAACGTCCCGGTCACAGTCGGCGGTCAGGTTGTCAGGCCAGGTGATGCCATCATTGCCGATGAGAGCGGTATCGTTGTTCTCTCACCCTCTCAGGCCCGCGCTGCGACGGAAAAAGCACTTGGCATGCAGGAAAATGAAATCACACTGCTTGAGCGCCTGCGCAACGGTGAGTTTCTTCCCGATATTTCAGGTGCAACGAAAATCGTGGAGGGTCAAAAGCGCCAGGTTGCCTGATCGAAAACAATCAACTCAAAAAAGGGGAACGAGATGATGTTCGCAAGACTTTCAATTGCTGCTTCTGCATTCACAATTGCCGCAATGTCCAGTGCCTGGGCGGAGACTGTGACACTGACGGCCTATAGCGGGATATTTCAGGAACATTATACCAAGGCTGTCATCGAGCCTTTCATGAAGAAATATCCCGATATCACCGTGCAGTTTTACGGTATGCCGAATTCGGCCCAGATGCTTGGCACATTGCGTGCGCAAAAGAGCAGTCCGCAAATCGACGTGGCCATTCTCGACGTGAGCGTGGCCAAGGCGGGAGCGGATGAGGGTATTTTTGACAAGATCGATGAGAGCGTCTCGCCGAACGTCGGGGATCTCTATCCCAATGCACGCGTGGAGGGTGTTGCGGGGGTCGGCGTCACCTTTGATAATCTCGTTCTCATCTACAACACGGATCAGGTCAAACAGGCACCGAAGTCCTGGAACGTGCTATGGGACAAGGCTTATCAAGGCAAACTGATCATTCCTTCGGTCCCCGATATTCAGGGCACGACCTTTACCATCATTTCAAACAAGCTCGCGGGCGGTACTGACTACAAGACCGACCTCACGGCGGGGATCGCCAAGATTGGCGAACTTGCTCCGGGCGTGCAGACCTGGGAGCCCAAGCCCGACGTTTATGCGCCGATTGCCAATGGACAGGCCGCGCTCGGCATCGGCTGGAATGCCCGCGCACAGATTTATGCGCAGACATCAGGCGGAAAACTCGGTGTTTCATTGCCCGAGGAGGGCAGCGGGTTTCAGATCAATACGATCAATCTTGTGAAAAATGCTCCGGCTGGAGATGCCGCGAAAAAGTTTATCGATTACGCGCTCAGTCCGGAGGCCCAGGCCGCATTCACCAGCGAAATGTTCTATGCGCCGACAAACTCAAAGACAGTTGTCGCCAAGGATGCAATCGAGCGCACGGCAGCGGGCGATATGGACAAGATGATCGATATCGATTGGCTGGCCGTGGCGAAAATCCGGGATAACATCACCGAGCAGTGGCGCCGCCGCATCATTCCGCTCAGCCGCTAGACCTTGTCAGCAGAGAAAATTTGGAGGCTAGAATGATGCATCAAACCATCAAAGGCAGCGGCGTTGCAGCGGTCAAAGACCCTTATCTTTGTCTCGAAGGCATCAACAAGAAGTACGGCCTGATTGAAGTCATTTCCAATCTGAATCTCGAAGTTCGCAAGGGCGAGCTGATTGCCCTGCTTGGTCCCTCCGGCTGCGGCAAGACCACGACCCTGCGCATGATCGCGGGCCTTATCACGCCGACCGCCGGCAGGATCGCCGTCGGCGGCCGCGACGTCACCCGCATTGCCCCGCATGGCCGTGACATGGGGCTGGTCTTCCAGAGCTACGCCCTTTTTCCCCACATGACGGTGGCCAAGAACGTGGCTTTTGGCCTGGAAATGCGGGGTCTGTCCCGCGCTGAGATTGGTGCGAAGGTTACCAGGGCTCTCGGGATGGTTCAGCTTGAACATCTTGCCGGACGCAAACCGCGGGAACTTTCGGGCGGACAGCAGCAGCGCGTTGCATTGGCGCGCGCCCTCGTGATCGAACCCTCGATCCTGCTGCTCGATGAGCCGCTTTCGAACCTCGATGCGAAACTGCGCGACGAGATGCGGACGCAAATCCGGGATATCCAGCAGCAGCTCGGCATCACCACGGTTTTTGTGACGCATGACCAGGTGGAAGCCCTGAGCATGTGCGACCGCATCGTTGTCATGAAGGGCGGACTGATCGAACAAGTGGGAACGCCGCATGAAATCTACGAACATCCCGCCACACCCTTCGTGGCTTCCTTTGTCGGGCGCACCAATCGCATCAAGGGTGTCAGGAACGCGGATGGCAGCATAGGCATTGGATCATCGCTGATCCGGTCCGCTTCTTCCGTAAAACCGGGCGATGTGATGGTGATGGTGCGTCCGCATCGCATCCGCATTGATTGGAGCGGGACCGAACGGCAAGACGAAACAGCAAACCGTATTGCCGCGTCGCTGTCGCGGATCACGTTTGTCGGCGACGTCATCCAGTATCATTTCGATGTCGACGGCTCGGAGTTTATTGTCGAGGAGACGACGGTAAAGTCTCAGGCGGGTCATCACACGGGCAAACAGGCCACATTGTCATGGGCTGTCGAAGACACGTTCGTTTTCGGAGCGGATCAATGACAACAGCAACGTTTGATCTGGCTGCCGATGTTCCAAAACGATCCAGTACAGCCGGTATTGCGGTTGTCCTGTTGTTGCCCATTGCGCTGGTGAACGCCATCGGTTTCATTCTTCCCGTCCTCAACCTGGCAAGAATGTCCTTCAACGAGGCCTTGCCCGGCGGCGGGATTGCCGAAACCTTGACCGCCGCCAACTGGACCGGATTGCTGCAGGATCGGTTCTATCTGGACCTGATCGTCAATTCCGTTGCGGTGAGTCTCGGGATCACACTTGCCACGCTGCTGGCCAGCTATCCCATCGCGCTCTATCTTCACCGGGCATCCGGTGTCTGGCGGACATTTTTGACCATTCTGGTGATATCGCCGCTTCTGACCTCAGCTGTGGTCCGGACTTACGGCTGGATAGCACTTCTGGCGGAACAGGGACCGGTTGCCAATGTCATCGCCGCGATGGGATTTCAGCCGCCGCGGATGATGTTCAACACGACGGGTGTCGTCATCGGGCTTACCGAAATTCTCATGCCCTATATGATCCTGTCGCTCATGGCGGGGTTTGGCCGCCTGGATCCAAAGGTCGAGGAGGCGGCCCGAACATTGGGCGCGACGCCGTTCAGGACATTCTGGCGCGTTATCCTGCCCCTGACACTGCCCGGTATCGCTCTTGGCTGTCTTCTTTGCTTTGTCCTCGCCATTTCATCGTTCATCACCCCGAAACTGATGGGCGGTGGCCGCGTGTTCCTGCTGGCGACGGAGATTTATGATCAGGCAATCGTAACATTGAACTGGCCGCTGGCCGCCACGCTCTCCATGCTGGTGCTGATCATCTTCGGTGCAGCATTGGCGGTTTACTCGCGCGTCCTGCGCATGATCGATCAAGGATAATGACGATGGAAGACAACCCAACCTCGTGGTTCATGCGCGTGACCGTCGGCCTTTTGTTTCTTTTCCTGCTTGCGCCGGTGCTGCTCGTGTTTCCGATTTCTTTCAGCGGTGATCGGGTGCTTGCCTTTCCGCCGAGTTCCTGGTCGCTGCGATGGTATGAGGCCCTGCTTGGAAACAGCGTGATGATGCGTGCCTTCCTGACCAGCCTCGGACTTGCAGCCGTGGTCACGGTGCTGTCGCTGATCATCGCGATACCTGCGTCCTATGCGATTGTTCGATTGAAAGTGCGCGGATCGGAATTCCTGTTCAACCTGTTTACCGCACCGTTGCTGCTGCCGACGATCGTTCTGGGATTGGCCATCCTGATCATTTTCGCGTCGACGGGATTGCTTGCGACATTTACCGGGCTCGTCATCGGCCATTTGGTGATCACGCTTCCCTATGCGCTGCGCGTCCTGTCGGTATCTCTGGGGAATCTTAGTCTTGCCTGTGAAGAAGCTGCTTCCTCACTCGGCGCCAAGCCTTTGATTGTGTTCAGAAAGGTGACGCTTCCGATGATGGCGCCGGGCATCGTCGCCGCCACGGCGCTCTGTTTTCTCGTTTCGTTTGACGAAGTGGTCATTACGCTGTTCCTCACCGGTCCGCGCATGACGACCCTGCCGGTGGAGCTGTTCCATCACGTCGAGAGCCAGGCGGACCCGCTGGTCGCAAGCGTTTCGGTTCTCCTGATCCTGATGACAATCGCCGTGGTCATGATCGTGGACCGGACCATGGGGCTGACGAAAGCTTTCGTGAAATAGGATGCGGCGCCTGTTCTGGCCTGCCCTCACTTCCATCCGAGGGCAGGCGCAACGTGCTTCAGGATCGCTTCAAGCACGTGTGCATTGTAGTCGACGCCCAGCTGGTTGGGCACTGTCAGCAGCAGGGTATCGGCTTCCTTGATGGCCTCATCCTGTGCAAGCTCCTTGACAAGCGCTTCGGGCTCGGCGGCATAACTGCGGCCGAAAATGGCTCTGGTGTTTTCATCGATGTAACCAACGGAGTCCTGTTCCTTGTTGCCATTGCCGAAATAGGCGCGATCGCGGTCGTTCACCAAGGCAAAGATGCTCCGGCTGACGGAAACACGCGGGGTCCAATCGTGGCCCGCTTCCTTCCAGGCGTCGCGATAGGCCCGTATCTGCGCGGCCTGCTGGACATGGAACGGCTCGCCGGTTTCATCATTCTTCAGCGTGGAGCTTTGCAGGTTTACACCGAGCTTGGCCGCCCACACAGCCGTCGCGTTCGAGCTTGCGCCCCACCAGATACGCTTGCGCATGCCTTCGGAATGCGGTTCGAGGCGCAGCAGACCGGGCGGGTTCGGAAACATCGGCCTGGGGTTCGGTTCGGCAAAGCCCTTGCCGCTGAGCAGACCCAGGAAAACCTCCGCGTGCTGGCGCCCCATATCGGCGTCCGTGGCACCATCGTCCGGCTGGTAGCCGAAATAGCGCCAGCCGTCGATGACCTGTTCCGGCGAGCCGCGGCTAAGCCCCAACTGCAGCCGGCCGTTGGAGATCAGGTCCGCGGCACCGGCATCCTCCGCCATGTAGAACGGGTTCTCGTAGCGCATATCGATGACCGCCGTGCCGATTTCGATATTCTTGGTTTTCGCGCCAATGGCTGACAAAAGCGGGAAGGGCGAGGCCAGTTGCCGGGCGAAATGATGAACACGGAAATAGGCGCCGTCGATGCCAAGCTCCTCGGCGGCGACCGCCAGGTCGAGCGACTGAAGCAGTGCGTCTCCGGCCGAACGGGTTTGCGATTGCAGGGAAGGCGCCCAGTGGCCAAACGAAAGGAAACCGATTTTTTTCATCATATCACACCTGAAAAGGAGCAAACCCATTTGCTCGGGAGCGCTCAATATGGGGCCGGATACCAGTGGTTGTAAGTCCGTTGAACAGTCTGTTCGAAGAGTGGGATGGGAGCGGTGTGAACCAGCAGCCGGATGGCGCGCTTTTGTGTCTTGTGGCGGGCCTGCAGGAACGAGGTAAAGTCAGGCAGTTTCAAGGAATGACATGGTTATCGTGGTCCCGACATTGACGGTCGACATCAGGGTTATGTCACCATTGGCCTGACGCACGAAGCCGTAGACGATTGCCAGCCCCAGCCCCGTACCGCCCGATGATCTGCGCGTGGTGAAATAAGGCTCGAACACGCGATCAATGAGTTCAGGCGGGATACCCTTGCCCGTATCGGTCACGACAACACGCACGCGATCTGCCGTGTGTTCGAGCGCAATGATGATGTCACCGCCGTCAGGCATGGCGGCAGCGGAATTGCGGCAGATATTGACGATGGCTTGCTCGAACAGGGCCGGATCGAGCGACACATCAGGCAGGTTTGCGGGCGCGTCTATTGTCAGACTGATGCGCGGACCCAGTATGACATGCAAAACATCCTCGACCCCGCGCAATGTCTTCCGCAGGTCGCAGCGAACGGGAATATTGTGCTGTTTGCTGGCAAAGGAAAGCATGCCTTCAACGAGTTCCTTGCCGCGTTCCGAGGCTTTGCGAATGCGGGCGACGTTGCGTTTCTGCGGATCAGTGAGGGTGCCCATTTTCTCCAGCATTCCCACGCTGCCAACGACAATTCCGATCATATTACCAAGCTCGTGGCTGAGCTGATGGCTGAGGCGCACCAGGCCGTCGAGCTTTTTGGCACGCTGGACCTCCTGTTCCTGGTTTTCCTGTTCAGTGATATCGCGCACCACGACAATGGAGCGGTCCCCCGGCTGATCCGTACGGGAAACTTCAAGGATCCTGTTGTTCTTGCTGATACGGGTAACACTGGGCACGCCATCCGGCACGGGCCCAGCGCTGGAGATGGTGAAGGCCGAAGCCAGTTGCGGCAAGCTCCAGGTCCGGGCTGTCGCTCCAACGCCGGCGAACTCGACAATACGCCGGTTCATGGCCATGGCCTTTCCGTTCGCATCAAACAGGGCGATGCCTTCATTCATGCTGCGAAACGTCCAGCGGATCGTACGGGCCGCCCGTGTTGCCCGGATATGGAGGTGATTGAAGCGCTCTACACTGTTCTTGAACGCATTGAACGCCCGGATAAGATCCTGCAGCTCCGTCTCGTTCGTGCCCACGGCGGGCAGGCGGACATCTCTTTCGCCTCTGGCCAGCCGGTTCAATGCATCGGAAATCTGGGCGATTCCCGCCGATACCCGAATGATCGAGTAATAGATGGTCACGGTGCAGAGTATGATCACAAGCAGCACAGTTGCGAGAACGAAGGTCCGCATGCTGTCGAGATTGTTGGATATGGCCGCAACACCGGTATTGAAATCATTGCGGAGCAACTGACTCTGTTGTTCGAGCCCGGATGTGAGTTTTTGCGATGCATTGCGCATTTCGCTCAGGATGCTGCGCATCTCGATGAACCGGCGCAGATAAATCTCGCGCATCTGAAAGATTTGCTCGTAGATGCTGTACTGCACCGAGCGCTGCCCCGCAGATGCCGGGGTGAGGACAAAAGCGGAGCGGCGAAGATACGAACGGCGTATTTCGCCGAGGCTGAAAAGGCTGTCGGCAGAAGCAGCGTTCAGCGCGAACTGTTTCAGTTGCAGGTCCGGTTCGGGGCCTGTGCCGTGCCGGATCGCCTCAAGGCTCCGGGTAATCCTGTCCTTGTAGAGCTGCGCTTCCTCTGCCGCGGCAGCCAGCTTCAGGGTGGTTGCGCGGACCGATCCCAGGGCGTCGACCAGCTCGGCTGTACCCGGCGTATCGGTTGATCCGGATGATCCGCCATTGCGCGCAATATACCCGCTCAAGGAATCGATCTGTTCCGCGATGGACAGACTTTCGTCGGACAGGCGGTACGGCGATGTGGTGTTGAGTATGAAGGGGGCGGAGGAAAGAAGGGCCGATGCCTGGCGCGAAATGTTGGATGCCACGGCGAGATCCGCATAGGTCTGTACACCATAGGATGTCATTTGCGTCTTCGCATCGGTCAGGCTTTTGACCGCCATGAGCGACAACAACAGCACAAGGGCACAGATGAAGCCGATGGCAAGGGGGATGCGAAAGGCGATGGAATTGAAGAACCGGTCCGCAATCACTGGACAGCCTGCTCGGCTGGATCAAGGACAAGCATGTAACCTTTGCCGCGATTGGTCTTGATGTGCTTTGGCATGGAGGGATTGCGTTCAATCTTGCGCCTGAGTCTGAGGACAAGAACGTCGATGTTGCGGTCTATATAGAGCCGGCCATCTGAACCCAGACGCTGCAGGATTTCGACCCGGTCAATCGGTATTCCGGGTTTCGCCGCCAGGATTTCCAGCAGGGAGAATTCGGAGTTTGTGAGCGTGGCGAGCGGATTGCTGGTGGAATAGGCCAGGCGCGCTTCAAGATCGATCAGCCAGTCGCCTATCCGGATCGTTCTGGTGCTCTCGCGCCTGTCAGGTTGTTCCGCTGGGCGGCTTGGGACTGTCGACCGGCGCAGGACAGCCTTGATCCGCGCAGCCAGTTCAATCGGCTCGAATGGCTTGACCACGTAATCGTCGGCTGCCGTTTCCAGCCCCAGCACGCGGTCAATCGAGCTGCCCGCAGCCGTCACCATGATAATACCCTTGTCGGTATCACGCCGAAACCGCTGCGCCAGCGAACGGCCGGAAATACCAGGCAGGTTGTGGTCGACCAGGAGGAGGGAGATCGACGTATCGTCGATCTTTTCCAGCGCCTCTTCGGCCGAGAAGACACGAATGGCTTCCCAACCCTCCGATTCCACCAGATCCGCAATGACTTCGGACATATCTGGATCGTCTTCAACAATCAGAATTCGAACCGGCGAACTATTCAAGACGGATTCCCTCACAGTATTCTCACAGATTTTATTTTAATATGAGTAACAGGGCTTGTCAGCAAGCCGTGATGTGTACAACCACTGCCTGATTGTAATAATTGAAAGGAAAAATGCGGCTGGATGTCATCTACGCAATGAAATGCCGATTGCAGTCGTGTTCATTACTCTCTTATGTGATCAGATGTGAGCGCCTTGGCGTTGACCGGTTTCCGGGGAGGATTGGGATGAAAAAGCTTCTTTTGACGGCCGCCATTTTTTTCGTGGCAACGGGCGGTGCATTGTCGGCCGAGCGGTTGAGTGTCCTGTGCGGTGCGGATGAACGCTGGTGCGCGGAAATGAAGACCAGCTTCGAACAGAAAACCGGCACGCGTGTCTCCATGGTCAGAAAAAGCACCGGTGAAATCCTGGCTCAGCTGCGCGCGGAGAAGGACAATCCGAAGGTTGACGTGTGGTGGGGCGGCACCGGCGATCTGCAGTTGCAGGCAGCATCCGAAGGCCTTCTGGAAAAATACGTGTCGCCGAACAAAGCCGATCTTCTGGGATGGGCTAACAATTTTGAAGAAATATCCAAAGGACAGGCATCGGGCATCTATGCCGGGGCGCTTGGTTTTGCTTACAATGCAGATATCCTGCGCAAAAAGGGTCTCCCCGCACCAACGTGCTGGAAAGACCTGACGAACGGGACCTATCGCGGCGAAATCCAGATCGCCAACCCGGCCTCATCAGGCACGGCTTATACGGCGCTGGCGACCCTGGTGCAGCTGTTCGGTGAAGATGAGAGTTTCAAATACTTCAAGGCGCTTGATGCCAACGTCAATAGTTATACGAAGTCCGGCTCGGCACCGGTAAAGGCGGCCGCACGCGGCGAAACGCTGATAGGCATCGCCTTCATGCATGACGCGGTCACGCTGAAACAGGCAGGCTTTCCGCTGGAGGTCGTCGCTCCCTGCGAAGGCACCGGCTATGAGATTGGTGCTGTCAGCATCGTTAAGGGCGCCCGCAACATTGAAAGCGCCAAAGCCTTTGTCGATTATGCCTTGAGTCCCGAAGGGCAGGCCACGGGCAAGGCGGCGGGACAAAACCAGGTGCCATCCAATGCAAAGTCAGAGGTGCCGGACGGCGCCCCCGATATCACTTCGTTGAAGCTGATTGACTATGACTTTGCCATCTATGGCGCTTCTGAAACACGCGACAGGCTGCTTGCGCGCTTTGCGACCGAGATAAAGGCGGCAGACGCGCAATAGGCCTTCTCACCCCCGGCATTGTCGACACCTGTGATCCCCACGCTGTTGGGATCCGATTTCAAGATAGACATCATGAATCGCTCACTTCAACTCATCGCAATGCTGGGTCTGGCAGCCTATTGCCTGGCGCCCTGGTCCGGCGTTGAATACGGCATATTCGAACGGGACTGGATTGATGCGGGCGGCCTTCTGTCGGAAGCCGGCGCATCGGGATTGCTCCGGCTGGGTCTGTTTCGCGACGCTGCAATGGCAATTCCGGCGGCCGTGCTTCTGTTCCTTGTTGCGGTTGGATTTATCAGACAGGCCTCGCGCCCGCTGCTCCTGTTCTCGCTCGCCGCAACGATCCTTGCGCTGGCCGCTATTGTCATCGATGCGTTTGCCGGCGGCACTGTGATCCGGTCGCTTGGTTACGGCGCAACAATCGTCATGACGATGCTTTTCTTGTCGGCAACCCATCTGTGGTCGCGCCTCGGCAGGGATAATCGCGATGCATTCGTCGTCTCGTCGATTGCCGGCGTGTGTGCGCTGATCGTGCTGTTTGTGTTCTATCCGATTGCGCAAATCCTGGTCCAGGCATTTGTGGACAGACAGGGTGCGTTCAGCCTTCCCGGTGCCCTTCATATCGCCATGGGCGGCGATATCTGGAGCGTCGGTTGCATTGCGGGAAAATCGCGGTGTGGTGTTGCAATCAATTCGATCATTCTGGGTCTTCTGACCGCGACAAGCACAACCATACTGGGGCTTGCCTTTGCCCTTCTCATGAGCCGGACCCGCTTTCCGGGAAAGCCGCTCCTGCGTGCGCTGGCTGTTCTGCCGATCATCACCCCGCCGTTCGTGATCGGCCTGGCCCTGATCCTGTTGTTTGGCCGTGCAGGCTTTGTCACGGATATCATGTCGGGTCTCCTGGGGCTGGAAGCCAGCCGCTGGCTCTATGGCCTGTGGGGAATCTGGCTTGGTCAAACGCTGGCGTTCACGCCCATCGCGTTTCTTGTGCTGACGGGTGTTGTCCAGGGTATCAGTCCTTCGCTGGAAGAAGCATCGCAGACCTTGCGTGCTGACCTGTCATCGACGTTGCGCACGGTTTCGCTGCCCTTGATGAAGCCGGGCATCGCCAATGCGTTCCTATTGGCCTTTATCGAAAGCCTGGCGGATTTCGGCAATCCGGTCGTGCTTGGCGGCGGCGACAATGTGCTGTCGACGGAGATCTACTTTGCCATTGTCGGCGCGCAGGCCAATATGATGCGCGCCGCGGTTTTATCGCTCATTCTTCTGGTGCTGACGCTGACCGTTTTCATTGTTCAGAAGCGATGGCTGGGACGCACAAATTTCACCACCATCACAGGCAAGGCCGACAATGGCGCAAACAGCATGCTGTCGACCGGTCACAAGGCGATTGTCTATGGCCTCACACTGCCGTGGATGGTCTTCACAACAACAATCTATGTGATGGTGTTCTATGGCGGCGTTGTCCGGCTCTGGGGACAGGATCACACGCTGACATTTGCCCATTACAGGGAAGCATTCGACATTGGCTGGTCTGATGGCGGCATCTGGTGGAAGGGCGCAGCCTGGGACTCGTTCTGGACGACCATCAGTATTTCAGCCATTGCGGCTCCGCTGACGGCAGCACTTGGTCTCCTGACGGCCTGGCTGCTCGTGCGGCAGAAATTTGCCGGCCGAAGCACCTTCGAGTTCCTGACGATGTTGAGCTTTGCCGTGCCCGGAACGGTTGTCGGCGTGAGCTATATCCTGGCGTTCAACAGTGCGCCAATCGAGCTGACGGGCACCGGGACGATACTTGTTCTGTGCTTCATATTCCGCAACATGCCGGTGGGCGTTCGCGGCGGCGTTGCTGCCATGAAGCAGCTCGACGCCAGCCTGGATGAGGCATCTCTGACACTGGGTGCGAACAGCTTCAAGACGCTGAGGCATGTCGTGTTGCCATTGATGCGCCCGGCGATTGTCTCCGCCGTCGCCTACAGTTTCATTCGGGCCATCACATCCGTCAGCGCCGTCATTTTTCTGGTTGGCGCGGATCACAACATGGCAACGGCCTACATCATCGGGCTGGTGGAAAATGGCAGCTATGGCCTGGCGATTGCCTATTCGACGGTGCTGATCGTCGTCATGCTCATTGTCGTCACCGTGCTTCAGCTTGCCTTTGGCAAGCGGCGTCTGCGGCGGGAAGACCGGGTCGGATACCAGCCACCACGTCCTGTTGCCGCATAGTTGAACCGAACGAGGATAGAAAAATGAAGTTGGACACGCGCTGGCAGGCCGCCGAACAGGTCAGTATCCCGCTGAATGAGGGACGCGGCAGCATTGTCTTCAGAAACGTCGTGAAAAAATACGGCGTGGTTCACGCGGTTGACGGCATCGATCTCGAAATCAGGAGCGGGGAGCTGGTCACGCTGCTGGGGCCAAGCGGCTGCGGTAAGACCACGACATTGCGGATGATCGCCGGGCTGGAACTGCCGACCACGGGAACCCTTGCCATTGGCGGAACGGATGTTTCCCGGCTTCCGGCAACATATCGCAACGTTTCCATGGTGTTCCAGTCCTACGCCCTGTTTCCACACCTGACAGTGCTGGACAATGTGGCCTACGGACTGCGCATGGGCGGTTTGAAAACGCCTTTGGCCCGAGACATGGCGGAAGATGCACTGTCGCTGGTTGGCCTTGCCGGCTTCGGCCCGCGTCTTCCGAGCGAGCTGTCCGGAGGCCAGCAGCAACGTGTTGCTCTTGCCCGCGCCATCGTGCTTGAACCGGAGGTTCTGCTGCTCGACGAACCGCTCTCCAATCTTGATGCGAAGCTGAGACGGTATGTACGTGAGGAAATCCGCACGCTGCAGCAAAGGATCGGGGTTACGACCGTTTACGTCACGCATGATCAGGAAGAGGCAATGGCCGTATCCGACCGCATCATTGTCATGGAGCAGGGCAGGATTGCGCAAACGGGCTCCCCCGCCGAGCTCTACCACAATCCCCGGTCGGCCTTTATTGCCAGCTTTATCGGCGAGGCTAATCTGATCTCCTGCGTCGCGGCTGTTGACGCCGACGGGAGCAGAGTAGCGCATGTTAATGACAGCCACCGGTTTGCCGTGCCAACCAGCACGGTGGCAGAAGGCGATGCAACGCTGGTCATCCGGCCGGCCGCTATTTCATTTTCCACCGGTACCGGCGCGGGCATGCCCGGCACGATCACATCAGCCGCCTTTTTGGGCGATCGTGTTCTCTACGGTATCAAGACACCCATCGGCCGGCTGTTCCATATTGAATACGTATCCTCGATCCGGCATCCGGATGGAACCGAGGTCAATATCATTCTCGACCCTGCGAAACTGCATCTTGTTTGAGATGGCGAGCCCGGGGACAAGCCTTGATCATGCGAATCCGGAGGATATGCCGGTGCGGGCGATAAAGCGTGGTACTGCCGTCTTCGAGAGGCGACTGGATATACCGGCTCAGGCCGCGTTCACCGCATGGACGCGTCCGATCGATCTTCATCTGCGGCGGGACCGCAGCGGCAATCTGTTTTCCTATGTCAGCTTTGACTTTCGTATCGATGGCGAAACAATCTTTGGTTTCGGTGCGCCCGACGGCAGATGGTATCGCGCGAGGCAACGATATGAAGAGATTGTTGAAGGGAAACGCATCACATATGTCCTCACAATCAAACGCCGCCACAAACTTGTATATCTCGGCACAGTGACGATTTCCTTCGCCGATACCGCTACAGGTTGCACCCAGACCTATTGCGAGCAGGGCACCAGTTTTGACAACGAATCCATACCAGATCACGTACAATGGTACGCAGGACGCTTGTTTGGGACAGGGTTTGCAATGTGACTGCGTGAAAACCGGTCATGGGAAGACGGGGTGCAGGGCTGTAAGTTTTGTAATCAAAAAAATGCCGGAATGGCTCACATACATATCACAATATGCGATCACATAATGTATGAGTGTTAATGAGCATCCTGGGGCGGGCATGCCGATGGCCGCCAAGCAGAGCAACTGGGCTTTGCCCGAGACATAGGTGATTTCATGTTTGGTCCCGATGGTATTCTTTTTGCAAAATTCTTCCGTGACATTGAAATATTGCGGCAGAACGCGATTGCCGCTGCGGCTGCAGCGGCTGCAAAACCCACCTATACCGCCACCAAAAATCAGACACCGCAAATAATTGCCAAGGCATTGGGCCACACCGATGGCGGTGAGGCCATTGCCAAGGCCAATAAACTGCGCGTGGATCAGGTGGTGGAGCCGGGGGTGGTTCTGGTCATTCCGAAAGTCGAACCCCTTGCGGATCCTGCGGAAACGAATTTCAAAAAGGCCGTCGCAACACAAAAGGAAACCCCGCCGCCTGTTGATCCGAAACTGATATCCGCGGATGTGAAGGGCGGTAAATCGATCGAACAAATCGCCGCCGACCGCAAGCTGAAGGTTTCGGATGTCACGGCAGCGATTGATGCGGCGGGCCTGCAGGTCAAAACCACCGACCCGGTCAGCAACAATGGCGATGTCAAAACCACCGAGATCATCGACAAGTCAACCAGCAAGGTCGTTGCCACGTTTTACGACGATTACCAGCATGGTGGGACCACATCGAAAGTCACGGATGCAGATGACAAAGAGGTAACGCAGACCGAGTTTGGCGACGGGTCGAGCAGCCGCACGGTCTACGATTCGAAAAAGGGTGAGACCACCACACGCGTCGAGGATCCGAAGGCTGGCAAGGTTACCGAGACCACGATCGACGCGGACAAGCGGCTGACGCAAACCATCACCGAGAAAAACGGTGACGAAACGCGCAAGACCGAGAAGCTTTCATTCAACGGCTACGAGCTGACAACCGCGCCGGACGGCAGTTCCGTCCTTGTAAGGCAAGCGGATGGCGTTCAGCTTGCGATGAAGCCTGAAACGCCTGAAGCGTCGCTGGCCAAGGCGCTGTTCGATGTCAACCCCAACAGCAGTGATGCGGCAGAGGCAAAGAAGGGGGCTGTCGTCAAAACCGTCATTGACGGCATGCTGCTGGGGCAGAATTACAAGGATCTTGATGCTGCGGCTCAGGCCAAGGCTGGCGAGACGAAGGCTGCCATTGATAAATACGGCGCGGGACAGACTGGAACACCGGCACAGCCCAAGGCTCCATCGGGTAAAAGCTGGGTTCAGGTCGGTGAACTCTGGGTTGATCCCGAGGTTGCCAAGGCGATGGCCGCGGAAAACACCGCCGGTGCCAAGCTGATCGAAGCTTCCGCAAAGATGAAGCAGGCGAACGATCAGTTGAACGTCTATGCCCTTGATCCGGATTATAAATCGGCGATGAACGGTGCGGGAAAGATTCTCGACAAATCTTTGGCGCCCCATGATCTCGTCTGGGAGCGGCCGGAGGGTACGGGCACGCTTGAGGAAGCGCGGCAACAGCTCGCAACCGCCGGCACGCAGCTGACAACGGCCAGCACAACCGCGAAGGAATATGCCGAGGCCGAGCGGCTTACCGGGGAAGCGATCGCCAAACAGGCGCAACTGCCGCCCCCGGTCAGAAAAGATGTACCAACCGTGACGTCTTCATCGTCACATTACGATCCGGAAACGGCGTCGATTGAATGGAATGCCAAGAATGCCGAAGTGAATGATCTTTTTGCCAAGGCGAATACGCATACGGCCAACGGCGACAAAGCCTTCGCCGACTATCTCGTTGGCATAAGGCAGGAGAACCTTGCCGCGACAAAGCCGGGTTCGAAGGAAAATACAGAAGCCAAACAGCTGCTTGACCAGGCACTGTCTCAACAGGACAAAGCGGGCAAGAATGTCCATGCCGCTGAGGTCTATCAAACCTATCACGATGCCAACAAGACAGCGGCAGATCTGCAGGTAACCGGCCAGGGAATAAAGCAGAAAATCATCGCGGAAGACATCAAGAACAATCCGGACCGTTACGATTGGAACAAGAAAAACAGCACTTATGGCGGCGATTATCTCGGTAAGATAAAGGATCAAAAGGTTGTCGAGGACCCCAAGGACAATCAGCTCTATGTCGAGACAACCTATGAACATGGCGGCACAAAACGGGTCCAGCTGACATTCGCCCGCAACGACAAGAATGTACGCGGTGAATTCAAGGATCGCGAGCTCAACAAGCAGTGGCAATCGCTTGTCGACGGCCCGGAGGGCAATTGCGGGCTGGGCGGCCTTAGGGGCGCGCAACAGGCGGTTATCTCGGCCGGGGAAGCAATCAAGGACGTGCAGATCAGCGATCTTGATCTTCAGATCAAGGACCTTGACAAGGCGATTCCGGAACTGAAAAAAGCCCGCGATGACGCCATCGCGAAATATGGTGCAGGCACGCCCGACGCTCCGGCTGACAGCAAGCCGAACGGCTCCAATGCCGTCAATGTGGCTTATACAAGACCAGCGGGCAAGGACGCGGGAAATGAATCGGCGGACGGCGAGCGCGTCCGTGTCCAGATGGACGGACAGTGGGTGTGGGTGCATCCGGAGGTGGCCAATGCACAGCTTGCGCTGGATACGGCATCGGCGCAGAAGCAGGCGGCCGAGCGTGCCCGCGACGAGGCCCATGCCGCCCGCAATCGCCTCAATTTTGCCTTGACGCAACCGATCAAGCTCATGGTCGATAAAGGCTCCGACTCCTACGGCAAGAATACGGAATATGCCTATCTCGACAAGCGCAGGGACGAGGCCCTCGGCGAATATCAACTCAAGTTCAAAGACCTCTACAAATCAGGTTATACAAATGATTTCAAAGGTATAAAGGGCGGAAAAGAACTTGATGCCACCGTTGCGCAGGCCTTCGGACTGACGCCGGGACAGAATGCTGAAACGCTGAAGAAAATTACCGGAGAAGTGCATGACATCGCCGGGGACAACGTCCAGTACAAAATTGTACCCATGTTCCATGTCAATCAGGACGAGGGTTCCCAACAGACGGCATTGATTGCGGTCAAGAGCGGCGGCGGCAAGGTCTATTATGTCGATGTGACAGGCAAGCACTTTGAAAGCCTGCAGGATTTCCAGGACAACAACACCCAGTTCGGCGAAGGTGGCCGGCTGGTCGTGCCGCGCAGTCTCGACATGCGGCAGAGCCCGGATTCAACCATCCCGCTTGAAGTCGTCAGTGCGCGCAATTTCACGGTTGCGGAGAAAATCATCGATCCCGTGGTCGGGACCATCACCACCGTTGCGACGGTTGCCTCTTTCATCCCGCCATTCGCCCCGGTCGCCGCACCCATAGCCATGGGCGGCGGCGCGTACCTCGGCGGCCGGGCGATTGCCCGGCAGATCAATTATCTCCAGCATGGCGGCGAGTGGGGCGATTCGGAATCCTGGATGAATATGGGATCGGTTGCCAGCTCGTTCATCCCCATGGCGGCGGGCGGATTGCGCACGCTTGGCATGTTCCGCACGGTCTCCGACATGTCGGTGTTGCAGGCGGCCAGGGGCAGTATCGGCGCTCTGAAGGCAGAATCGCCAATGGCACTGAAAGCCGCGGAATATATGAGCAATGGCGGTAAGCTGAACCGTACAGCGCGCGGATTGGACTGGTCGTCCCTTGGCATCGGCGTTCCGATGGTTGCTGTGTCGGTGCATGACATTGCTTCGGGCAACATGAAGGGTCTCGACCTTTTCAATGCGGTGACAGGCGTTGCAACCGGCACGGTCGGGACCGGGTTTGGCGTGCGCGGGCTGATGATGACGCGGCCGGGCAAAGGCAATTCTGAAAACAGAGGCGATGATCCGTCACCTGCCTCGCAACCACTTGTCAATGCTGGAAACGCCAGACCGGCGAGCAGCAATACGCCGGTGTTCAAGACATTGGATGAATACCGGAAATTCGCTAATTCTCTGCCGGAACCCCGCAACCTCTCTGCGGCGGGGCAGCCGAAGGACCCGATTGAGATTTGGAAGGCCTTCCAGCGCCAGATGGGAAAAGATCCGGATGCCGGACCGCCCCCCGGGCTCTTTGATATTCCCGGAGTGGTCAGCCCGCTGCATACGGGAGCCGATCCTAAGAACGGCATCGGTTCGATCACCTACAGCAAGCCGGAGATCACAGCCCACACGACGCCCGAGCAGGTGGGTTCTCTGCTCCCCGGGCAGCTTGCGCGATTGGAGCCCAGTGATTTTGAGAACCTCACGCCAGCACAGGCGGCGAGCATCAGGAAGGCAGCCAAAGGTAGCCTCAATGATGAACAGCTTGCGGCGCTTGAGACAGCAAAGAAGCGGCGCGATCAAGGAACATCTGCTCCCAAGCAGACGGTGCAGCCCGCGGCGGGAAGCAATGAAAGCACTCCTGTCGGCGTGACCAACGTTGCGGTCCCGGATGGCCCCTCCAAACCGGTCATTACGCTTCTCACCAAGCCTAAGGAAATCAAGAATCTCTCCGATGAAGAGGTCGCGCTGCTGACCCCCGAAGATCTGCAATCCCTGCGCCGGAAACAGGCAAAAGCGGTCAATCCCGATAAGCTGGAAACGGACGAGCAGCTATCCGCTCTGCTTTATGCCCAGCGGCGGCGGGGCGCTAATGAGAAGCGGCGTGAACTGCTTGACGTAATGGGTGAGCGCAATCCTCCGCAGCTCAAAACAGGACTTATCAAGACGAGTGTTGTCGGGGTGAATGTGGTCGCCGAAACGCTCAAGCGGTCGGTCGGCTTCTCCGGTGTTTCCAGCGTGCTTGGCGGACCATCTTCCGCTTTCATTCTGGCCGTCCGTTCCAACGGCTCGAAACTGGCCTGGTGGACGAACAACCATGGTGTTCAGCGGGCGTTTGGCTATGCCATGCTTGGCAACGAGGCCCGTGCGATCAAGAAGGCAGAAAGTCTGCTCAACAAAAGCGGGCTGACTGGAACGGCCAAACCGTCGCAAGCCCAAAGAGACGCGCTGATCGCAACCCTCAAGGAAGTCGCCAAATTGGGACGTGCCTACAAGGAAGCGCGTGATGAGGCGCTGCGAGGGGACCGGTCGCTGTTGCCCAAGGCCAACACCGACAACCTGAAGCCTCCGAGCCTTGCGGAGGAAAAGACCCTCGACAAGATGGACAAGCGGGTCAAATACGCGGTGGATAAGCAGGTTGATCCCGATAATATTGCCGGCGCGCGGGAAAGGATCGATGATCTTTATGCGGCGGATCAGGAGGCGTTTGGCCCAGCTTACGCCAGATACAGCCGCACGGAGGATGCACGGAAAGCCTATAGCGACCTGCATGAATATCTCCTGGCCAAATTCGAGCATCAGGACAATGACAGCAAGGGCACTGTCGATTGGAAGCGGGCGGAGAAACTGGTCAGCAGTTCGATGTCACCCGAGACGCATTTGGGCTACGCCTTCAAGGCCGGTGCCTTGGCAGCTCCGGTCAACGCCTTGGCTGCCATCATGCTGAGCAAACATTCAGGTGACATGAACTGGGTCCAGTGGGTTAGCCAGGATGGGGGTAATTTGCTGCGCGCCCTGCCGGCGGTGCTCATCCAGACGGCCTATCTCAAGGCGGTACAGAACCTTGCGGATATCAAGATGGAACGGGGGCCCATGACCCCGGAGAAAGAGGCAAGGGTAAAAGAGCTGGATGCCAAGAAAGATGACATGAATTTTGAGAGCGACAAGACGGCCTGGAAATACAGCCTGCCCGGTTTTGCGCTGCTTGGAACCGTTGCCGCGACGATGCCGGGTGGCGGCTTGAAGGCAGGGCTTTATGGCCTGCAGGCCCTTGGCGGTCTCACCTGGTATGTTGCCCAGCGTCCGCCGTCATGGTGGCCAAAAATGCCCAGCGGCGTCAATGAAGGCATGCGGGCACTCGGCATTGCCACAAGTTTTGGCGTGCCGCTTTACCTCCTTGTTGATTTCATGCTTTCCGACAGCAAGGATAACGGCAAGGACAAGTCAAATCTGGACAAACTGGTCGAACTGACGACCTGGGCGTTCAGCGATAAACAGCCTTTGAGCCCCGGACCGGTGCCAAGAACGACTTTGCCGCCTGCGCCGACGACCGTCCTGCCAACCATGCGGGCGCCTGCAACGGGCGGTTCAACGCCAACCGTCATCACGCCGACTGCGCGCGCGGGCTTGAAGCCGATCAACTTCACCATGCCGACAGGATCCGGCAGCGTCGAGGATGAGCTGAGTTTTCATTTGCGCAGGGCGGAGGTGATGCTTGATCCGGCCTATGCCGGCTCGAAAGAGCGGGCGAAATACGAGGAGGCAGGCCCAAGCAGTTCGGTATTCGCTTGGGAGAACATGCGCAGCTCGGCCGTTGACATGGTCAAGCTCCTCGCTGTGGATGCCGATAGGAGCGATATGGCTCTTTCTGCCTGAGTTGGGATGGCGGGTGTATCAGCTCATACAGATCTGTTCTGTCTGAGCTGATCACAACCTCACGGAAATTGCTCACTCAGATGCAGCCGCTCACAGTCTGGCCCGGGATTTGCACCGGAGGGCCGGCGGAACGCCTTATTTTACCCTATGTTTGCCAGATATGACTTTTTGTGAACAGACCCATGCATTGGTGGCATTGGCTTATCACTTAATATGTTTTATGTTAACTTCAAACAGTTGGGGTAATTGGTAGATCGAAATGTCGGTTGCGAAAGTATTGATTAACACACAATCGCTCACAATAGAGCTGGAAGGTGAAGATGAGTTCGTGAGGACCTATCTTGACAAGCTTATGCCTATCCTGGAGCGCTCGAAACTCGCCGAGGCCGGGCATGCGGACGGCGAAGCCGGATTGTCGGATAATCTGCAGGCAATCGCGCCAGCCAAGCCAGTTGGCACGCGAAAGCGTGTGCGGGCAACAGCCGCGTCCGGCGGCTCCTGCCGTGAACGCGTTAAAAAACTGCGCGAAGATGGTTTCTTTGATAAGCCGCATGGCATTGGCGAGATCGTTAAGGAACTGAACGATCAAGGTTTTCCTCACAGCATCAATCAGGTTGGAGCTGCATTGTCGACCATGTTCGGCCGCAATGAGATCGAGCGCAGCAAGATCGACAAGAAATATTCCTATTTCTGGGGATCGAACCAGATCAAGGCCGCCTGATCCCGTTCGGCCAGGCTTTCAATCCAACAAAACACACTGCACCGGGCTCATGGTCGCCGGAGTGCTCCCTGTTCGGGAGTATTCCGGTTTTGACATTGGCTTTGCGAGTGCACGTCGATTGACTGCATGGTGTTTCCTGCGCTTGTGCGGGGGCATGGGTGGGGTGAATCGGCATACGCAGCTGGCCGGCCGTGCTGCAAGCACATTTATTCATATTCAAAAAAATTGAACCTATGGCTTTTTGTGATGAATTCATGTTTGATTATGTTCAATTGTGTCTCACAAAGGTTAAGAGAAATTGTTTTGACCTCGAGTTGGCGCAACACTATCGTTCAAGGGCCAAATCGTTTTGGAGAATATGTCCGGAATTTCCATTGGCTTGAAAGTGTCTCTTCACATAACTTCGCAGGTATTCGCCAAACAGCAGCCACGATGTCATGTTGCCCCTCCCCAAAGGATGCTGCCGTGTAAGTCAGGTGGTATTCCGTTGCAGTTGCCCTGAAACAGGATCCCAACCCAATGCGATCACTTGCCCGAGAATGGATAGACGAAATTCTATTGAGGACACCCTTCGCGCGCAGCCTTGGTATCATATTCCTTTCTGCCCAAGGTGATGCCGTAAAGTTGAGACTGCCGGTTCAGGGGGATGTCACCCAGTTGCCGGGCAATGCGCACAGCGGTGCCATTGCCACTTTGATTGAAGTCGCCGGATCCGCCGCGGCAGTGCTCGGAGCAAGCAATCTTTCAATCGCAGGCTGTGCAACCAGTCAGTTGAACATCACATTTCTGGCGCTCGGCGATAGCCGTTACCTCGATGCTGCGACGACGATCGTGCATCGTACGGCCAGCCAGGCTGTCGTGGATGTAACCATAACAAGCGATGATGGACGTCCCATGGCCAAGGCAACCACCATATGCCGTATTTTCGAGAAGCGTGCCGCTGTGCCGGTGCCGCCGGTCTCCTTCTTTAGACCCTTTGTCGTGAAGAACGCGGCGGATCAACAGAACGCGGGCTAGGACCTATCATTCCAGCGGACGCCTGCTCTCCGGTTTGATGTCAAAGAACGCATCGACGTTTTGGCGCAGCCGGCCGAGTTCGGTTTGCATCTGCGGAACAAGAAACATTGCATAAAGTGCAATGAGCAGGGCAAATATCAAATTCTTGACCGCCATTGACAGGTCGAACACATGCAGCTGCGGCGCCATGCGCGACAGCAAGGCCAGCATCAGATCCGCGATCAGCAAGGCGAGAACGATGGGGCCGATCTGAACCAGCGCCATTTGCATCATGCCATTCACTGTTCCGACGAAAAGCGGGAGGGTAGTGCCGGTGAGCACTGGCACGAAGTCGGTCACCGGCCAAATGCGGTAACTGTTGTAAAAGCTGTCCAGCAGAACCAGAAAGCCGCCGGAAGAAAAGAACAGAACGATCACTGCAAGCGCAAAGAAAGTTCCGGTGATGCTGGTCTCCGTCACCGCTTGAGGATCGAGGAGCTGGGCCGCGGTGGATCCGCGTTGCAGGTCGATGAGATCGCCGGCGATTTCGGCCGCCCAGAATGGAATGCTGAAGAGAAAACCGATGGCAAAGCCGATGATGAATTCCTTGATCATCATGGCGCCCAACCATGGAATAGTCATCGGAGGGCGGCTTGCAAGGGTGCGCATGACTTCCGGAATAACCGGAATGCTGATCGCCAATGCCACGCCGGATCGTATGGGGCCTGTGATCCCCAACCGCACGAATATGGGGGATATGGTCATGAGACCAAAACCGCGCGCCATGGCGATGGACGTTGCCAGGAGTATGGCATAGCCCGCTTCAAACAGTGGCAGCGTGATCATCTGCTGTTCCATCAGCGTGTTCAGCGCGTCATGGCGGGAAACTCGTCAAGAACGCGGCTGGCAAGGGAGGTGACCTGCACGCCGAGCGCCGGGCCCGCAACAATCAGGACCAGCATGACCGCGACGAGCTTTACGGTTTGGGGCAGCGTCTGATCCTGAATTTGTGTCAAAGCCTGAAGCAAACCGACACTGATGCCGATCACAATGGCCACGATCAGCGCCGGGGCTGAAACCATGAGGACGGTGAGCAGCGCACTTTGCATCTGTGCGAGAAAGGCAGTCTGCATGTTTTCACCTGTAGCTGAGAATGAGTCCGTGCATGAGCCGCGACCAGCCGTCGACGGACACGAACAGGAATATTTTGAGCGGGATTGAGATCAGGGTAGGGGATACCATCATCATCCCCATCGCCATCAGGACGTTCGAGACGATGAGATCGATGACGAGGAACGGGATGTAGAGCAGGAAGCCGATCTGGAATGCACGGGATAATTCCGAGCTTACGAATGAGGGAACAAGAACCACCAGATCATCGGGTTTTACGTTTGCCCGCGCCTCCTCGGACCAGATGCCTTCCGTCGATTGAAGGAAAAACTGCCGTTCGCTCTCACTGGAGTAGCGCGCCAGATGTTCCTGCAGCGGGCCGCGCACGGTATTGGCTGCGCGCGTTATACCCTCCACATTGCTCAGATCGATGGATTGCGTTTCCGCCGCCCGGTAAATATTGCCGACCAATGGCGCCGTCACATAAACCGTCAGGATGAGGGCGATGCCGTACAGTACGAGATTGGGCGGCGATTGCTGGATGCCCAACGCATTGCGCACGAGGAACAGGACAATGGATATCTTCAAAAAGCCCGTCATGGTCACGATGGCGAGCGGAATGAATCCAACCGATGTAACCAGCAGCAGGATCGGAAGAATATTGCCCTGAAGCTCAGTCATTTGCACCAAGCTGCAAAATGCGAACGCCGAGACCTTCACCCAATCTGACAATATCGCCGCGGCCGATCTTGCTGCCGTTTGCGATAATGGCAACAGCACCCTCGTTGAGCGCTGCGACGGGCACGACGCTGCCTTCGGCAAGCGCCTTCACGTCGCGCAAAGCCATGTCCGTGCGCGCAAGCTCGAATATGACGCGAACAGAAAGACTGTCGATGGTTGCTTCATCCATTACCGTTCCCCTTTCCATGAAAATTTCATTGCCGTCGGGCTGTGAGATTGCCGCCGGACTCCAGCCGCTGGTAAGAAGAAGCCCTGGTTCCGATTGGATGCAGCGCGCCTGAAGCTGGCCTGCGCAAAGGGCATATAATTCCCCTGGCAAGACGCCTTCGCTCATAATGGTATCGCCCTGTTTCAGAGCAGAGATCTCGGCTGTGCTCAGGGTTTGCGCGCCGGCCAGGATTTGCACCGGAACGGGCAAGTCCTCGACATCAACCGGTGCTTGCATGGGAAATGCATCCCATACCTTGCTGAGAAGTCTGCCCGCCTCTGCATTCAGCCCGAGACGGACAACCCCGTCGAAGGATGCAAATGCGACGTGGAGATCAAGGTTGATGTCCGCAGTGCTCGCATCCGCATCCGTGACGAACTGCAGTGGCTGCGATATCGCCGCTTCAAACGGGAAGAGCAGGTTCTCCAGCGCCGCCTCGATCAGAATGGCCTGTTGAAGCGCTGGCAGCGTGTGGAATGAAGCGGGTTTGCAGAGACCACCCACCAGAGCCTCGACCAGACTGCCAGGCAAAGCGAGTTGAAAATTCCAGATACCGGCGGACACGTTGAAACTGCGCGATGCGTCGCCGGCGGACCAGGGGCGGGCGGACAGGCCGATGGTTATGGGTTTACCCCGCACGTCTGCGCGCAGGGACTGCCGGCGGCGATAGAGGGCATTATGGGTGATCAGTGAGGCAGGGGACATGCTGGGAAAGGGCTGAAAATCCACTGCCCCGTCAGGTTTTCCCGCATTGATTTTCTTCTTGGGCGTCATGTTCAGGCCCGCCCTGCACTGAGGGAAGTCTTGTGAAAATCATCGCGATCGTCATCTTCCATCTCAGCGCGCAAAAGCGATGCTGTCCTTTGTTCCGCTTCGAAGGCAGCCTCCAGCTGTTCAAGTGATTTCTTCCGGGCGAGATAGTCTGCCAGTGTTTTTGCCAGATCAGTGCGCATGTGATCGAGGTGCTCGCTTGCCCGGGAATGGGAATCGGCACTCCTGGCGAGTTCTTGATCTATCGCCAGAATATCCTGGCGGTAGCGCTCGAGCATGGCTTGGCTGACTGTGTTTCCCGTCAGGTTTTGCCTGTTTTCATCGTCCCGGGCGGTCAACTCAGCCGCAAGTTCGAGCATGGCATTATAGGCCTTGGATCGCTGCGATTCAGCGTCATTGACGAGCATCTGCTGAACAGACAAGGCATTCACTGCAATCTGCAGGCGCATTTTGCGTAAGCCCAGGAGCTTTTCAAATCTCTGCCGGTTCTTCAATTTGCAAGCTCCCACATCCTGTCCAAGGTTTCATTGAACGTCGAATGTTCATGGCTTTCCTGCCGCAGGAAATCGGTGATGGCCTGATGCCTTTCGACAGCCCTGTCGGTAACCGCGTCTGAACCTGCCTTGTATTCATTGACGCGAAGCAGCAGTTCCACTTCTTCATAGCGCGCCATCATTTCCCGGATTGCGGTGGCGCTTGCCCTATGGCTTTCATTGGCGACTGCGTCCATCAACCGGCTGCGGCTGCGCAGTATATCAATGGCTGGAAAATGGTTTTTCTCCGCCAGCAGGCTGCTCAACGACACGTGGCCGTCAAGGATGGCCTTTACTTCTTCCGCCACTGGATCCAGCGTTTCGTCGCCTTCGGTCAGCACCGTATAAAGTCCGGTAATTGATCCGCCCACGCCGGGTCCGGAGCGCTCGAGGAGACGTGGAAGGGCTGCAAACAGCGATGGGGGATAGGCGCGGCGCGTGCCGGGTTCGCCGGCCGCCAAACCGATTTCGCGCTGTGCTCTGGCAAAGCGGGTAACACTGTCCATCAACAGAAGAACATCCTTGCCTTCGTCGCGAAAATATTCCGCGATTGCCGTGGCGCAGTGTGCCGCCTTGACGCGTTCGATCGCCGGGCGATCGGAGGTTGCGACCACGGTTACCGCGCGCTTCCTGCCTTCGACGCCCAACTGGACATCGAGAAATTCGCGCACTTCCCGGCCACGCTCGCCAATCAGGGCGATGACTACGACGTCTGCCTGGGTCCCGCGCACGATGCTTGATATCAGCGAGGATTTTCCGGCACCCGGCGCACCGAAAATGCCGATGCGCTGGCCGCGAGCGACGGTCAAGAGACCGTCGATGGCGCGTATTCCAAGTTGCAGGGGATCGCGGACCAGATCGCGCTGCAAAGCATTCACGGGCTCGGCAAGGGTGGGGTAAAGCGCAACAATCCCGGCGGCCGCATCCGGATCGCGGCCATTGTCGTTCACGATGTCCCCGAGGGCATTGACCACGCAGCCCAGCAATCCCGGCCCCACAGGAACCTGTATGATGCTGCCAGTCGGGATGACCTCGGCACGCGTGGACATGCCCGCCATATCGCCAATGGGGCTGAGAACGGCATCATCATTGTCGAACCCGATCACCTCAGCCGGAACGGTGCGGCCGGACACGGGATCGCGAATCTCACACAACTCGCCAATCCGGACCATCGGCAGGGAGGCATGGATGATGACACCCGTTATGCGGCGCACACGCCCATGCACCTGCAGCGGATGAGCGCTGACTGCAGCTCTTTGAAAGCGGTTCATGAGTCGGCTGAGGTCGCTTTGCATGGATGTCAGACCACTCCAAATTCGGCTTCGTCGCGCGCAGCGATCAGAGCCTGGCGAATGATGGACAATTGTGCATCAAGCCCGGCATTGACGACGGCGCTGGGAGACACGACGAGACAGTTCCTGCTATCCAGCCGGGGATCGCCGGTGATTCTGACGGACAGGCCTTTTTCGAGGCCGGTCGATATCTCCTGCAGAAGGTTTTTAACTTCCCTTTCCAGTTCGGGGGCGACGTAAACGGTGAGCGCGCGCTCATAGCGTAAAAGCTCGATGGCATTGCTTGCCAGTTTGGCGACCACAACCGGATTGTCGATTTCGCCGATCAGCTGTTCGACCACGGAGAGACTGAGATCAATGACCTGCTCCTGCAGCGCTTCAAGATCGCGATCAATCTTGGTTGCGGTCTCGGCGACGAGGATCGCGGCATCCTGTTCGCCCTGCTGCAGCCCCTGCCGGTATCCTTCTGCTTTGCTTGCATCGAAAGCTGCCTGCGCCGCACTGCGGATATCATCCGCCTCCTGCCGCGCTGCGGCCAGCATTGCCTGCGCGTCGGTCCATAGTGCGGTATCCCGCGCCGATATGATCCGGGCCGCCGGTGTTTTGGGCAGATCCATCATGCGGCTGCCATATCCGCGCGCGCGTTTGATGGGTGCCGCACGATGACAAGAGCACGTTTCGCATGGTCGCCGGAATGGGCCGGCGCAATTGTGTCATCACCCGGATATTTGAGACCAAACCAGTCGTTGACATAATCCGGCATGCTCTCCCGCCACGTTGAGATGCACGCCTGCCCGTCACGCTGCATGGCGGCCAGCAGCGTATCCGGATCGGTGACCGGTTCACCCGCGATAGCCAAATGGCGGTTTGCCAGCGCAAGCGCATAAAGGTCCTGGCCCAACGCGTCCTTCAGCCGATGGGCGGCCGCTGACTGGACGATCTGCGCAAGCGAATTGGCCAGGAACATCGCACCGCACCGCAACTCGAAAGCCGCCACATCTTCCGGGGGCATCAGCAGCAGTTGCAGATCGCACGCTTCCAGTCTGGGCTCAGCCGGAAGAGCAGAAAGCCGGAAATGCTCGCGCATGAGCCGTCGCGTGTTGTGACCAATGCGCTGCGCATTGCGCAAAAGCTCGATGCCTTCAGGCAGGAGAACTCCGGCGAAGCTTGCGGATAGGCGGTCCGGATGAATAAACCGCGCCGTATTGTTGAAGTAAGTATTCCACGCGGATGAGGATTTCCGGCCGCTGCCCTGGGACATTGTCATGAGGTCTTTCCATTCCGGGCAATGTCTGTGGGCTCAAGTGCATAGGTCATGGGCACGCGCCGCTGCCAGAGAAGAAACCCGATTGTTCCAAGCAGCGCGAGAACAAGCGTTCCAGCGATTGCCGCCATCCAGAACACCCGGCTTTCGCTTTCCCTGGTCAGCCACAAGCCCATATACTCCCGCACTTCCAGCTCGGGCGGCGTTTCGCGTGTTTTCTGCGGCGCGGCAACAGGAATGACCGAGACCTTCTCATAGCTCAGTCCGGCAATCCCGTTGGCGACCAGCGTCTTGATCTGCGGGATCAATGCATTGATGTTCAGCGAGGGTTCGTGCCTGATAAACACCGAAGCCGAAGCTGGTGCGGCAAAACGATTGAGCGGATCATTGTCCGCCAGAACCACGTGAACACGAGCGGAAAGAACCCCGTCGATTTCCGAAACCGTGCGGGACAATTCTTCGCTCAGGGCGTAGATCATTTGTGCCCGTTCCTGAACAGGCGAGGCCACCAGCCCCTCCTTCTTGAAAACGCTGCCTATCGTGGCAAATTCCGCCTTCGGCAGCCCGTTTTCCGCCAGCAATGTCACCGCCTCGGCAAACTGATCCTCATCCACCAGAACGGTCAGCTTCCCGTCCTTCTGTGGTTTGCGCGTTGCCGAAATCCCATGCGTCAACAGCGTTGCCACAATCTGGTTGGCCTCGCGCTGGTCAAGATTGGTATAGAGATCCGATTTGCATGCCTGCAGAAAACATACGGCGGCTATCGCCAAAATCATGCGTTGGAACGTGTGCGTCATGGGATTGCTGTTTGCCTCAACCACCGCCGCGGGTCGTTTCGCGAACGCTGGTGGTCAGTTGAATGGGCACGTTGGCAATCATGTGCTGACGCTGCATCAGGTCAAATGACATCGTCAGCCCCTGTATCAGGTTGCTCATCTTGTCCTTGTTGAGAGGAGACTGCTGGTCCTTTGCCTGTCCGGCAGGCGTGGCTCCCACATCACCGGATGCCAGGAACCGTTGAACCTCAACTCTTCCGCTCTCAAGGCGATCGGCAACCGACTTGAACGTGGTGCCAAGGCTGCGGCCAATATCGACGGGACTTGCGCCGTGCGGCATGGATTGGATCGTTGTCGCGACATGTTCATAGATATTCTGCTGATTGGCAGAAACCGGCGTAACCGGCTGGTGCTGCGACACGCTGCTGACGGGAGCTATGGGGGTAACCATTGGTGCGTACCTCACTGGTTGATTGCAGCAGATGCTTACTCGGATGAATTGGCTTCGCTCATCTGGTCGCCGGCAATATCCATGATGAACTGCGTGAACATCGAGGTTGCCCCCGAGAGCATGGAGGATGCCAACGCCTCTTCGAACTGCTGTTTCTGGGCGGCATCATCGACAGGGGGAGATGCTTGTTGCGCGGCGGCCGGTGCAATCCGTTCAGCGGTCATGATTGAAACTCCTCAATTTGTTGTTTTGGTCAAAACAGTCTTGGGTTGCGCAGCCGGAGCGTCCGTGCGCTTGCGTGCGGTCTGCAGCTCCACAGTCTCATCGACGGTTGATCCGCGGCCGCGAAACACGCGCACTCTGGGATCGTCATCGGTTGCGGGCGGAGGCTGTATGGTTGAAATAACCTCCCTGGTGACGGCGATGTAGGATGGCGGCCCCGACACGCGCAGCGCCGCTGCATTCTTGCTGTAGGTGATCGAAAAACGCTCGTCATAAAGACCCATGCGCTTCATTTCCTGCAGCACGGCATCGCCGGTGAGCCGCCCCAGCTCGATAACCTGTGTTTTGAACTCATCACTGGAACTGATGTGAAGAATGGCGCCATCGAAATACCAGTTGACGCCATTGCCCTGCGCAAGTTCATCCAGAAATTGTCCTGCCGTTTGCGCCTTGACCTGGCCGCGGATCTGGCCGCGCACCTGACCGTCGAGGACAACCGGAAATCCGAGATTACGGCCGAACTCCTTCATGGCTCCGGGCAAGTCCTGATTGATCAGCACGTAATTGTAGGGTTTGTTCGCCCATTCCGGCAGTGCGGTCGCAGCCGATGTGCCACACGCCACCATCACAGCGGCGAGCGCCATCAGGAAAGCGGAATGTCCCACATAGGTGATGTTTTCTGCCACGCTTTCACATCCGATTTATGATAAAATCACCGTCAAAGGATTACAATTGTGAGTATTCACTGTCAACGTCGTTGTGATCTCTTTGTGAGCATCCTTGAAGCGGGCCGGTGTTCTTTCAAGTTCATTCTGTCTAGTGAAATTATCCATATAAAACATGTATTTATTTTGTTAGCTGGCGTTAGATAACCTGTGGTTCCGGCAAATAGGTGTAATATTTGTAAGATAAAACACGGCCGGATGACGGCAATCTTTTTCCTGTAACATTGCCAATTTATGAGTATGCTGTTAGTTGTGAGTTCGCACTGATTTGTGCTTGAAAAGGCTCGGAGTCACGAGCCTGTGATTAACTGAAACGCAAAAGGGATTCATCATGGCTCAGTCAGGTTCCGTCAACGCATCCTCCTCATCCACCAATTTCGACAGCAATCTTGCTTCTTTGAAGGAAGCATTTGATCGCATCCAGAAAGAAGCAACGCAGACAAAGCTTGCAACAATGGATGGCCAGAGCGTGCTTGACATCGCCAAGGCAAAAATCGGCTGATTTTACTGCGGGAGAGGGCGGCCCATGCTGTCCTCTCCTTGTCTTCTTCGAGGTGCCATTGGGCGCCGATGCCGGCGCCACAGTTAATACAGGTTTCTCATGATGTTGATGAAGCAGATTCCGGGCGGCACAGGCGAATTGACGTTGAATGTCCTCGATGGCGTTCATCGCGGTGTCGTGGTTCCCATTTCCGGTGATGATTGCCAAATCGGCTCTTCCACCGACTGCGATCTGTTTTTGAGCGACAGTTCGATAGAGGAACGTCACTTCTCTATTCGCCGCGCGGGGGCAATGGTCGTTATCGGTGCTCATAATGGTGAGGTTGTCATCAACAACCGCACAACGCTCGAAATCGGCAAGGGCATGCGCACAAGGCTGCCCGTGAGGATTTCCGCAGGCGGCGTTTCCATGGTTCTCAATGGGCCGGCGAAAATGAAGCCGGATTTGCAATCACGCCTTCGGCCATGGCGTAAATTCGGGTTGATTGGCGGCTGCATTGCCTTGCTGGCCGTGTCGATCGCGCTTGTTCAGGCTGGCATTGCCGGTAATTTTGACAGTCGCCGTGCCGGTTTTGAGACTACCGCCGCGTTGCAGGTCGCGCCCGTATCCGCAGCGGCAGGAGATCCCCGTCAGGTGCTCAGCCAGATGCTGGCTGACAATGGCCTTGAGGCTCTGGATGTTCAATGGGAGGGATCGCGTGTGCATGTGGGCGGTGCGGTCGATCAGGCACAGATGAAAAAGTGGACCGATGTCCAGTACAGATTTGATAGCCAGTATGGCAGCCGCAACGTCGTGTCGAGCAGCGTTCATGAAGAGGCAAAGAGAATTCAGCCGAAATTCAAGCTGCAGGCGGTCTGGTTCGGAGAAAAGCCCTATGCGATTGCTGCTGACGGTTCGCGTCTCTACACGGGTGCCGCCTTGGAAGACGGCTGGATCATCAAGGAAATCGGGTCGCACAGACTTGTCGTCAAACGCAACGCGGAAGAATTCACGCTGACATTCTAACCGGCGGGAGGGCCTATGGCGCTTGATCTGCGTCGCACTGAAAGCCGGGAGCGCGCTGAGCGGCTGTTGCCATCCGCCGCCGATCGTAGCGGCATGTCCCCCGCCACGGATGTGCAGTCTTTTGAAACTGCGCTGCGCAGCACCAGGCTTTTCAATGAACGCGGGAAAAATGCCAACCGCAAGCGCACGGACAAGTTCTCGCGGGTCGACGCATCGGCGATTGGACGGCTCAAGGGGTTCCATAACGAAGAAATGCTTTTGCATATTCTCGAGCATGTATTGCCTCTCCTGGAACTGGGGCCGGACGTTGCCGCCCTTGCGGTCGAGCTGATGCAGGAGGAAATCGATAAATGCCGGGATGTGAATGGCCGAATTGCAGAGGTAAAGTCCATTGAACTTCAACGAGCGTGACAGCGCCGACTATCTTCACACATTGGGCCGGCTGTATTGGCGCGCGGGAAATCTCGATCGCGGCCTGGTGTTCCTGCTGCTGGCGGCTCGTGTCGCCCCCGATGATGCTGCCATCCTCAAGACGCTTGTGATGGTGTTTATCGAACAGGGAGCGGCCACGCGCGCTTTGACGACCATCGACCGCATGGCGGACCTGGGCGAAGAGTTTCAGCTGGAGCTTGCGGCCTTGGAAAGCCGCGCCCTCTGGACCGCGGGGCAATATCAGGAAGCCCGTGATGCTTTCTCCGACTTCATGACCAGGAAGTCAAAATCCGCAACGACTTCTCCGGCCGGATCCTGACGATGCAGATGCTCCTGCAGCTGAACCAACTGGCACGAATGGCGGCGCGGCGCACCGACCTCGTCGTTGCGGTCATGGTGCTGCTGGCAATCAGCATGATGATCCTGCCCCTGCCGACCGTGATGGTCGACGTGCTGATCGGCATCAATCTTGCCTTTAGCCTGCTGGTGCTGATTGTCGCCTTTTATATCTCCAGGCCGGTGGAGTTCTCGGCTTTGCCGTCTGTCATCCTGTTGGGAACGTTGTTCCGCCTGTCGCTCACGATCACGACCACGCGCCTCATTCTGCTTCAGGCCGATGCAGGTGATGTGGTGAATACGTTCGGGAACTTTGTCGTGGGCGGCGAGATCGTTGTCGGTCTCGTCGTGTTTCTGGTGATCACCGTCGCCCAGTTCGTCGTGATCACGAAGGGCGCCGAGCGCGTGGCCGAAGTGGCTGCACGCTTCACCCTGGATGCGCTGCCCGGCAAGCAGATCAGTATTGATAATGAAGTGCGCAACGGCGACATAGACGCGGCGGAAGCCAAGATCAAACGGCAGAATCTGGAGCGGGAAAACCAGTTCTACGGCGCCATGGACGGCGCAATGAAATTCATCAAGGGTGACGCGATTGCCGGTATCATCATCATCGGAATCAATCTGATTGGCGGGCTCAGCATCGGCATCTGGCAACGTGGTCTGTCATTCGGCGAGGCTGCCCACACCTATTCGCTGCTGACGGTCGGAGACGGCCTGATCGCACAAATACCCGCGCTGCTCGTCTCGGTTGCCTCGGGTGCCGTTGTGACCCGCGTTGCCTCGCACGGCAATCAGGACCTGGGCACCGAAATCGTCGGGCAGCTGGGTGCCGATCCGCGCGCGATCTCCCTTGCTGCGGTGATCCTTTTCCTGCTTGCGTTTGTCCCCGGCATGCCCGTCACCGTCTTTCTGTCGCTCGCGGCCATCGCCGGCGGCCTTGCATTCATCCGCAGGCGCCAGATCAGGGTGGAGAACACCGTCTTTGAGCTGGAGAATGAAGCGAAGGATCTTCAATCCGAGACACCGGAGCCATCACGCGAAACCATGTCCCGGCTTGCCGTCTGGCTCGGCGAGGATCTGGGCAAGGTCATTTCGGCGGAAAAGTTTGCTGCGGGTGCCGAGACGATCAAACGGCGCATTCTTGTCGATCTCGGCATCAATATTCCGCAGGCGCAGCTGTGGCGGGCCGAGGATGGCGAGAAGAATGATTTCCGCCTTGACCTTGAGGGCGTGCCGATCGTGGAAGGAACGATCGAGCCAGAGCATCTGCTGGTGCTGGATGCAGCGACCGATCTGGACCTGATGAGCATCGATTACGACGATGCGGGGACGTTGATCGGCCGCAGGTCAACCTATTGGGTGCACAAGCAGCACGAGCAGAAGCTCATGGACGCTGGCATTCCTTATCACGCTCCGGACGCTGTTCTGCTTGAAATCATGTTCCATGCATTGCGGCGTTACGCTGCGCATTTTGCCGGCATTCAGGAAACGAAAGCCCTGCTGGCCGCCTGTGAAAGCCAATACGGTGAACTGGTCAAGGAAGCGGTTGAGGTTTCTTCCGTGCAGAAGATTTCTGAAGTTCTGCGCCGCCTTGTCGAGGAGGATGTGCCCATCACCAATATGCGGGCCATTCTGGAAACGATCGTGGAAAATGCGCCGCAGATCGAGAATGCGCATCAGATGACGGAACTGGTGCGAAGTGGTCTGGCCCGCCAGATCAGTCATCGCCGCGCGGAGAAAAACCGCATCATTCCGGTGTTCATCCTGACGCGGCAGATTGAAGAAGCCATCAGGACAGCCTTGAGACAGGGAAACTACCTGCAGGACGATGTGTTGAAGCCGCTCATTGATCAGGTCAGTGCATTGTTGAACTCGGGCGATCCGATGTTGAAGCGTTCGGTGCTGACGTCAATCGATATTCGCCGGCAGATTCACAGCATCCTTGCCGGCCAGAATGTCGATATTCCGGTGCTGTCCTATCAGGAAATTGCCTCAGAATTCAATGTGCAGTCATTGGCGACAATCGCCCTTCCTGCACCGGAAAAGCCTTCCTCGCTGAAGGCGGAACGCAATGACCAGACGGAAACGGCCGGATAGACCGGCAGGCCAGGTCGGGGGACCCAGAAGAGTGAAATACCTGATACGCAATAGGAAATGGCCCTCCGGCAGGGCGCCCGGCATGATGCTGGGCGTGCTGCTTCTGGGCATGATATCGATGATTGTCATGCATGATTCTGCCCACTCGCAGACGATCAGCGTTGATGCCATGACCGGTCAGCCTCTGAAGCTGACGCAAGGGCAGGGCGTCATCATCCGCTTTGATCAGCCGGTTGAATCGGTGTTCGTGGCGGACACCCAGATCGCTGACGTCCGTGTGGTTTCCCCGGGCGCGATCTATGTTTTCGGATCGGCGGTCGGCACGACCAATCTCATAGCGCTCAACGCTGACCAGAGTTTACGCGGAACCATGAAGCTCATTATTTCGGGCAATACCGATCCGGCAAAGCAGTCGATGAAGACGCTGCAACCCAACACCATCATCGACGTGAAGCTGTTTGGTGAAAAGACCGTTGCCACGGGTAAAGCGCGCTCGGTTGGCGAGGCCGTGGACACGGAATCCGTCATCCAGTCCTACGCCAAGCCTGGCAATCCTCCCATCAACAACACGACGATACAGGGCGCCAACCAGGTCAATATCCGCGTGCGGTTCGCCGAGGTGTCGCGCAATTCGCTGGAACGCTACGGCCTTAACTGGAGCGCTCTGATCGAAAAAGGTTCATTCTCATTCGGCATCGTCAAAGGGAACCCCCTGCGGACCGTGCCGGGCGGTATCAATGCGCATCTGGGAACCGGTAATGTGAACGTCGACGTTCTGCTCGACGCGCTCCAGAACAACGGTATTCTGACAGTTCTCGCAGAGCCGAACATCACGGCGGTAACCGGACAGACCGCCAGCTTCCTCGCCGGCGGTGAAGTGCCCATCCCTATCCCAGCCGGCGACCGGCAGATCGGCATCGAGTACAAACAATTCGGTGTCTCGCTGCAGTTTACACCGGCGCTTCTTCCCAACAATCGCATCTCCCTGCAGGTCAAGCCGGAGGTCAGCACCATTTCGGCGGCCACGGGTGTCTCCATCGGCGGTGTCAGCGTCCCGGGGTTCAAGGTGCGCAGGGCAGACACGACGGTTGAAATTGGCAGCGGTCAGACATTTGCCATTGCCGGTCTTTTCCAGAGAGAAGAAACGCGGGAGTTGGAGAAAACCCCTATTCTCGGCGATGTTCCCATCCTGGGAAGCCTGTTCAAATCGAAGAAATTCCAACGCAACGAGACGGAGCTTGTCATTCTTATCACGCCGTATCTGGTTCAGCCGCGCTCGGACAGATCATTGAAGACACCGCTCGATAGCCCAAGCGGTGCGTTGTCGGCTCCGGTCGCCAAGAAACGGCAGGTCGCGAAAAAAGGATATGGTTTCTATGTGGGAGATTGAGACGATGATCGTGAGCCCACGCCGGATTCTGCGCGTTACCGGATTGTGCATCCTTGCCGGTGCGAGCGGGTGCCAGACCCAGCCCGAGCCATACTCGCCCAATTATCATTATGTAACGACTGGCCCTGTCACGCCTGACGCCAATGGTAAAGTCGTGCGCAAAGGCTATGACCGGCCGGGCAGCAAGGGATATGCAGCCGAAGGCCGCATGCTTGTTCCGGATGCCTGCACGACACCCGACAAGACGCCGGATGCACTGTATCTGCCATCGGGATGCGCCAACAATCTCAATCTGCAATTGATGGCGGAAAAGGAAGGCGACCTGGTGCGCGGCCGGGATATGGGCCCTGCCATGGCCACGCCTGTGGCACGGGCGGCAAGGCGCGTGATTGATGGGGAAGACCATCGTTCAGGTGGCAAAGCGCCTGAATCCACCACCAATGTCGGGGGAATTTAAACAGATTGGAGGTCAGGCTGTCAGCCGGAGGCAAGCACGCCAATCGCCTTGGCACGCGATGCCGGATCCTTGATGGTGACGGCATTGGCGGCCTGACGAAGAATGGTTTCCTTGCCGGCTGCCGTCATCTCGGGAACATTGACCGCGCGTGCTTCGTCGGTGCGGCCTGACATGCGCAGAATGACCGCGTAATTGATAAGCTGGCGCCGTTCCACCAAGGGTGAATTGACCACGTCCTGCATCGTCGAAGCGGCAACCGGGAACTTGCCGCCAACGGCCTGCGCCAGGGCAAGGTTCGTTCGGGTATCGAGTTTTCCAGGCTCCATCGACAGTGCCTTGCTGAAGGCCGTTTCGGCATTTTCAGTTTGGCCAAGCAATATATAGGCGGTACCAAGCTTGTTGTAGACTTTGCCGGACGGCGCATGCGCGGCGGCGGCATTGAGTGACCGGATGGCACCCTGGGCGTCGCCCTTCTGCAATTGAATGGAGCCCAATCCAACAAGGGCTTCGCTGCTGTTGGCATTTGCGCCTAGCATGGTGCGGTAGGCGGCCTCCGCGCCGTCAAGATCATCCGCTGCTTCCCGCGCTTTTGCCAGCCGCAGTTGAATGGCCGGATCCGTCGAAGAGGTTGCGGCGCGCTCGTAGAGGGCAAGCGCCGTTCCGCGGTCGCCGCGCTTTTCAACATCCGCCGCGAGCTTTATCAATCTGGCCTGGTCGGTCATTTGCGGGGTCTGTGTCTGCGGTGCGGTGTTGCAACCGCAAAGGGCGAGCAATACGCCGCCATATGCCAAGGCATTTACCCAGCGTCGTGCCATGCGACTCTTCCCCCCGCGAATAATCATAATATGCTCAATATCGCATATGAATTCTATTTCACAAGTTTCATATTTTGTTTTGTGAGTGTTTGTGTTTGTGGCACAAATGGCCGGCGGAAACATGGATGTGAGCATTGACCGATACCAGTGAAGAAAAAAACCTGCCGGCATCAGACAAGAAGATCGATGACGCGCGGCAAAAGGGGCAGGTGGCCCACAGTGTGGACATGGTGTCCGGCGCCACGCTCCTGGGAGGAATTGTTTTTCTTTCCAGCATATTGGCTTCACTTCAGTTTCGCGCTGAATCCCTGTTTGAAGAAGCGGCCCGGTTTTACGAACAGCCCTTTGCAGATGTGCTGCACCGGATGACACGGATCGCTGCGAGCGGATTTCTCACCTCGGTCTTGCCCATCCTCATTATCACGATTGCCATTATCATAGTCACAAATGCGGCCATCACCGGAGGCTTTGTGTTCTCGACCGATCCGCTGAAACCGGATTTCAGCCGCATCAACCCTGCAACCGGTTTCAAGCGGATATTCTCCCTGAAAAGCGTTGTCGAATTCATCAAGGGTATTGTGAAGATCGTGTGCCTGGGCGCGGCCTTCGTCATTGTGTTCTGGTCGGGACTGGAAGCGCTGTTTCAGTCTCCCTCCTGCGGCGGTGCCTGCACCCAGGAAACCTTTTGGGCAATGGTCCGTCCGCTGGCCATCACGACGGTGCTCGCCTTCCTGATTGTCGGCGCATTCGACGTCCTGTTGCAGCGCTGGCTGTTCCTGCGCGAAATGCGCATGACGCGGAGTGAACTCAAGCGCGAACGCAAGGATATTGAGGGCGACCCGGCCGTCCAGCGCGAGCGGCTGGCGGAGCGGCGGGCGACGAGCGCCGTGAAAATCGGGCTCAAGAACAGTTCGCTTCTGATTGTAAGCCGCGATCGTCTCGTCATCGGCATACGCTACGTGGCGGGGGAGACACCGGTGCCGGTTCTGACCTGTCGTTCCACGCCGGAGAATTACCTGGTGATGCTCGCCCGTGCCCAGGCATTGGCCATTCCGATGTATGAGGACGAAAAACTCGCATTGGATCTGGAGACCGTCAGCCTCGGCACCCCTGTGCCGGAGCGCCAGTTCAGCGCCGTCGCCAATTATCTCGTGGCAGCCAAGGTTATCTGATACAGCCGGAGAATTCCCTTGCCATCATTCAAGTCTTTCGCCGTTCTTGTTACCCTTGCACTGCCTATGGTTTGTCAGCCGTCTCATGGCCAGGCGGGTCAGGCTGCGGGTGGCAGTCCGGAAAACACCGATGTCATTGCCCCTGAATACAGGGATTTCCTGTTTGGCGAATCTGCGCCTGTAACCGCTCGCCGTCCGCATCACCCCACCCGATTGGCAGCACCGAAATACGTCACATATACCGGCAATGAAGCTGCGGGAACGATTGTCATCGATACGCACAGGATGTCGCTTTCGCTCGTTCTGGGCGGCAGTGCGCTTGTCTATCCGATCGGTGTCGGCCGAGAAGGCTTTGCGTGGTATGGTGTCGAACAGGTCAGCCGCAAGGCAAAGTGGCCAAGCTGGACACCCCCCGCCGATATGCTGAAACGGCGCCCGGACTTACCGGCCTCGATGCCGGGCGGAGCGGATAATCCGCTGGGTTCGCGCGCCATCTACCTCGGCCAGACGCTGTATCGCATTCACGGGACGAACGAGCCGGAAACCATCGGAACCACATCGTCATCCGGATGTTTCCGCATGCTGAACAGCCATGTCGATGATCTCTACGACCGGGTCAAAATCGGCGCGAAAGTGGTGGTGATGTGACGGAGCAGGGCGGGTTAATCGTTGGCAGCGCGGCGTTGCGGCCGCTGATGACTGGCGCGCGGTAAAAATTCCACGGGGTGGATTTCCTGCAAGGATTCGGGCGCTTCTCCATTGATTGCACGCAGCAAAAGTGAAGCGATACGGGCGCCGATGTCATCGCAAGCGACGCGCATCGTCGATAGGGGCGGATCGGTAAAAGCGCTGACTGGCAGATCGTCATGGCCGGTAATGCACACGGTGTTTCCGTCCCTGACTTCCCGAAGCGCGCGCATGGCCCCAACGGCCATTTCGTCGGTTGCGCAAAGAATGGCTGTCGGTTTTACCGGGCCGGTCATGAGCGTCTTTGCGGCTGCATAGCCTCCGTGTTCGGAGGGCGCAGCTTCTGCCAGCAGTTGTGACGGCAAGCCCGAACCAGCCAGCGCATCTTCCCATCCCAGCCGGCGGTGATAGGCAAATGAAAACTCCTGCGGTCCGGCGATATGCGCGATATGCCTGTGTCCATCGGCTATGAACCGGCGTGTGGCATCGCGAAATCCGGCAAATCCATCACCGTCAAGGAACGCATGCGGCTGCGCCGATTCCGTACGGCCAAGCGTAACGAACGGAACACCCCGCGACTGGAGCAGCGTAACCCGCTCGTCATGGCGTTTCGTGCGCACCAGCAGCATGGCATCGACGCGTTGTCCATCAACAAAGCGTTTGCACATTTCCAGCTCACATTGGCCGCGTGGCACCGGTGCAATGAGGAGGTTGAGCCCGGAGAGGGCAAGCTGCTCGGCGCAGGCGGACAGGATGTGAAGGAAATGCGGGGGCCCTATGTGGCCCGGTGAGGTTGGCAATGTGACGGCAACGACTTCGGTGCGCTGGCGCCGCAAGCGCCGTGCGGACGCATTCGGTTGGTAGCCCATCTTGGCCGCCGCCTGGAGAACCCGTGCCTTGGTCTTGGCCGATACGTCGGCGTAACCGTCCAGCGCCCGTGAAACGGTTGTGATGGATAATCCAAGCGATTGTGCAAGTTGTTTCAGATTGGACATGCCAACTCCCATTCATGTCAGGACACAGTTTTTCAAAACGTTTTGGAAGTCAATCGGCAAAGCCACGGCAAGGCCTTTGCCGCCGCAGGATTTGCCGCCGTCCATATCTGGCCTTGTTGATCACAAAAGTTTCATATGATGAACCGTGCGCATGTCTCATTTGGATACAAGGCGAAAATGGCGCGCAACAGCAATAAATTGCGGATGCTGCCGGTCATCTATGGACTCACATGAATGTTTTGTGAAACTATGATGAACATTTTGTGAGAAAATATGTGATCGTGAATTTAAACAATCCGGAGATGATGAGATGGCATTCGGTCTTGGCGGAATCCTGCTTACCAGACTTCAACGCGATATCGAGCTTGCACGGCAGGCTGCGCTCACCGCGGCAAGCTACACCGCAAAGCAGGGCCAGACGCCACAAATCGTGGCCAAGGCGCTTGGCTACAGCGATGGCGGTCAGGCCATTGCCAAAGCCAACAATATGCGGGTTGATCAGGTTCTGGATGCCGGTGCCGTGCTTGTCATACCAAAAATCGACCCGGCCACGAACGCCTCTCAAGTGAAGTTCAACGATGCGGTTGCTGCAAGCAGGAACACCACACCGCCCCCGATCCTTGCAGATGTGCAAGCCGGAAAGAGCATCGACGAGATAGCCGGTGACCGGGGGATCAGCCGTCCTGATGTTATCAGGCAGATGGAAGCAGCTGGACTTGGGCTGGAAACCACCGATCCGACGAGTGACAATGGCGATGTCAGGACAATCCGGATCATCGACCGCAAAACCGGCGGGGTCATTGCCACTCATTATGAGGATTTCCAGCACGGCGGCACGTCTGCAACCATCACAAATGCCGAGGGAAAGGAAATCGATGTTTCCGCACCCAAGGGCACGGGAAACATCGCGCAAAGACCGTTCATGCCCCAGGGCAATCCGGAACAGGAAACAGATGGGCGCGTCGATCATCGCATTCGGCGCAATGAAACTCTGGACGGTATCGCGCGGGTTTACAACCAGGCCCAGCCTGATATTCTCGCGTTCAACGGGTCCATCGCTGACGCCAACAGGATCAATGAAGGCGCGACGCTGCTCGTCCTGAGCAAGGAACGGCGGACAAGCCTCGAAACCATTAACGCCTTGCAAGCCGACATCGACAAGGCCGCATCACCAGCAGAAAAGGATGCGAAAACCAAAACACTCAGGCTTGCCGTCAATACGGATATGCTTTCGGCGGCAAAAAACGGCGGCTATGCGCCCGAAACGTTGAAACTCCATCTCGACCAGCGGCAGGCCGACCTCGAAGCATTGGGGCCAAAGGCGGACAGTTATAAAACTATCGTCGCAGATGAGCGCAAAGCGGTGGAAGAGGGGTTCAATGCCGTTTTCAAACCGCTGAGCGCGTCCATAACGGCGGCACAGCAGAATTCATCCGGCTGGGGTGACGTCCAGGCCGAAATTACGCGCCAGTTCGAAACACTCGCCAAGGACGCCCCGGATGGCGGAGAAGCTGCCATCAACAGTGCCCGCGAAACGCTGAAACTCTACGGCCCGGCCGACAGCAAATTCACCGATGCGCTTGATGCCAGCGGTTACGACGTTCTTGTTGCCAAGCCTGCGCGGCGTGTTCAGGACGCGTATTCCAAGGGCGAGAACAAATTCAATGGCCTCGATGGCGATGCCGGGAGAGAGGCACAAAGAGAAGATGGTGCAAGCCGCGCCGCCAAGACCCTGGATGAGGTAACGAAGAACGTTACACCGGAGACGGCCATCCTTATTCTCAAGGAAGCCAACAAGGAGACGAACGCGCAGGGCAACCCGAAGACAAAAGTCATTGACGAGATCGAGCAAGCAATCGGCAAGCGGGCAGCGATTGCTTCAGGCGCCAGCCCTGATCACCGGCTCGGCGGCAAAAACTCCAACATTGCCGAAGAGATCAAGTTCTCGCTTCAGTTGACCCAGCGCGATACCGTGGCGAGCTACTCCAGTGTCCTGGGACATCTTGCGCAAGCCCCCCAGGGGAAGACCTTTATCGACGAGCGGGCGCAGTCGATAGCGAAATCCGTAAAGTCGACGCAGGATCAGACCTTTTCAGACTGGGAGAACCGGCTTCCTGAGAAGGTGCGCGGCTTCACGCTGGAAGAAAAGAAGAAAATTGGCAAGGAGATGGGCATCCCCTATCCGGAGATCAAGGCGGCCAGCCCCGACAGTGCCGGCGAGCCATTCCGCAATGCAATCGCCGCCGGCAAGGATCCGTCGTTGACGCTTGCCGTCATCGGGCAGCTCAAGAAGACAGGCGACAACGCCAACGCAAGCCTTCTTCTCGATGCGGCCACCAAAGGCACGCATGATCTTGTGGCCAATAGCCGGAACGTTGTCGGCGAATTCTCCAAGGACCATCTTGTCGTGGCGGATGACTGGAAGTCGGCCCTGAGCACGAAACAGCTGACCGACGGTATAAATGCATCGATTGCGAAGAACCCCGGCAGCAAGGACAAAATGGATGCCCAGGGCGCCCTGGTGTTCCGCAGCCTTGCCGCTCTTCATGCCGCAGAAGGCGATATGCAGGGTCTGCAGGGTTTCGATCGCTATCAGGCCGGTATCAGCGCGCTTGAACATGATGACCAGACCCAGTTTGCCGTCAACAACAGTGAAGAGGCCTGGAAGGAGATGGGCAAGGCCTATATCGCCAGTACGACGCCTCCGGAAAAGGTTCCGGTGCCCAATACTCCCAGTCTGTTCTGGTCTGGCCGGGCAGTCATCGGCATGCACAAAACCTTGGCGGCCTATGAGGCGCTCGGTGGTAACAAGGTCTACAAGCCACCAACACCGGGAAGCATCGATATTGCGTCACGGCTGAACCCGGCCCAGGTCGACGGCAAGCTGGCGCAGAGTTCTTCGATCCTGTTGAACGGGCCCAATGCGGCAACCGATCCGGCCGCGCGCAAGGCTGCTCTTGAAAGTTTGAGCAAGTCCTTTGACGGCTCCAAGTTCGATCCCCGCGCGGGCATCACGACGGCTTCCGGTTTCGGCAAGGGGCTATCGGCAATACAGGGCTTGCTTTATCTCGGCAGCACGGCTGAGAATGCAGCCAATCCTGATCTGCTTTCGAAGTCGTTTGCCGTCTGGCTGACGGGCGGTGTTGCCTATGAAGCCAGCCAGCTGGGAGCGGGACTGGCCCGTTCGGTTGTTGAAAACGGGCGCTTTCCGAAAGGCGGCTTTCTTGACCGGGCCTCCAGTTTTGCCGAGGTGAGCGGTACGCCGAAATGGAGCTGGTTCGCCAAATATTTTGATCGGGCCGGGGGCCTGCTGATGGTCGCCTATACGCTTGACCATGTGGCCAAGGGCAAGTGGGCAAATTCAGCCTTCGCCGCAACCACCACCCTCGGTACATTCCTGTCCATGATGAAGTCACCCAAGGCTGGCCTATGGGGAGCAGGACTGGCCGTGGTCGGGATCGTCGGCGAAATGGTCTACAACAATATCCGCAGAAGCCAGGCTGCGAGCTATTATGAAGGCCCCACCGAAGAGTTCCTGATCAAGGCCGATTTCAGACCGGACGCTGCCAAAATTCTCGCCGATCACGACGATGACGGAAACAGCGTCGGTTCAGTCATCGTGCCGCTCGCCAAGCAGCTCAATATGCCGCCGGAGGCATTGACGGAAGCGCTGCGCCGCTCGAGTGACGATGCGAAGCTGAAGGAATTTGTCCGGAATGTTCACGAAGTCAAACCCGACAAGAAAAGCGGGCAATATCCGATGTCGGCCCCGGAGCGTCTGCCGCCTTTGAAAATGCCGGACGGCGGTACGGTGTCGCGTGATCCGTCCAACGGGCGGGCGCGGACGATCCCCGAACTGGCCGACTGGGTCCGGCACAATCTGGTTCTGACCAGCTAAGCCACGTCAATCGCTTCGGGATGATGCCACTGCTGGGTGTTCTGGGCTCATTTGGGTCCAGAATGCCCGGACTATCGGTGTTTTGATGGCCGAACCATATGATTTTGGCCGGTTATTGCTCGCAGGCTGCCTTAATGGTTAATTTGCGTTAACTATAAAGTGCTTGACGCGACTCGGTTCTTTGAGCAGTTTACTTACGGTTTTAAGGGGTATCCTGCGATATTAGCGTTACATGTAAATCTGAATGTTAGTGCTGTTTAGCAGCGTTAAACTACCAGCCAGCGTTACCCTTTTGGTATTTCTATCGAATCGGCGCATCCTCAGCCTGCGCCGACGCGATTCTATAGGACAGGCGCACAGGAACGATACGTGACTATGATGAATGCGGTACAGACAACTCAACCGGATGGCGCGCAATTGGCGGCTGTGCCACAGCCATCCGCTGCCCTGACCGCAGACCGGGCCATTGCTGCGGACGCGGAAATGCTGTCGGCGCAGTTGCAGGCGATGCGCAACCGCCTGTTTCCGCCCACTGCCCAGAAGGCCCTGCGCAAATTCACCAGCGGCGAGGCGGCAAAGCTCATCGGCGTTTCCGACGGCTATCTGCGCCAGCTTTCCATTGCGGGCGAGGGGCCACAGCCGGAAACCGGCGCCAATGGGCGCCGCCTTTACTCGCTCGCCGAAATCAATGCGCTGCGCCATCATCTCGCCGAAGCCGGGGGCCCGAAGGCCAAAACCTATCTGCCGCGCCGCGATCCTTCGGCCAACGAGCATATGCAGGTCATCGCGGTCACCAATTTCAAGGGCGGTTCCGGCAAGACCACGACGAGCGCGCATCTGGCCCAGCACCTCGCCATGGCCGGTTTCCGCGTCCTCGCGGTCGATCTTGACCCCCAGGCGTCGATGTCGGCGCTGTTCGGCTACCAGCCGGAACTCGATCTGACCGGCAATGACACGCTCTACGGGGCCATTCGCTACGACGGCGAACGGCGCCTGATGCGCGACATCATCCGCAAGACCTATTTTGACGGGCTCGATCTTATTCCCGGCAATCTCGAATTGCAGGAATTTGAACACACCACGCCGCAAATGCTTGCCGACCGCCAGCATGGCGCGCAGCAGAGCATCGAACAGCAGCTGTTCTTTGCCCGGGTGCAGGCGGCGCTGGATACGATCTCGGACGACTATGATGTTGTTGTCATCGATTGTCCGCCGCAGCTCGGCTTTTTGACGCTGTCGGCGCTTTGCGCCGCCACGTCGGTTCTCGTCACGGTGCATCCGCAGATGCTCGATGTGGCATCCATGAGCCAGTTCCTGTTCATGACAGCGGATCTTCTGGCTGTCGTGCGCGAGGCGGGCGGCGAACTCAATTTCGATTTCATGCGCTACCTCATTACCCGCTTCGAGCCGAACGATGCACCACAGCAGCAGATTGCCGGCTTCCTGCGCTCGCTCTTCGGCGATCGCGTCCTCACATCGGCCGTGGTGAAATCAACGGCATTTTCCGATGCCGGCCTCACCAAGCAGACGCTCTACGAAGTTTCACGCGACAGTTTCACCCGGGCAACCTATGACCGGGCCATCGAATCGCTGTCCTCCGTCAATGCTGAAATCCAGGGCCTGATTTTCAAGGCCTGGAACCGGCCTGTGTGAGGGAAGCAATGACTGACAAGAACCGCAGGGATCAACTCAAAGCTCTTTTCGGAACGGTGGATACGGCCCCTCAGCCGGAGCCAACGCCGCTTCATACGGCTCCGATGGACAATACTCCTCCTTCTGAGCAACCGAAGCAGCGCACGGCGTCCGGTGCCATCAAGGCTATGGGCCTGTCGCTCGGCGGTATCTCGCGTGAGCTGGAGGATGCCCGCAAGATTAGAGAAAGTCTTGAGGGAGCGGAACGGGTCATCGAGATTGATCCCCAGCTTATTGAATATTCTTTTGTCGAAGACCGGTTGAGCCACAATTTCGGCCTTGACGAGACGTTCAGGGAACTGGTCGAGAGCATCAAGCTGAATGGCCAGCAGGTTCCCATTCTCGTCCGGCCGCATCCCGAGCGCCGCGGATACTACCAGACCGCCTACGGCCATCGCCGCCTGCGGGCCGCGGCGGAACTCAAGCTGCCGGTGCAGGCGATCGTCCGTGAGCTCAGCGATGCCCAGCTTGTGGTGGCGCAGGGCAAGGAAAATGCCGAACGCCGCGATCTCTCGTTCATCGAACGGGCTTTCTTTGCCCGCAACCTCATCGATCGCGGTTTCAGCCGGTCAGTGGTGCAGGATGCCCTGGCTTTGCACAAAGCCGAGATGACCCGCTACCTCCAGGTCGTGGACGCCATTCCGAAGCCGATTCTGCAGGCCATCGGCCCTGCACCCAAAATCGGCCGGCCGCGCTGGGTCAAACTGGCTGATCTGTTGAAGAAGCCGGAAGGCCGAACAGCAGCGCAGGAGATTGTGCAGCAGGACCATTTCAAGCTGCAGGGCAGTGATGGCCGCTTTGAAGCGGTGCTGGAGCGGCTGCTGGAGCTTAACAAGCCAGCTGCGGCGGCAGCCAGCGCCGATCCGGCCGCCGCCAGGCATATACGCGACGATAATGGTGATTTCATCGCCCAGCTCCTGAACAGCAAAAAGGAACGGTCGATCAGTTTTGCCGACACGGTTCCCGAGGGGTTCGTGGAATATGTGGCTGGCGAGTTAAACGGGCTTTTGCAGCGCTACAGGAGCGAGCGAAAAGTCTGAGACGGGCGTAATTCTGGTTTTGTGTAAGCGTTGAACGGAAAGAATAGAGAGAAGGAACAACGGCAAGAAAAAAGGCCCCCAGAACGTTACCGCTCCGGAAGCCCTCTTCAATGTAGCAATTTTAGAGAATCACTTCCTACCTGACTTGTCAAGCGTTGGACGCGTTCCGGCAACACCTTTCCCTTGCCTCAATTTGAGGTAGAGAAAATGACTGATCGTTTTGCAACGACGCCATTTGGCGGGCGATCGCTGTCGCATGCCATGTTCGCGGTGCAGGAAAAGACAGCCCGCGCCCGTGAAAAGCTGGCCGGTACAGACGCCAATCACCCGGAAAAATGGGCGCTGCTGCGGGAATTGACGCAGGCGCGCGCGGCTTTCTTCCTGTCGGATCGCACCATTGCCGTGCTGGAGGCCCTTCTGAGCTTCTATCCCGAAACCTTGCTTGACGGAAGCGCCCCCCTGGTGGTGTTTCCGTCCAATGCGGAGCTATCGATGCGCACGCGGGGCATGTCTTCTGCAACCATCCGGCGGCATCTGGCCGCACTTGTCGAAGCGGGATTGATCATCCGGCGCGACAGCCCGAATGGCAAACGCTATGCCCGGCGCGGAGAAGGCGGCGAAATCGAGCATGCATTCGGTTTCGATCTCTCTCCTCTGGCGCTGCGCGCCGATGAAATCAGGGACCATGCGGCCGCGGCACGGGACATGGAGCGCGCCATTCATCGCGCCCGCAGCGAAATTACCATCCATCTGCGCGATGTCTCCAAGACCATTGACGCTGGACTGAGCGAGGAACGCCCAGGCGCGTGGGAAGCCTATGCGGATGAACTGGCAGCCCTCTCGGGGCGCGTGAGCCGGCATTTGCCATTGGAGACCATGAAAACAAGGCGGGACGCGCTTGCGGATCTGCGCAGCAGGGTCGAAAAAGCCTATCTCGATACACTTTCAAATGAAGAAATGAGCGGCACTGACTCTTCTTCTGAGCGCCATATTCAGAATTCAAATATAGACCACCATTTTGAAAGGGCTTCCGAAAAAAGCCAGAAACGAACGGCAGCGCCTGAAACTGCAAACAACGGAAATGCTGAAGCGGAAGAAAACCCCAAGGCGGAAGCCGGGCGCAGCCAGGCAATGTCAAAAATGCGCGAGCGGTTGCTGAACGCCAAAGTGAAGCGGGCGCAGCTCGGCGATATCCGGACGGGAGATTTGGCCGCCGGGCCGGTGAAGGCGGCGGCGCTGCCATTGGGTGCCGTGTTGGAAGCCTGTCCGCAAATCCGGGACTATGCCCGCAATGACATCGAGGATTGGCGTGATCTGATGCAGACCGCCGGTCTGGTCCGCTCCATGCTCGGTATTTCGCCGGACGCCTGGGAAAGGGCGCGTGAAACCATGGGGGATATCAACGCTTCCATCACCATTGCCGCAATATTGGAGCGGGCAGGAGAAATCCGCTCACCCGGAGGATATCTGCGGGCGCTGACCGACAGGGCCGAAATTGGCCAGTATTCGGTCATTCCGGTGATAAAGGCGCTCAATGGCGAGGGGAGATTATAGGCGTGGACAGCGAAAAGGGGCGCGCAAGCACCCCTTTTCCAGCTTTTTTTGCCTGAGGTTAACGAGAGGTGAGATCGTCAGGCAGATCGCGGTTGTGAAACTCCTTGAAGACGGTTCGCAGCGTTCCATTGGCGAAATTGGTCTTTACCCAGTTGTTGAGCCAATCCTGCAACGGCTTTTCACCCTTCGGCAAAGCAATGCCGAGATTGGTTTCCTTCTGCGTGAACTTCAGTTCGAGCGGATTGCTCGTGCGCTTCTTGTTCAGACCGCCCAGGACGGCAGACTGGCTGGAGATAATGTCAACCTGACCCGATACGGCTGCGGTAATCAGGGTTGCGTCGTCTTCGAAGCGTACGATTTGCGCACCGGGCGCATTCTGGGTGATGTCCATGTCATTTGTCGTGGCGCGGGTAACACCGATGCGCTTGCCGGCGAGATCGGCATAATTCTTGATCTCGACATTCTTGGGCGCGGCGACAATCAGGCTGAGCGTGGCGTAGGGAACGGAATAATCGATGGCCTTCTTGCGCTCCTCGGTAATGCCGAGTGCGGAGACGACCATATCCGCCTTTCCGGTCTGGACTGTCGGCACGCGGGCAGCGTTGGTAATTTCGACCAGATCCAGTTTGACGCCAAGGTCCTTGGCAATGAGCCGGGCGGTCTCGACGTCCGAACCTGTCGCCTTCAGATCGCCATCGACATAGGAATATTCCGGGCTGCCCATGGCGACAGCGATGCGCACCTTTCCGGATTTCTTAATATTTTCAAGGACATCAGCTTGCGCCGCAGTGGCGGCTATCATGAGTACCACGGCAGCGGAAGCGGCCACTTTCAGTATCGTTTTCATGTTCTCTCTCCCAGTTGATTCAGTCTCGCCGGTGTAAACCGGATTTGCAGTCACAGGCCGTTTGCCAGAAACTCCTTCAATTCCTTTGTCTCCGGCCGCACGAGCATGTCACCGGTGCCGGTCTCCCAGACCCGGCCGGTATTCATGTAGATGACGCGGTTGGCGACCTTGCGGGCAAAAGCCATCTCGTGAGTGACGACAATCATGGTCATCCCGCCCTTGGCCAAATCTTCCATGACGCGCAGGACTTCACCCGTCAGTTGCGGATCGAGTGCCGAGGTCACTTCGTCGAACAGCATGACTTTTGGCTGCATGGCGAGTGACCGGGCAATGGCCACACGCTGCTGCTGGCCGCCGGACAATTGCTCGGGGTAAGCCTCGATTTTCTCGATCAGTCCCACCTTGGCGAGAACGGATTTTGCCGTCTCGAATGCCTCTGCACGGCCGATACTCTTGACGCGGCGCAGCGCAAGCATGATGTTTTCCGCCACATTCATGTGCGGAAACAGGTTATAGCTCTGAAACACCATGCCGACGTCCTGGCGCAGGGCCCGGATGTTCAGTTCCGGTGATTCCACCAGGTGCCCGCAGACTTCAATCGTTCCGCCCTGAATGGATTCAAGCCGGTTGATGCAGCGCAGCGCAGTGCTCTTGCCCGAGCCGGATTGACCGATCAGCGCCACCACTTCTCCCGGTGCCACATCGAAGGACACACCTTTGAGAACGTCGACGGAGCCGAAACGCTTGATCACTTCATGGAGTTTAACGGCGGCCGACATTCAGTTTCCTCTCGAGAGAACGGCTCCAGACCGACAGCGGATAGCAGACGCAGAAATAGAAGGCGGCGGCGATGCCGAAGATAAGAAAGGGCTGGAAAAGCGAATTGTTGATGACTTGCGCGGCGCGGGTCAGCTCGACAAAGCCGACAACGGAGGCAAGCGAGGTATTCTTGACGAGCTGCACCATGAAACCCACGGTTGGCGGGGTGGCGATGCGCATGGCCTGCGGCAGGATCACATCCACAAGCACCTGCCAGCGGGTCAGGGCGAGACATTCGGCGGCTTCAAACTGGGTGCGGGGCACGGATTCGACGCATCCGCGCCAGATTTCGCCGAGATAGGCGCTGGAATAGATCATCATGCCGACACCGGCAGCCATCAGCGGGGGCAGTTCAATGCCAATGACGCCGAGGCCGAAATAGATGACGAACATCAGGATGAGAAGCGGCGTTCCCTGAATGATCTGGACATAGACGAGAGACAGCCGCCGCAGCCAGCGCATGGTCGAAGTGCGGGCGAGCATGACAAAGAACCCCGCAACGCCGCCAAGCGCAAAAGCGAGTGCCGAAAGGACCACGGTCCAGACCAGCCCGTGCAGCAGGTAGACGAGGTGATTTATGGTGAAACCGTCGGTCATGGCTGCATCCTCACAGGGGCGTTCCGAGCTTGCGGCGACGTGGAAAGATGGCGAGCGCTATCGCGTGAAATCCGAAGCGCAGCAGATAGGTGATGACGAGATAGATCGCAGCGATGACGATATAGGTTTCAAACGAGCGGAAGGTGTAGGACTGGATATTGTTGGCGACACCCGTCAGATCCTCCGCCGATATTTGTGATGTGATCGACGTTGACAGCATCATCAGGATGAACTGGCTGGTCAGAGCGGGATAGACGCGCTCAATCGACGGCATGAGGATGATGTCGCGATAAATCTGGAAACGGGAGAGCCCAAGCGCTTCGGCCGCTTCGATCTGGCCGGGGTGTACGGCCTCCATGCCCGCCCGTACGATTTCGGCGGTATAGGCTCCAACATTGATCACCATGGCGAAAACCGAGGCGAAAAACACCGGCATGGTCAGGCCGATGGACGACAATCCGAAGAAAATGAAGAATATCTGGACGATGAACGGTGTGTTGCGAACAATCTCGATGTAGATGCCGACGGCGAGACGCAACCAGGGATAGGCGCTGCGCCGGGCAATGGCGCAGAGGACTCCGATGACAAGCCCGACGGCCACCGCGACCACAGTCATCTCGATGGTCGTTACCGCGCCCTGAAGAAAGCTTTGCCAGTAGGGGAGGAGCGCTTCGAAATCGAACTGATAATTCATGGCGCTTTTCCCGCTCTATCGTGCCAGCCAGCCGCCATCGACGGGCAGCACGGTTCCATGGACATAATCGGAGGCACGGGAAGCCAAAAACACTGCTGCGCCACCAATATCTGCGGGATTTCCCCAGCGGCCAGCCGGGATTCTGGCCAGAATCTGGGCGCTGCGGTCTTGATCGTCTCTGAGTGCCGTCGTGTTGTTGGTGACGAAATAGCCGGGAGCGATGGCATTGACGTTGACGCCCTTTGCAGCCCATTCGCATGCCAGAAGCCGGGTGATACCGGCCAGCCCGCTCTTGGAAGCGGTGTAGGACGGAATGCGAATGCCGCCCTGAAACGACAGAAGCGACGCAATATTGATGATCTTGCCCTGTCCGGCGGCAATCATGTGCCGGCCGGCGGCCTGGGCAAGAAAGAACGCCGATTTCAGATTGGTGTCGATGACCGCGTCCCAATCGGCTTCGGTGAAGTCGACGGCGTCATTGCGGCGGATGATGCCGGCATTGTTGACGAGGATGTCCAGCTTGCCGAAGGTTTTCCGCGTTTCCTCGACGATGGCCGCGACCGGCGCGATGGTGCCAAGATCGGCTTTTATTTCATGGAAACCTGCGCCTGCTTTTTCGACAAAGGAACGGGTTTCGTCCATGGACGAGCGGCCAACCGCGGCGATGGATGCACCCGCCTCGGCGAGCGCCACCGCGATGCCCTGGCCGATGCCCGTATTGGCGCCGGTGACGATGGCAATCCTGCCGGATAGATCAAATGGCTGCGTCATCGATGTCACCGCAGTGCGCTGATGGGGATATGATCCATATCCGTGAAGCTCTTATTGTCGCCGCCCATGGCCCAGATGAATGCGTAGTTCGAGGTGCCGACACCCGAATGGATGGACCAGCCTGGCGAGATGATCGCCTGCTCGTTGGCAACGACGAGATGACGCGTTTCGGAAGGGTCACCCATCATGTGGAACACGCGCTGATCGTTGGCGAGATCGAAATAGAGATAGGCCTCGGACCGCCGGTCGTGGGTGTGCGACGGCATGGTGTTCCACATGTTGCCGGGCTCAAGCTGGGTCAGGCCCATGACCAGCTGGCAGCTGTCGCAGACCTCGGGATGAATATACTGGAATATCGTGCGCTTGTTTGATGTCAGCTGGTCGCCCAATCTGATGTGTTTTGCCCGCTCCGGCTTGATCAGCGTGCTTGGATGGGCGGCATGGGCCGGCGTCGAGAGCAGATAGAACTTTGCCGGGTTTGCCGGGTCGATGCTTTCGAACACCACGTCCGCCACGCCTTTGCCGATGTAGAGGCAGTCCCGTGGATCGAGGGTGTGAATGGCGCCGTCGAGTGTCACACGGCCTGCGCCGCCGATGTTGATGACACCCATTTCGCGCTGAGCGAGGAAGAATTCCTGACCGATCGGCATCGGTGCCGTCAATGCCAGTGGTTTGCTGGCGGGCAGGGCACCGCCAATGACGAGGCGGTCGATGTGACTGTAGGTCAGTACGATTTCATCGGTTTCGAAAATGCTCTCAATGAGAAAGTGGCGGCGCAGATCGTCCGTGCCATAGGCACGCACGGCGTCGGGATGGGAAACCTGTCTGACTTCGATTTTCATGTCTTACCTTTGTGTGTTCTCTTTGTTGCGCCGGTCCGCGCATTATTCGTCGTCGATGAAGTAACTGGGATTGATGTTTCGCATCTCCTTCACCTCGTTGAGCATCTGCCCGAGATGAAAGCCCATGGCTTCGACCGCATGCGCGGTGTCGTGCCGGCGGATACCGTCGAGAATGGCTTCATGCTCGACAATGACGCGGGTCAGGCGGCCGCGTTGCGGCAGGGTCAGACGCCGGTAGCGGTCGATCTGCATCTTTACTTGCTGGATGACATTCCAGATGCCAGGAAACCCCGCTATAGCATTGATTTGCAAATGAAAACTTGTGTCGGCCTGATGGAAAAGCTCATTGTCAGGCACGGCTTCAGCCAGGGTAAGCTCGGTGACGCTGGCCTCAAGACGCTTGATATCGGCGGCGTCTGCCTGTTCGGCAGCAAGCCTTACGGTGGTTTCTTCCAGCGATTTGCGAATGAGAATGGCTTCATAAAGCGCGCGGCGCGGAATGCGTGCCACGAAGGTTCCCGATTGTGGAAAAATATCGATCAGACCGTCATCGGCAAGGCGCAGCACGGCCTGATGAACAGGCGTGCGGCTGACGCCGAAATGGGCGGCGATGTCCTTCTCGGAGACGGGCTCCATGGGTTTGCGCCGGAGTGAAATAATGTCCTCGAGCAGTTCCTTGTAGATATGCGTTGCCGCACGCGGTGTTGCGGCGCGCTGTTGCACATAGGCGGTCTGCGAGGATGAAAGCGGATGCGTCCGGTCGCGCTTTCTGTCGGTGTCGCTGTTTTTTCTGTCATCCGTGAGCATGCTGCCTGTCCTCTCGTCCTGCGGTTACCGTTCTGGCAATTGTTCCGCACGCATTGACGGATTTCCCGTGGTGTTCCGCAAGCCGTCATCTCAATTGAAATATAAATATTCTAATATTTCAGTTTTGGCAAGGCGACGAAAAATGGTTGTGCACAGCAGGTTATGAGCGTTGTTTGTGAAAGCTGGAGGAAAGGAGGGAGATTAATATAGTGAAGGCTTCGCTGCTAATGAGGACCAAAGAGCGTGAGCTATAGCAAGTTTGCCCCAGAAGTAGGAGGATATGCAGAAATTGACGGAGCGGGAAAAGCCAGCACAGCGTTACCACCGGATACCGGGTTGTGGTCAAACTCTTAAGACAACTGCACCAGCAATACCTAAAAGTGCAAGAGCAGAAGCGCTATCAAGAGTTATGCGGAGTCTCATGTTCTGGATACGCTCTGCCGCAGTACAAGCGGCATAAGCATACACAAAGAGAACAGGCAGCTCTACGAGAACTGAGATGACGCATAGCACAACAAACTGCGGGGTTGCGCTTCGCGAGGTGTCGATGAATTGGGGAATGATTGATAGGAAGATAATAATTGTTTTAACGCTGGAGGCTTGAACGGAAATCGCGGAGAAAAGCGCATCGGTCAAACCCATACCCCGAACGATTTTGTTCTCGGGCATCATTATCTCATTTCTATAGTTCTCCGAGTATATTTCTCGTATGATACTAATGGCGCTCCATATCAAATAGGCTGCCCCAACGTATTTAAGGATAGCAAACGCCATGGGAGTCGCCGCAAGGGTTGCACCGACACCTATAATGGACAATAGAAAATAGAATATGTTGACGGCAATAACTCCTATTGCCGCGACTGCACCTGTCCGAAATCCTCTTCGCATCGATTTGGAGATGACAAGAAAGACTGCCGGGCCTGGTGTCAGGCTGAAAATCAGCTCGACCAATGTAAAAGCAAGCAATTTCTCATACATAAAGGTACGCTTTCGGGTCGGTTACTTGGTCTCGGGATACGGCTCCGCGCCTGCGCATTGAGCCTGTTTTCGCTCACTCAGATCGCCGATATCTCGGGGGAATAAATGGCCTCCATCGTCTCATGAGAAATGCTGGTGTCTGTCATGTCTGATGCTGAGGCATAGGTGAATACAATGACTGTTCGCTGGGTTTCCGCGGTCAAAGGCGCAACCCGATGCAATGTCGTATTTGCACGCATGAGGTAACAAGTCCCCGAATTGACATAGATGCTTTTGATTTCGCGGGAAGATAGTATGTCAACAACGCACTTCTCCGGGTTCATCTTGTCCCATGCGGTATTGTTGACATACTCAATGCGCCCACCTCCGAGTGGGTGAGGAGCGTCGACCACCCAGATCAGTGCAAACGCGTAATCATCCCAGTGCCAGCCGTGGGTGTCGCCCGGCCTTTCCTGTGAGTTTATTATGTATTCCTCGGGTTCGTATGGCACTTTATTGAGATATTCATCCGCAATACCTGAAAGATAATGGCGAATTTCTTCGGATTCGAAAAAGGCTGTGATGATGCCATTGTCAGAACGGACGGTGTCTCGTCCGACACTGCGATAATGACGAGGAGTATTCCCGGTTGATGCTAGATTAAGATCACGCCTTTTGGCGCTTTCATTCAGGAGGCGTTTCGCTTGCCTATGCATTTCAACGGCGAGATCGGAAGGGATCAAATGTTCAATCTGAACCACCCCTTCTTCTTTAAATTGTTTTTTCAGCATTTTTTGCAGCTGAGGCGACAGTGAGGAAATATGTTTTTCCAATCGTTGGTCAAAATTCATACTATATCCTTAAAATAACCAGGCCGTGTACTTCTCCAATGGTTTTACTATAGAGAGTACGGCAATAAGATTCTTGAACGCTATTGCTTCTTAGCAAAACGGGCTGGTGTAATGCCGTATGCCCGTGTGAACCATCGCGTCAGATGAGCCTGATCGGCAAATCCTGTGCGATAAGCGACGTCACTTGGCGAAAGACCTTTTCTAAGGAGACCGCGGGCAAGTTCGATTCGTTTCGCTCGTTGCCAAGTCATCGGCGGCACACCAATTTCTTTTGTGAAGGCGCGCACAAGTGAGGGTTTGTCGATAGACATGTGTTCTGACAACTCAGTGAGATTTAACGCTGTGTCTAAATGCGATAGCAAGATTCTCTTGGCCTCTGCGGCAATACTGGCATGTGCAACGGATTCACCAATTGTGGTGGAGACTATCCCGCGGTGCGATGCATGATCTAGAATGGCAAGTATGGTTTCATCTATTGTTAGAGACGCGTGCCTATCAAATGAAAGAGAGATCAGGCTCTGAAACAGTCGCCCTAACTGCCGGTCGCAGATCACGGGTTTTCGGAACTCGAATGTGCCGTTCGATAGCTGCGACTTTTGAAAGAATTTTTCCTGGAGATAAATGCTGACAATAAAATCGGCACCATCGCCTGATTGGATCTGGCCTGGATTGTAAAAAGTTGTGCTTCCTTGTGGGGCTTCGATATTTGCTCGATCTAATTTGAGGCGCTCATGACCTGAAATATTGTGGCTAAGAACGTACTCATCGTGACTGTGTGGAGAAAAGAAAATGTGATCTGACCAGATGACGGCGATCTCACTAACATCGCTGACAAATCGCTTTTGCTTCATTTTCAAGGTTCCGCTCTGAAACATCGACCCGTATCAAGTGGAATAATTGTGGTTCTTTGCAACACCGTTCAAAAATAGGTTTGGTTCAAGCCGGTCGGGGTTATCGCGGAAGATTTCCGCTGGATGAAATCACGGATGCGTTTTTTCTGAAGCCGATCGATTTTGGTAACCGAGAGCCAGTGTAATCGACCGGGGAATGATCGCAACCCAGAGGATGCCGGATTAGCGTTAGGCTCAGATGGGGTGTAAGGCAGGTTGGCAGCGGCGTTGACGGCCCGGCCGTTACCGGTTAGTGAAATTGGGTATGAAAATTGCAATGGTTCTCGTGGTGGTGCGATCGCGCATGGGCAGGATGGTTTGACCATCCGGCGTTAAGCACCCATGCGCGGCAAACAGGCTCCTGACGGGGCCTTTTTTTACGCCTGAATTTGACCGGCAGCCCCGTCGAACCCGTCCTTTCCAACCATTGCAACAAGGAACTGCCATGACAGGCAAATGTATCCATGATTCCGCGCGTGTTCCCATGACCGGGGCAGAGATTGTTCTCAAGGCACTGCGCGACAACGCGGTTGAACATATTTTCGGCTATCCGGGGGCAGCGGTGCTGCCCATCTATGACGAGATCTTCCAGCAAAGCGATATCCGGCACATACTGGTGCGCCATGAGCAGGGCGCCGGCCATGCCGCGGAAGGCTATGCCCGTTCGACCGGCAAGGTGGGCGTCATGCTGGTCACGTCGGGGCCGGGGGTTACCAATTCCGTCACGCCCCTGCAGGATGCGCTGATGGATTCCATTCCCATCGTGTGCCTGTCCGGGCAGGTGGCGACCACGCTGATCGGCTCCGATGCATTCCAGGAATGCGACACCGTCGGCATCACGCGGCCATGCACCAAGCACAACTGGCTGGTCACCGACGTCAACGATCTCGCCGCCACCATCCACGAGGCCTTCCGCATCGCGCGGTCAGGGCGTCCCGGGCCGGTGCTGGTGGATATGCCGAAGGATATCCTGCTTGCCAGCGGCTATTACACCGCCCGGTCTGCGGTCGAGGAGAGGGAGAGCTATCGTCCAACGACAGCGGGTAATGATGCACAGATACAGGCAGCCCTCGCGCTTCTGGTCAAAGCCCGCAAGCCCGTCATTTATAGCGGCGGCGGTGTCATCGGTTCCGGGCCAGCGGCGTCGGCTTTGCTGCGCGAATTTGCCGGGCTGACCGGCTTTCCCGTCACCTCGACGCTGATGGGGCTTGGCGCCTATCCGGCATCGGGGCCGAACTGGCTGAAGATGCCGGGCCTGCACGGCTCCTATGAGGCCAATATGGCCATGCACGACTGTGACGTCATGCTGTGCATCGGCGCACGCTTCGATGACCGGGTTACAGCACGTATCGACGGTTTTTCACCGCAATCCAAGAAAATCCACATCGATATCGATCCTGCGTCCCTCAACAAGATCATAGCGGCTGACATTGCCATTCAAGGCGATGTCGGCCGCATTCTCGGCGAACTGCTGCGTCTCTGGAGGGCTCTGCCGGTTCAGCCGGATCAGCTGCGGCTGCGGGACTGGTGGCAGATGATCAACCGGTGGCGGTCCCGCAATTCCTTCACCTACACGATGGACCACGCGGTCATCATGCCGCAATACGCGCTTGAACGTCTTCATGTGCTGACCAGGGATCGCGATACCTACATCACCACGGAAGTGGGGCAGCATCAGATGTGGGCGGCGCAGTTTTACGGCATGGAAAGCCCAAATCGCTGGATGACGTCGGGCGGGCTCGGCACGATGGGCTATGGCCTGCCCGCTGCAATCGGTGTGCAGATCGCTCATCCCGGCAGCCTCGTGATCGATATTGCCGGGGATGCATCGATCCAGATGACCATGAAGGAACTGTCGACCGCGATCCAGTACGAGGCACCCGTCAAGGTCTTCATACTCAACAATGAGCATCTGGGTCTGGTCCGGCAATCGCAGGAGATTTTGCACGGCAACCGTCTCGCGCACTCCTATTCGGCTGCCTTGCCCGACTTCGTGAAGGTGGCCGAAGCTTTTGGCGCGGTTGGCCTGCGCTGCGACAAACCCGATGCGCTGGATGATGCGATCCAGGAAATGATCGATGTCAAACGGCCGGTGCTGTTTGACTGCCGGGTGGCCAGACTTGCCGGCTGTTTCCCGATGATCCGCCCCGGCAGGGCGCACAATGACATGCTCTTGCCGGACGAGATCACCGGCGCGTCCTTCCGCGGGCCAGTCGATCCGGCCAGCCAGGGGTTGGTGTAGCCGCTCGGGTTATCGTTTCGCAAGGGAAGACGCAGCGCTGCAGGCGTTGCGTCTTTTCCCGTTGCCGCCTCGCGGCCATGGCGTTCAAAAAATTCGATCGGCTATTTGACACGGTCCTGCATTCATGCTGAATTGGCACAATGGTCCAACCAATTGAGCAGGGCATTTCGTGATCAACCCGATTCTTTCACCGGTGCAGACATCATCCCGCGACGACGCGGTGCTGAATGCATTGGTGGATTTCGTTGCTAGCGAAGGGTTGAAGCCGGGAGACCGCCTGCCGACGGAGCGGGTGCTGGCGGAATATCTGAAAGTCAGCCGGACGACCGTGCGTGAAGCGCTGACGCGCTGGCAGGAACTCGGACTTGTCGAGCGGCGGCAGGGCAGCGGCACCTATCTGCGCTCGGCCGTGACCCGCAACATGCTGCACATGCCGCTGACACTTCCCTCCGGCAATGATTTCAAGAGCCTGATGCACACGCTGGAAATCCGCCGCGGGCTCGAAGCGGAAGCCGCCGTTCTGTGCGCCGAGCGGGCAAGCGATGACGACATTGCCTTTATCGAGAAAAAGCTGGTCGTCATGGAAGAAGCCTTTCATGCCCGCGCCGGCATGTCTTCGGAGGAAGACTGGGATTTCCATCTGGCGATCTTCCAGACATCGGGGAATCCGCTGTTCGAACAGATCATTGCCGCGATGTATGAAATGTTTCACCGGTTCTGGGAGCATCCGCTTGGCGTGCGCGACTTCGGTCATGCGAGCTTTCCCTATCACCGTACCCTTTTCAACTGCATCGCGGCCCGTGATCCCGTGGGCGCGCGCGCCGAGGCATTGAAACTGATCGCCACGGTTGAAGATGACCTTCGCCGCGGTGCCGCAAATCTCAGGAAACAGAGCAAGACATGAACGACAATCCCTTTTTCTATGATCAGGACCTGATGGCAGAGGCGGCGACACTGCTTGCCCATGACGCGCCATTTCCCGGCGGGTCCGTCGTTCCGCCCATCTATCAGACGTCGCTGTTCACCTTCGAAAACTATGCGGATATGGCCGATACCTTTGCCGGCCGCAAACGCCAGCCGATCTATTCGCGCGGCGACAATCCGACGGTCATGGAATTTGAAAGCAAGATCGCGGCACTGGAAGGCGCTGAGGCAGCCCGTGCATTCTCCAGCGGTATGGGTGCCATCAGCGCCACCGTGCTGGCCTTTGTCGGGGCAGGGGACCGGATCGTGGCCGTGCGCAACTGCTACGGTGATGCCTACCGCCTGTTCGAGCGCCTGTTGCCGCATCTCGGCATCAAGGTCGAGTATGTCGATGGTTCCGATCCCGATGCGGTTGCCGCAGCGCTTCCCGGCGCCAAGCTGCTCTATCTCGAAAGTCCCAGCTCCATGATGTTCGAGCTGCAGGATATTGCGCATTACGCGCAGCTCGCCAAGCAGCATGGCGTTGTCACGACGATTGACAATTCCTATGCCACCCCGCTGTTCCAGAAGCCGATCAGCCATGGCATTGATCTTGTTCTGCATTCCGCCTCGAAATATCTCGGCGGCCATAGCGATACCGTGGCCGGCGTGGTGGCCGGCTCGCGTGAAATGATCGACCGCATCAACGGCCGTACCTATTCCTATCTCGGGGCAAAGCTTTCGCCCTTCGAGGCGTGGTTGCTGCTGCGCGGGTTGCGCACGCTGACATTGCGCCTGCCGCACCACATGAAGAGCGGCCTGACCATCGCGGAACGGCTGAAGGGGCGGGGTGACGTCGAACGCGTCATCCACCCGGCCTATTCCAACCATCCTGGTAAGGCAACGCTTACGGGATACACCGGGCTGTTTTCCTTTGAGGTGACCGAGGATGTCGACGTGCCGGCGTTTGTCGATGCGTTGAAGCTGTTTCGCATTGGGGTGAGCTGGGGCGGCCATGAAAGCCTTGTCGTTCCGGCAATGGCCTCGCTGCAGCAGACGCCGGACGCCAATTCCATCGGGCGCTTCGGTGTCAGCCCGCGAACCATCCGTCTGCATGTGGGACTTGAAAATGTAGAGGAGCTCTGGGCCGACCTTGTGAATGCCCTGGATAAAGCCAAACGCTAATCAGAAAACCAAGTGGGAGCATAAAATGCAAAAAAGAATGGGAACATTTCTCGCCGGTGCCATGGCGGCATTGGCCATGACCGTATCGTCGGCCTTTGCCGACACGACCATCAAGATGGTCGAAGTGATCACCAGTCCGCCACGCACGGAACTGCTCAAGAAGCAGATCGCGGGCTTCGAAAAGGCCAATCCGGGGATCAAGGTCGAGCTGGTCTCGCTGCCCTGGGGGCAGGCGTTCGAAAAATTTCTGACCATGGTTCAGGCGGGCGATACGCCCGACGTTGTTGAAATGCCGGAGCGCTGGCTCGGACTCTATGCCAACAACGGCCAGCTGGAGGATCTCGGCGCCTATATCGCAAAATGGAAGGACGGCGGTACGCTGGGCGAACGGGCAAAACAGTTCGGTTCCGTGGTCGACCACAAGCAGTACATGATCCCCTACGGCTATTATGTCCGCGCCATGTTCTGGAACAAGAAGCTGTTTGCCGAAGCGGGGCTCAAGGAAGCGCCGAAGACGCTCGACGAATTCATGGAAGCCAACAAGAAGATTTCCGCGATCAAGGGCAAGTATGGCTATTGCCTGCGCGGCGGCCCCGGCGGCTTCAACGGCGTGCAGATGTTCATGAACATTGCCAATGGCAAGGGCGCCTATTTCAATGCCGACGGCACGGCGACCCTGAACGAGCCAGGCTCGGTCAAGGGTCTCGAAATGCTCGCGGAGATCTACAAGAAGGGCTATGCGCCGAAGGACAGTGTCAGCTGGGGTTTCAATGAAATCGTCACCGGCTTCTACTCTGGCACCTGCGCCATGCTCGACCAGGACCCGGATGCGCTGATCGGCATCGCCGAGAAGATGAAGAAGGAAGATTTCGGCGTGGCGCCGATGCCGACCGGACCGAGCGGCAAGTCCTATCCGACACTCGGTTATGCCGGATGGGCCATGTTCGCCAATTCCAAGGTCAAGGATGACGCCTGGAAGCTGATGGGCACGCTGCTGGCACCGGAAGACAATCTGGAATTTGCCAAGAATGTCGGCGTCTTGCCGATCCACAATGGAGCGGACAAGGATCCCTATTTCGGTTCGGAAAGCTTCAAGGGCTGGTTCCAGGAGCTGAGCGATCCGAAGACGTTCGAGTTCGTGACACCGCCGACCCATCTGGAAAATCTCGGCAACTTCTACGATTCCGTATCGGTGAAGAATTTCCAGGAAGTGCTGCTTGGCCAGAAGACAGCCAAGCAGGTTGCGGATGACTGGTCTGCGTTCCTGACCGAGCAGCAGCAGGCCTGGATGGCCAAGAACAAGAAATAAATCGACGGGATGCCCTGGCGCCAGCAACGCCAGGGCATTTTTCTCGTGACTTTCGCCAATCCGGGAATCCGGTGGTGAGGGACGGGGAACTATTTGCAAAAGAGGGGCCAGAAACATGGCAATGCAATCCACCGCGGCGCTGACGCCGCAACAGGAGAGAAGGGCAAGCAGCAGGCGCCGTTTCAGCGCTGCCTTCGAGCCGTGGCTCTATCTCAGTCCCGCGCTTGTCCTGCTGCTTGTTGTTCTGGTGGTTCCGCTGATCTTCGGCGTCAGCTACTCCTTCCGCAAGTTCTCGGCGTTCAAGTCGGATTATGTCGGGTTGGCCCAGTACAAGGCCCTCTTCTCCGACCCGGTTCTCGGACAGGCCCTGATGAACACGTTGTGGTGGACGGTTGCCAGCCTGTTCCTGCAGTTCTTTCTCGGGCTGGGGCTGGCCCTGCTGCTAGACCGGCCGTTTTTCGGCAAGAAGGTCGTGCAGGCCATTGTTTTCCTGCCATGGGCTGTTCCGTCTTTCCTCTCCGGCCTGACCTGGGCCTGGCTGTTCAATCCCATTGTCGGGCCGTTGCCGCACTGGCTTTTCGCGCTTGGCCTGAAATCCGAACCCACGAATATTCTTTCCGATCCGGCCACCGCCATGTGGGGCCCGATCATTGCCAATGTCTGGTTCGGCGTGCCGTTTTTTGCCATTACCCTGCTGGCGGCGCTGAAATCCATCCCATCGGAGCTGCATGAAGCAGCGGCCATCGATGGCGCCAACCCGTGGCAGCGTTTCACCAGGGTAACGCTGCCGTTTCTGGCCCCGACCATCGCCATCACCGTCATGCTGCGGACGATCTGGATCGCCACCTTTGCGGACCTCATCTACGTCATGACCGAAGGCGGCCCGGCCGGTTCGACCAATACGGTTGCGACCTATATCTATGTCAGCGCCTTCAAGACCCTGGACAAGGGCTATGCTTCGGCCGTTGCCGTGCTGCTTCTGGCGCTTCTCATCCTCTACGCGGTTGTGCTTATCCGCATCCGCCGCTCGCTTGTGAGGTATTCCTGATGATTGCTGGCCGTTCCCACAAAGCTCGTATTCTGGGCAATATCGGTCTTTACGGCGCCGTTTCCGCCTATGTCATTTTCGCGCTGTTTCCGCTGTTCTGGACGCTGAAGATTTCCGTCACCCCGCAATCGCTCCTGTATTCGGAAGGCATCACGCTGTGGCCGTCGTCGGCGACCTGGGAAAATTACAAGACCGTGCTGCGGGCGACCGACTTTCCCCGTTATTTCCTCAACAGCGTGATTGTTTCCGTCGTAACGGCGGTGCTTGTCACCATCATTGCGTCAGCAGCCGGCTATGCCATGTCGCGCTTTTCTTTCCGCGGCAAAACCACCGTGGCCGTGACTTTGCTGCTCACGCAGACGTTTCCGCTGGTGATGGTCATTCCGCCGATTTACCGCATCATGGGTGAGCTTGGGCTGACCAACAGCCTGACCGGTCTGATCATCATCTACACGGCGTTCAACATCGCCTTTGCCACGTTCCTCATGCAGTCGTTCTTTGACGGCATTCCCAAGGATCTGGAAGAGGCGGCGATGATCGATGGCTGCAGCCGCAGCCAGGCGCTGCGCCGGGTCATCATTCCGCTCACCCTGCCGGGCATGGGTGCGACGCTTGGCTTCGTGTTCACGGCCGCATGGAGTGAACTGCTCTTTGCCCTGATGCTCATCAGCAGCGACAGCCAGAAAACCTTCGCCGTCGGCCTGCTCACCTTCATCGGCAAGTTCGCCGTCGACTGGGGGCAGATGATGGCGGCTTCGGTACTCGCGCTCATACCGGCCTGCCTGTTCTTCGGCTTCTTGCAACGCTACCTCGTGACCGGCCTGACCGCCGGTGCCGTCAAGGGATAATCGAAAGAGATAAGCTCATGGCTTCCGTCACCATTACCAATGTTCAGAAAAATTATGGCGCAATGAACGTGCTGTCCGCCGTGGACCTTTCCATCGCCGACGGCGAATTCGTGGTGCTCGTCGGCCCGTCCGGGTGCGGAAAGTCGACATTGCTGCGCATGATCGCCGGACTGGAGGAAATCTCCGCCGGGGAAATCCGTATCGGCGAGCGCGTCGTCAACGATGTCGCGCCCAAAGACCGGGATATCGCCATGGTGTTCCAGTCCTATGCGCTCTATCCGCATATGGATGTGGCATCCAACATGGGCTTCAGCCTGCTGTTGCGCAAAACCGCCAAGGATCTGGTTTACGACCGGGTCGGGGCGGCCGCCAAGCGGCTCGGTCTCGATGTCTTTCTGCAGCGCCTGCCGCGCCAGCTTTCCGGCGGCCAGCGCCAGCGCGTGGCCATGGGCCGCGCCATCGTGCGCGATCCCCAGGTGTTTCTCTTCGATGAACCGTTGTCCAATCTTGACGCAAAATTGCGCGTCCACATGCGCACAGAAATCAAGGCGCTGCATCAGCAGCTGAAGACGACATCCGTCTATGTCACCCATGATCAGGTGGAAGCCATGACCATGGCCGACCGCATCGTGGTGATGCATGACGGGGTGATCCAGCAGGTCGGCACGCCGCTCGAACTGTACGACCACCCGGCCAATCTCTTTGTGGCGGGCTTTATCGGGTCGCCCGGCATGAATTTCCTGCCTGCAGTCGTCAACCGCAGGGATGTCAAGATCGAGGCGCAACTGAGCGATGGCCAGACAATTGCCCTCAATGCGGAACTGCCCGTTGAAGACGGCGAGCGGATAACCCTCGGCATCCGTCCGGAGAACATCGAGGTCGGTAGTTCGGATGCGTTGGAAGTCAAGATCCAGGTCATCGAGCCTCTGGGGCTGTCGACGCAGTTCTACACCACCCTGGCTGACGTGCAGGTCTGCATCTACGCAATGGGCCGGACCGACCGCAAGCCGGGAGATGCGATGCGCATCGGAATCCGCGCGGGCGACGTGCATGTTTTCAACCCGGCAACAGGGCAGAGGATTGATCCGGCCGCCTGACAGGGAAACATGGCGCTGCCGGTCTTTCAGGCGAGGAATTATTTTTTCCTGTACCCGCTATTTGTGGTATTAAATTCACAAATTCGCGTTTGATGACAGCGAATAGTGCCTGTGCATGCTTAGGACAAAGTGACATTTTCCAATCATCCGCCGAAAGGCTTGGAAACTCAGGATGGAAACAAAAAATGAACTGGCTCAAATCCCTACTCGTCGTTGGTGCTCTGCAGGCTCTGGCAATTGTGCCGATGCAAACCCAGGCGCAGGCGCAATCCAACCTTGAACAGATCAAGACGGCCGGCGTGCTCAAGATCGGCACGGAAGGCACCTATGCGCCGTTCACCTATCACGACACCACGGGCAAGCTGGTTGGCTTCGACGTGGAAATCGGCGAAGCCATTGCCAAGAACCTCGGCGTCAAGGCTGAGTTCCTCGAAGGCAAGTGGGATGGCCTGATCGCCGGGCTCGATGCCAAGCGCTATGACACGGTCATCAATCAGGTCGGTATCACCGAAGCCCGCAAGGCGAAGTATGATTTCTCCGAACCCTACATCGCCTCCAAGGCCGTGCTGATCACCAAGGGCGACAACACGGACATCAAGTCCTTCGCTGATCTCAAGGGCAAGAAATCCGCGCAGTCGCTGTCGAGCAATTTCGGCAAGATCGCCCAGAGCAATGGGGCGGAGCTTGTCGGCACCGACGGTTTTGACCAGTCAATCCAGCTTTTGCTCAGCGGACGCGCCGATGCGACGGTCAATGACAGCCTGTCCTTCCTCGATTTCAAGAAGCACAAGCCGGACGCCAATGTGAAGATCGCCGCAACCCAGGACAATGCCGATTTCTCCGGCATCATCATCCGCAAGGGTGAACCGGACCTGCTTGCCGCCATCAACAAGGCGCTTGAGACCATCAAGGCTGACGGGACATACAAGCAGATTGCTGACAAGTATTTCGGCCAGGACGTTTCGAAGTAAGCCTGTTTACGCCCGGAAAAAAGTACGCTCTAACAGGGCAGGGGGATCAAACTCCCTGCCTTTTCCTTTGAGGGAGATACAGCCTTGCCCCATTGGCTGGAACTTATGCTTGAATCTCTCGGGCCGCTCCTGTGGGCCGGGCTGATTTTCACCATTCCGCTGACGCTCTTGTCCTTTGTCCTCGGGCTGGCGGTTGGCCTGATTGCCGCGCTTGTCCGGCTCTTCGCCGCCTGGCCGTTTGCCGCCATTGTCAAGTTCTATGTCTGGATCATCCGCGGCACGCCGCTGCTGGTGCAGCTGTTCCTGATTTTCTACGGGCTTCCCAGTGCGGGCATCGTGCTCGACGCCTTTACCGCCGCCCTGATCGGATTCACCCTCAACATCGGCGCCTATACATCGGAAATCCTGCGTGCCGTGATTTCATCCGTGCCGCGCGGACAGTGGGAGGCGGCCTATTCCATCGGGATGACATGGTCGCAGGCCATGCGCCGCACCATCCTGCCGCAGGCGGCGCGCGTGGCGGTGCCGCCGCTGTCGAACACCTTCATCTCCCTCGTCAAGGATACATCGCTGGCCGCAGCCATCACCGTTCCGGAGATGTTTCAGGCGGCGCAGCGCATCGTTGCCACCACCTATGAGCCACTGATCCTCTATGTGGAGGCGGCGATCATCTATCTGATCTTGAGCTCGGTTCTGTCTTCCCTGCAGGCGCGGCTCGAACAGCGTCTCAATCGTTATGGCGGATTTCTGGAGGCACGGTCATGATGATTGAACTGAAGCATATCGAGAAGCGTTTCGGCGATCTCACCGTCCTCAAGAACGTTTCGCTGAGCATTGCGGAAGGCTCGGTGATGGCGCTGGTCGGACCCTCCGGCGGCGGCAAGAGCACCTTGCTGCGCTGCATGAATCTCCTGGAAATTCCCACCGCCGGTTCCGTGGAGATTGATGGTGACCGGCTGGATTTCCAGCCCGGCGTTAAGGTGACCACCAAGTCCATCCAGCTGGTGCGCCGGCATTCGGGCATGGTGTTCCAGAACTTTCAGCTGTTTCCGCACCGCACCGTGATCGAGAACGTCACGGAGGGTCTGACGACCGTTCTGAAATGGCCGAAGGAGAGGGCGCGGGAACGGGCCATGGCCCTGCTCGACAAGGTTGGCCTTGCGCACAAGGCGGACGTCTGGCCATCAACGCTTTCCGGCGGGCAGCAGCAGCGCGTCGCCATTGCGCGCGCACTGGCGCCATCGCCGAAAATCCTGCTCTGCGACGAACCGACATCGGCGCTTGATCCCGAACTCTCGGGCGAAGTCGTCGATGTGCTCGCCCAGCTCGCGCGCGAGGGAACGACCATGGTCATGGCAACGCATGATCTGCGTCTGGCCTCGCGCATCGCCAATCAGGCCATCGTGCTGGATGGCGGCGTGATCGTGGAGACCGGCACGTCGCACGATATCTTCACCCAGCCGAAGCAGGAACGCACCAAACGCTTCATCGCGACGCTGACCCATGAAGGCCATATGCACGGCGAGGGTATTTGAGAAAACCCGTCACAGGACGGTTTGCCGGGGAAATTGCTGTAAAAATCGCATAAGAGTAGTTATGGAACTATCTCTTGCTGCCATCATGCAGATATTTCCTGACAATGGCCAAGGCGATCAGCTCTGTTCACGCACCGGCGCACCGCTGCGCCAGCCGGTTTCACCGGTCGAATACCGCAGCCGCTTGTCCTGGTACATCTGCAGGTCGGCGCGCTTTGCCACGGCTTCGAGTTTCTCGCCGGCGGCGCTGGTCGCCCAGCCGATCGAAAAACTCAGCGGAATATTGGAATAGTACTGGTTGTTGATCTCGATCAGGCTGACGATTTCCTCAACGACCGCAACCGCGCCAGCCTCGTCCACCGCCGGCAGAAGCACGGCAAATTCATCGCCGCCGATGCGCGCGGCATAGTGCGGCGGTTTCACGGCTTCGCTGAGGATTTCGCCGGCCCGGCGCAGGAGCCCGTCGCCGACACCGTGTCCCCATTGATCATTGGTGGTCTTCAGCCCGTTGAGATCGAGAATGATGATGGAGACCGGAAAGAACTCGCGCCGCTCCAGCCGGTTCAACTCGTCGACGTAGAAAGCGCGGTTGTGCAGGCGCGTCAGCACGTCGTGCTTGCCGAGATATTCGAGATAGGCCTCGGCTTTCTTGCGCGCGGTGATATCGGTCAGCGATATCTGAACGAGTGACCAGTCCGTTTCATGTCCGGGCAACACGGAAAACTGCAGAAGGACATGGCGTTCGGATCCGTCGAGCGCGTAGTTGACCGTCTCCCGTTGATGGAACAGCTTGCCGTTCCACAGGTCGATCAGCTGTTCGCGGAAATGCACGTTCATCTCGTCCTTGAACACATCGGGCAAACGGCGCAGCAAGGTCATGGCGTCCGGCGCCTGAAACAGCTTGAGCGTTTCCCGGTTGACGTCAATGACACGGATTTCGCTGGCGCATTGCTGGACGAATTCCGGATGAACATCGGTGAAAACCCGGAAGTCTTCAATGCCGCGGTTGCGCAGCCCGTCGAGCAGCTTCTTGATCTTGCTGAAATCCTCGACCCACAGCGATACGGGAGAATGCTCAAAGAGCCCTTCGGCATAGCGCTGGCTTGCCGCGTGCTGGCGTCTGGCCTCTTCCCGGTCGGTCACATCCTCGATGGAGATCAGGACTTTGTCCCAGCTTGTCTCATATCCGGGCAGGACCTTGCCGCGCAGCTGGATATCGAGCCGCTTGCCGGACAGTGAATAATTCACGGTGTCGCTGGAAAATTCGCCCTTGCCTTGCCAAAGCTGCGCCAGCTCCTGCACATGGGTCTGCAACATGTCGTCGCGGAAAATGGCACCGAGATTGGCGACGAGTTCGCCGAAATCAGCAGCTTCAAACAGCGACAGCGTCTTCCTGTTGACCTTGATGACGCGGATAAGCCGCGCGCAATCGCGCACCCGGTTTTCATCCTCCCGCAAATAGGATGCGATGTCGCCGACACCGGCTTGCCGGAGCGACTCGAAGAATGTCCGGACCGCGCTGAAATCTTCCAGCCAGAGGGAAATGGGGGCAAGATCAAATGCGTCTATGTCGTCCTGATGCAAATTCAACTTGTCCATCGAATTCAATCTCCCGGCCGGAGGAATATGGTTAATATTCCCGCCTGATTGGCAGCTTTGCAGCCATTGTCAACTACCTGAAGTTGAGTTCGCTGCAAATTGCAACGGTTCCCGCTGATATGTGTCTGGAAACACGCATCGGCGCGGCAGATATCGGCCCACAGGAGGCCCAGCGACCCCTTCCCCGCCGCCTCTAGTCCGTTGGTCTAGTTTTCAGTCAGTTTGATCTGATGTAGGCTTTTGTGCAGGGAGTAATCCAAATGGAGGAGGAGGATGACAAACCCTGCCTGTGCACTTGCGAGAGGCGATGGAGAGGCTCCGGTAGCCATAGCTGTTGGTTGCACTTCGGTATCGCGGCAGCCGGGGGTGACCTCACGATGTGGCGATAGCCAGAAAACCGGTTGAAACACGGCGTTTTCCCGTCGCCCATCTTGCCCGCGGACAGGACGGTTCGCGGGCTTGCGATCGCCCAGACGATGGGTGCCGTCGCCGCCGGTGTGTATTTTTCCAGTTCTGCCTTGTTCTTTTCCAGAGCATCCGGTTTGGAGCCTCTCGAAATAGGCCTTGGCTTCACGCTTGCCGGGCTCGTCAGTTTGCTCGTGCCGTTGCCCTTCGGCATTCTTGCCGATCGCTGGAACGCGCGCAACATTGCGGCGTGGCTGACCGTCGGAGCCGGCATCAGCGACTGGATTTTCCTGCTGGTTAGCGGGTTCACGGCCTTTATCATAACCGCCTGCTGCTTTGCCGCATGTCTGCGTGGCGCCATGACCGCGCGCATGGCGGTGATAGCGACCCTTATTGACGCCAGCCAGCGCACGCAAACGAGCGCGTATCTGCGTGCGCTTGGCAATTGCGGCCTATCGGCGGGTGCCATGATCGGCGGCCTGGCATTGTATTTCGACAGTTTGACCGGCTATCGGCTGGCCTTTACTCTTGGGGGGGCAATTTTCCTTGCGGCTGCCACCGCCTATCGGTTGCTGCCATCGGTGATGCCAAGGACTGCCTCCGCTCAAAGAGGCTCCTCGCTCACTGTGCTGAGGGACCGGCCCTACGTGGTTCTGACGCTGCTCAACACGGTCATTCTTCTCTATATTCCTCTGCTGAACATGGCTCTGCCCCTGTGGATTGCCCTGCACACCCATGCGCCGCTTTGGATCGCTTCAGTCCTCTATGGCCTGAACACGGTCAGTGTCATGTTGATGCAGGTGGGGCTGGCACGCCGGGTCACCAATGCTTGCGAGGCGCGCAGGTCCATCTTTTTTGCCACGCTTCTGTTGTGTGCGGCCTGTTTCTTATTTGCGGCAATGGCCATGCCGTCGGAGGTATGGCTGACGGTAATGCTCGCTCTGCTGGCAGCCTTGCTGCATGTGTTGGGTGAAATGATGCACATGGCCGGAGCCTGGGATCTGAGCTTCCGACTGGCGCCGCCGGGACGGGAAGGCGAATATCAGGGTTTCTTCAACATCAGCTCTGCGGCTGCCGAAATGTTCGGCCCCATTCTGCTCACGGCTCTGCTCGTTGGTTGGGGTTGGCCGGGCTGGGTGCTTCTGGCCATTGCCTTTCCAGCAGCCGGTTTCGTCATCATGGTCCTATTCGGCAGGCAAGCATATCTGGCACGCGATCTTTCAGATTGAGGCGGGCAAGATTGTCACAACCGCACGGGCGGATCGAAACGCCCCTTCCCGGCCAGTTCGATCAGAAATGTCTTGCCGGCGTTGGGATCGGATTTTTGCTCCGCGTCCGTCATGTCATGATAGGCGGTGGTAACCACCAGGGTCGCGGAGTCGACGTCGATGAACGCCGGGCAGGATGGTTGTCGTGCCGGGGTTGCGATCGAATGGATCCTTTTGCCATCGGGCGAATAGACATCGATATGCGAGCGGCCCCAGCACGCATTCCAAAGATTGCCGTCGCGGTCGACAACGGAACCGTCGATACCGCCGGCGTCCTTGTGCTGGTAAAAAACCGCAGGCTCGCCCATGGGCAAGCCGGTCAGCGGGTCCGTATCAACCCGCCAGATGGTGTTACGGGTGGTATCGGCGAAATAGCTGATGCGCCCGTCCGGCGAGAAGCAGATCGAATTGGTGATCGAAATGCCGGTGAAAAGGGTGCGCAGCTGCCCTTCCCGGTACCAATAGATCGATCCTGCCCCCTTCTGCGATTTCTTGCCCATGGTGCCGATCCAGAAGGCGCCCGCCGGATGGACGCGGGCATCGTTTGAGCGGGTCACCGGATTATCCGCCTCGATGGGCTGGTGCATGACGGTGTGCCCGGTCCTGCGGTCGCGGATGAACAGGCCGGTTTCCGTCGCGATCAACTGGCGGTCCGCATCAATCACCGCGAGCGCGCTCGCCATCTGGCCGAGCGGGTGGATTGTCGCCGCGCCACCGGCGCGCGGCTTCTCGAAAAGCCGGCCGGTGACGATATCGAACCACCAGATCGTGCCTGTCAGCGGATCGTAGCCAGGACCTTCGCCCAGTTCGCAGGGCACGTCGTAGAGGATGCTGATCTTCGGCTGATCCATGGTCAGGCTCCGGCGGGAAAGATGCGGTCATAGGCTTCGACCGTGGCCTTTGCCCGTTCGGCGACATCGGAAGACGATGCGCCGATCTTGTACAGGCTTGAACCGAGGCCGAAGGTGCGAACCCCGATTTTGGCGTAGGCGGCAAAACTGTTCTCATCGACACCGCCCACAGCGCCAATGACCGTTCCCTTCGGCAGAATGGCACTGATCGCCTTGATGCCGTCCGGTCCAAGGACGCTTGCCGGGAAAAACTTGAGGCCCGAGGCGCCGGCCTTCAAGGCGGCAAGCGCTTCGGTTGGCGTGAATACGCCGGGCATGGTGACCATCCCGGCCCGGGCGGCAGCCGCCAGCACGGCTGCATCGACATTGGGGCTGATCATCAGGCGGCCGCCGGCCGCATCGAGCCGCGCAATGTCGGCGGGGTCAAGCACGGTCCCTGCCCCGATCAGGACGTGGGATGGCAGTGTCTTCGCCAGAAGCTCGATGGACTGGAATGGTTCGGGCGAATTCAGCGGGACCTCGATGACATCGATACCGGCTTTGACCAGTTCTTCGCCGATGGCCAGCACTTCATCCGGCTTGACGCCGCGCAGGATGGCGATGAGATCGCGCTTGAGTTTCGGCCAGGGAGCGGACGATTGGGACATGGAAATTATCCTTTTTGGGCTGGCCAAAGCTGTGATGCGGCAACGAACAGGCCCTTGCGCACCGCTTCATCGGCGTCGACGATATCGAAGGTCAGGCCGCCAGCGGTCATGGCTTTGGCATAAAGCGCTGCCATCGTGCCCGACGCGACGAGCGTGACGGTGGCCGAGGTGCCGAATTTTTCCCTGGCCCCGGCAATTTCCGTTCCGATGAGCAGACCGGACAGGCGCGACGCAGCACCCTCCGGCGGCAGATTGTCCAGCAGCATCGCCGCGCGGATGCCAAAAAGTTCACCCAGCATGCGCCGGTTGCCGCCAAGCATCAGTTCAAGCCCTGCGGTGAATTGGGGGTGGTCCGGTGTCACCGTTTCCGCGGCGTTGCCGATGGAATGCCGCAGGATCGAATGCCCGGCCAGAAGCGCATAAAGCTCGCCGGTCAGGAAGGTGGAAAATGAGGTTGCTTTGCCTTCGTCCAGCTCGACCCACTTGGAATGCGTGCCGGGCATTGCCACGAGGCCGCTGCGCAGATTGCGCGCCAGCGTGGCACCCAGCAGCTGGGTTTCCTCCCCGCGCATCACGTTGGGCGCGCTGCCCGACTGCGACAGGCCGGGAATGATGCGCACATCGCGCGCGATGTCCGCAATCTTCACCGCCCCCGAGAGAATGGCGGTCAGATCCGCCGGAACCGGGACGTAATTGGCCTCAACCCAACCCTGGCGCGAACCGGCCATGCCGCAGATGATGACCGGCAAATCCGCCGGTGCGCGCAGGCTGGCAAGATGATCCTCAAGCGTTTCGGCGAAACCGCGGGCGCGGGAGGTGTCCAGACCATCGTCCGAACGCCGCTCGGCGACGACATGGCCCTGATGGTCGAGAAGCCATAGGCGGAAGCGGCTCGTTCCCCAGTCGGCAACGGCGTAAGTTGCAGCGGTGGTCACAGATAGCCTCCATCGACAATCAATGTCTGGGCGGTGAGCATGCGGGCCGCATCGGATGCAAGGAACAGGCAGGGGCCGACCATGTCGCCGGGCTGGATCTCTTCCTTGAGAACCTGTTTGGCGATGTGGGATTTCAGGCCGTCTTCCGTCACCCAGAGGTCGCGTTGGCGTTCGGTGATGACCCATCCCGGCGCAATGGCATTGACGCGGATGTTTTCTGGCCCGAGGCGCCCGGCAAGGCCCTTGGTCAGGCCGATTATTCCAGCCTTTGCAGCGGTATAGGACGGAAAGTTACCCTGATTGATCATGAAGGATGTCGAGGTGAAATTGACAATGGAGCCGCCGCCCGCCTGCCGCATGCCCGGCGCAACCGCCTGCGCGGCAAAGAACTGCGGACGCAGATTGATCGACTGGTTCTTGTCCCAGTACTCGGCGGTCACCTCATCGATGTCGTGCCGGTCATCCCAGGCAGCATTGTTGACAAGCACCGTCACCGGGCCATGGGCCCCGGTGGCCTTACCGACCGAGGCACGCAGCGCCTCGATATCGCGCAAGTCCGTGTTGAGATAGAGCGGCCGGTTGCCATATTCGCGGCCGAGCCGCTCTGCCAGCGCCTGCGAAGCCTCATCGGCAATGTCGATGAAGGCAACGCGCGAACCCTGGCGCACGAACCCTTCCGTCAAGGCAGCGCCAATTCCCGACCCTCCCCCGGTGATCAGAACAGAACGATCTTTCAGGTCGGGGAAAATCGCCGAGGGCATCATGGAAGAATCTCGCTGCAATGTTCCATTATACGGAACTTGATTTGACTATATAGAATAGTCATCCTATGGTGCCGAAAGTCAAGAGGTGGTTGTGATTGAATGGGCAAGACGCGGGAAAATTCAACGGGGACGCTGGGAAAGGCACTTGAGGTTGTGCAAATCATCGCCTCATCGCCCGTGCCGCTTCGCTTCACCGATGTGCTCAAACTGTCCGACCAGCCGCGCGGTACGCTGCATCGGCAAATATCCAATCTGGTCGAGGAAGGGCTTCTTGAGCTGAACCGGGATCATTCCTACGGCCTTGGTCTTCGCCTGCTCGAATTCGCTTCCAGGGCCTGGGCGGGCAACGAGTTTCGCGCCATTGCCGAACCCCATCTGCAGAAACTGCATGAACAGACCGGTGAAACGGTTCATTTGGGCGTGTTGCGCGGAATCGAGGTAATTTATCTCGACAAGGTCGAAAGCCGCCAGAGCGTGCGCATGTATTCGCAGATCGGCAATACCGCCCCGGTCTATTGCACCGGCGTCGGCAAGGCTGCCCTGTCCGCCCTGCCCGACGACGAGCTTCAGGCCCGCGTTGCGCAGATCGAGTTCCGGCGGTTTACGCCGCGCACGCTGGCCGATGCCGGGGCGTTGCAACAGGAAATCCGGCAAATCCGGGCGGAGGGCAATGCCTATGACCGCGAAGAACACGAGACGGATATTTGCTGCGTTGCCGCGCCGATCCATTCCCATAACCGGCATTTTGTTGCGGGCATTTCCGTCACCGGCCCCGCCTACCGCATAACACCGGACATCTTGCGGTCCTGGGCCGGCATTACCCGCGCGGCGGCTGCCGCCATCATGGCAAATATGGCAACGCAACTTTCACCGCGCGCATGAGCACTCGTGTGTATTCAAATGCCGGCTGCGCCATTTGACGCCCCGCGGGCGAACCGGTCCGTTGCGGCGATAATGGCGTCCGTCATGCCGGGACTGGTTGGGGAATGACCCGCATTGGGCACGATGACAAGCGCGCCATCCGGCCAGGCCTTCGATAGCTCCCACGCGGTGACGAGCGGCGCCTCAAGGTCGAAACGGCCCTGAATCATGGTGCCAGGAATTCCCTGCAACAGGCTGGCTTTGTTCAATAAAATACCGTCTTCGAGCCAGGCATTGTGATGGAAGTAATGGGTGATGATACGGGCGCGCGCCAGGATATAGCGGTCATCCGACCATTTCGGTGATAATTTTGCGGCGGGATCAACCAGGATAGGCGCGGACTCCCACGCATGCCAGTCGCGCGCCGCCTGCAACCGGATGGCGGGATCTGCGTCGTTCAGCAGGCGATAATAGGCGGCGACAAGATCGGCATCGGGCTCATCGGTGTCCAGCCCGGCACCGCGCCGGAAACGGGCCCATTGCTCTGGAAACAGCGGAGCAATGCCGCGATAGAGCCAGTCGATCTCCGATCGCCGCGTCGTGGTCACCCCTACCACCACCAAAGCCAGCACACGCTCCGGATGCGCCTCGGCATAGCCAAGTCCGAGCGTGCAGCCCCATGATATGCCGAACAGGAGCCAATGCCCGATATCAAGATGCGCGCGCAAACATTCGATATCCCTCAACAAATATTCCGTCGTGTTCACGGACATATCGGCCTGGGGATCGCTGGCATGCGGTATGCTGCGTCCGCAGCCCCGCTGATCGAACAGGATGATGCGGTAGCGCCCAGGATCGAAGAAACGCCGTGCGTTTGCGGATGAGCCGGAACCCGGCCCGCCATGCAGCACGAGGGCCGGAATTCCCAGTGGATTGCCGCAGGCTTCCCAATGGATTTCGTTGCCGTCGCCAACGGCGAGCATGCCGTGGTCGTAAGGTTCAATCTCCGGATGGGGGCTGTTCATTGTCGTGCCTGCATGTGGCGAATCTGCGCTCGCCGGGGAAGGACAGCTCATTGTCCTTTCCCTGTTACATCAAGATGACAGCTTTCTCTAGTTGATGACGGTGAAATCAGCCGGGCGCGAGGCTGAGAGCACGAGGTCGGCATTGGGAATGTCATTCGACAGGGCGCGCTGTTGCGCCGAGCCGACATTGTAGCCAAAGCCAAGCCACCGCTGCACCAGACGGTTTTCCATTTCGACACGGTCCACCTGCAGGAACACCGTGAGATCGAAAAGCGGCGCCAGCCGGTCCCAGGGCGATTGATCCAGAAGGAGATAATTCCCCTCGACCAGGAGAATGCGCTGATCGCCGCTGACGACGGCAGCGCCCGCCCGCGCAAGATCAAGCTTGCGGTCAAAGAGGGGAATGACGACGTTGTCTTCCCCTGCCCTGAGGCGTTTCAACAGCACTTCCAGGCCGGCACAATCGAATGTCGGCGGTGATCCCTTGCGCTTGCGCTGGTCGCGCGCATCGAGAATGGCATTGTCGAGATGGAATCCATCCATGGGAACCACGACGGCTGCATTGGCTTCGCGCGCGTTGATTGCCGTGGAAAGAGCGGCGGAAACCGTGGATTTGCCGGCCCCGGGAGGGCCGGCAATGGCAACGATCAAACGTTTGGTTTCGGCGGCGCGGGCCAGAATGGCCGTCACCAGGTCATCGATCGCTATAATCATTGTGCTGTCCGCGGGATGGCTCAGGCAAGCCATTTGTCATAATCGGAAACCAGAAGATGCACCGGCGCCTCGTCTTCTTCAATGGAAGAGAAGCGGCCGATCGGCTCGCGGAAGATATTGTCGGTCAGGTCGTCATTGACCGTGGAAACCTCGCCGATCAGGACGTCGCCGCCCTCGCCCCAGAATGCATGCCAGTTCCCGGGCAGCAGCGTGACGCTTTCGCCCGGCTGCAGCTTCAGCAGGCCCCCGGCTTTCAGCCTGACGATACGACCATCGGTTGCCACGTCCACATCGGTCTTCTCGTCGACGCTGCCATCGGCATTCGAATTGAACAGCTCGAGCACGAGCGTGCCGCCGCCGCGGTTGATGATGTCCTCGGCCTTGACGATATGACGGTGCATCGGCGACAGCTGCTTTTCGCGCGAGATCATGATCTTTTCCGCATAGAGCATGCCGCCGCCCTTTTTCAGGTCCGCCTGATTGCCGTTGCGGGTGGTGAAGAGGAACAGGCCGAGTTCATCGAATTTGCCCTGCCCATAGTCGGTGATATCCCAGCCGAGCCTGGCATCGAGAATGGCCCTGGAATCGCTTGACGTGCGGGCCTTCAGCTCTTCCGGCGACCAGTAGGCGAAAGGCGGCATGACATAGCCGAAGGAGCGGATGAACTTGTCGCTTTCACGGATGATCGCGTTGACTTCTGAACGTTTCATTTTTCAATTCTGCCCTTCATGCAGCAAGACTGGCGGGTGGTTCCTTGGCGCCGGTCATGAATGCCACGGCATCCGACATGCTGTATTCCTTCGGGTCGATGACACAAAGGCGTTTGCCAAGCCGGTGAATGTGGATGCGGTCCGCCACTTCGAAAACATGTGGCATATTGTGCGAGATCAGCACAATCGGCAATCCGCGCTTTTTCACATCCTGGATGAGTTCGAGAACGCGGCGTGACTCCTTGACGCCAAGCGCCGCCGTCGGCTCGTCCATGATCACGACCTTGGAGCCGAAGGCCGCCGCACGCGCCACGGCAACACCCTGCCGCTGGCCGCCCGACAGGGTCTCGACGGCCTGACTGATGTTCTGAATGGTCATCAGGCCAAGCTCGGTCAGCTTGTCGCGGGCCTGCTTTTCCATGGTCTTGCGGTCGAGCATGCGCAGCCAGCTGCCCAGAATGCCCGGCTTGCGGATTTCGCGGCCGAGAAACATGTTGTCGGCGATGGAGAGTGCCGGCGACAGGGCAAGGTTCTGATAGACCGTTTCGATCCCGGCATCGCGCGCTTCCATGGGAGAGCGGAAATGGATCGGCTTGCCGTCGAGCGTGATTTCGCCCTCATCGGGATGAACCGCGCCGGATATCGCCTTGATCAGCGAGGATTTTCCCGCGCCGTTGTCGCCGATGACGGCGAGGACTTCGCCGGCATAAAGATCGAAATCCGCATGATCGAGCGCGGTGACGCGGCCATACCGCTTGACCAGACCGCGGGCGGTGAGAATGGGTTGCTGTGTCATCAGCCTGCTACCTTTCTGATCCACTGATCGATTGCCACGGCCGTGATGATCAGGACGCCAATCATCAGATAGGTCCATTGGACATCGGTGCCGTACATGCGCATGCCGAAGGAGAACACGCCGACGATCAGCGCGCCGAAGAGCATGCCGAGGATGGAGCCGCGTCCGCCAAAGAGCGACATGCCGCCGATCACCACTGCGGTGATGGATTCAATATTGGCGAACTGCCCCACCTGCGGCGATACCGAGCCGTTGCGGCCGATCTGGGCCCAGCCGGCGAGCGCACAGATGAAACCGGCCAGCACGTAGACGGAAATCAGCACGCGTTTGGTCCGGACACCCGCCAGTTCCGCCGCTTCCGGATCATCACCGATCGCGTAGAGATGGCGGCCCCAGGCGGTGTGGTTCAGCACGTACCAGAGAATGGCGATCAGAAGGATCATGGCAAACACGCCATAGGTGAAGGTGGCACTGCCGATCTGGATTTTTTCACCGAAGAACTGCAGCATGCGCGCATTGGCTTCGATATCCTGCGCGCGGATCGTTTCATTGGCCGAATAGATATAGGTCGTTGCCAGAAAGATCTGCCATGTGCCGAGCGTGACGATGAACGGAGGCAGTTTCACATAGGCGATGAGAATGCCGTTGATGAGACCGCACAATCCGCCGAGGGCGACGCCGCACAGGATGGAAAGTTCGACCGGCAGTCCGTAACGGAAGGTGAACTGGCCCATGACAACGGATGTGAGGACCATGATCGCGCCGACGGAAAGGTCGATACCGGCGGTCAGGATCACCAATGTCTGGGCGGCACCGACAATGCCGACGATCGCGACCTGTTGCAGGATCAGCGACAGGGCAAAGGGCGTGAAAAACCGCGAGCCGACGATGATGGCGAAAACCGCCAGTGACAGAACGAGGACGATCAGCGGTACCGCTGCCGGGCTCGAATGAAGAAAATGACGCGTGCGTTCGACCAGGCTTTTCTGCTCGCCGTCGAAACTGGCGATGGTTGTGGCGCTCTGTGTCAGAACGCGCTCGAATTCCTGCTTGGGTTGTGATCCCGGATTGGCTTCGTTCATGGGTTGGCTCCCCCAAATGTGCGCAGCTCGGAGAGGACGGTTTTACACCGTCCTCTCACAGTTTGCTGGTTTTTCTGTCAAATCAGGGCGTGATCAGCCCCAGCACTTGGCAAGGCCGCTTTTCACGTCGATGGACTCGAGACCCTTGACCGGCTTGTCCGTCACCAGGGAAACGCCCGTATCAAAGAAGCTCTTGCCTGCCGTGGGCTTCGGCTTTTCGCCGGTATCGGCGAATTTCTTGATTGCCTCGATGCCGAGCGACGCCATCATCAGCGGATATTGCTGCGAGGTCGCGCCGATGATGCCGGCTTCGACGTTCTTCACACCGGGGCAGCCGCCATCGATGGAAACGAGAAGGACGCCCTTTTCCTTGCCGAATGCCTTCAATGCTTCGTAAGCGCCCGCTGCGGCCGGTTCATTGATCGTATGAACGACATTGATGCCGGGATCCTTCTGCAACAGGTTTTCCATGGCCTTGCGGCCGCCTTCCTCGTTGCCGTTGGTGATGTCATGGCCGACAATGCGCGGGTCTTTTTCGTCGCCGATCTTGTTGATGTCGCCCACGTCAATGCCAAAGCCCTTCATAAAACCCTGGTCGCGCTGGACATCGACGGATGGCTGCGAAGGCGTCAGATCAAGGAAGGCAATTTTTGCATCCTTGGCCTTGTCACCCAAGGTTCCGGCAGCCCACTTGCCGACGAGTTCGCCTGCCAGAAAGTTGTCCGTGGCAAATGTCGCATCTGCAGCGTCGATCGGATCAAGCGTTGTGTCGAGTGCAATGACGAGAACGCCGGCATCGCGGGCCTGCTTGACGGATGAAACAATGCCGGCCGTGTCGGACGCGGTGATGAGAATGCCCTTGGCACCATCGGCGATACAGGTTTCAATCGCGGCCACCTGGCTTTCGCTGTCGCCGTCGATCTTGCCGGCATAGGTCTTGAGGTTGACGCCGAGTTCCTTTGCCTTGGCAACGGCGCCCTCCTTCATCTTGACGAAGAACGGATTGGTGTCCGTCTTGGTGATGAGGCAGGCGCCAACGCCTGCAGCCTGTGCCGGAGCGGCAAAGGCGGCGATAGCCACAACGGCGGCACCAAGAATGGTTGATTTCAGATAAATGCTTTTGCGCATGTCATTACCTCCCAGAGTTTGATCGTAACGCGACGTGCCGCCGGTGGGCAGCCCTACTTTCGCATGAACACCTCGGACAGTTATCCTCCCGGCCAAGTGCTGCCCCTAGGAAATACCAGCCTCGCCAAGCTGTCAACATTAATAAATCACTCTTATTTATTATTGACAGGTTTGCTCGTTGGTTCCATTGTCGCGCCGGTATCAGGGAGGACGTCCTTTTGGGCATCAGACTATCGGAGCGCCACGGTCCGGGAGGAACACGGCCGCCGCTCCATCAGGGAACAAACCAGAGCGGTATGCGCGACCACAATGAGCGGGTCGTGCTTTCGCTGCTGCGCCAGCATGGCAGCCTTGCCAAAACAGCCATTGCGCGGATGACCGGGCTTTCGGCGCAGACGATCTCGATCATCATGCGCATGCTGGAAGCCGACGAGCTGCTTTCGCGCGAAGAGCCGCTGCGCGGCCGCATCGGCCAGCCGCTCATTCCCATGTCGCTCAATCCCGAGGGCGCCTTCTTCCTCGGCCTCAAGATCGGGCGGCGCAGCGCCGACCTCGTTCTGATCGATTTTCTCGGGCGCACCCGCTCCATGCTGCATATGCCCTATGCTTACCCGACGCCGGATTCGGTCCTCGCTTTCACCAGGGACGGCATCGCGACAATGCTGGATGGCCTTGACGCGAAGCAGCGTTCGAAGGTCGCCGGTCTTGGCATTGCGGCGCCGTTCGAATTGTGGAAATGGGCCGATACCGTCGGCGCGCCGCAGGCAATTCTCGATCAGTGGCGCCAGTCCGATATCAAGGCGTCGATTGCCGCCATCTGCGATTTTCCGGTCTATCTGCAGAATGACATCACGGCGGCCTGCGGCGCGGAGCTGGTCTTCGGCGAGACAAAAGACCTCAATGATTTCGTCTATTTCTACATCGGCTCGTTCATCGGCGGCGGCATCGTCATCAATGGCAGCCTCTATGCCGGACGCAGCGGCAATGCCGGTGCGCTCGGTTCCATGCCGGTGCCCGGTCCCGATGGAACCACGCAACAGCTGATCGATATTGCATCGATCACCGCGCTGGAGCGCATCGTCACCGGCCTTGGCCGCGACCCCTCCCCGCTATGGACCTCCCCCGATGATTGGGGGGCGATGGGCGGGGAACTGGATGGCTGGATCGACCGATCGGGCAAGGCTATTGCGCAGGCGGTGATTGCCGCTGCGTCGGTCGTCGATTTCGAGGCGGCTGTCATCGATGGCTGGATGCCGGCGCATGTGCGCGCGGGGATCGTCGATGCCGTGCGCGACCATGTCGGTACATTCGATCTGGAAGGGATCGAGCTGCCCGTCATCATGGAAGGCTCGGTCGGCATTCATGCCAGGGCCCTCGGGGCCGCCAGCCTTGCCCTGTCCGACCGGTTCCTCATCGGACAGAAAATATTCAGAAAGGTTGATTGAACGTGCTGATTGGTATTCCGCCCATTCTGGGCCCGGAGCTGCTGGCGACGCTGCGCGCCATGGGACATGGCGACGAAATCGCGCTGGTCGACGGCAATTATCCGGCGCTGGAACATGCCCGGCGGCTGATCCGGGCCGATGGCCTGCCGCTCATTCCCATTCTCGACGCGATCCTGCAGGTAATGCCGGTTGATGATTTTGTCCCGCACGCGCTGTTCCGCGCCACGGTGAAAGGAAATCCTGATCTCCTTGATCCGGTGCATGCGGAGATGGCCGATGTCTGTGCCCGCCGTGCCCCCGGATTTTCCCTCTTGCCGCTGGTTGGCGAGGCGTTTTACACACGGGTGAAAACTGCCCATACGATCATCGCGACAAGCGAACCCAGACTGTACGGCAATATCATCGTCCGCAAGGGCGTCATCCATCCATCGAAAGAAACTGACAAATGATCCTATGTTGTGGTGAAGCTCTGATCGATATGCTGCCGCGCACGAGCGAGGCGGGTGAACCGGCTTTTGCCCCCTATGTCGGCGGCGCGGTTTTCAATACGGCCATTGCCCTGGGCCGTCTCGGCGTGCCGACCGAATTCTATTCCGGCGTCTCCTCGGATTTCTTCGGTCAGATGCTGCGCGACAGTCTGGCGGCCAACCATGTCGGCACGCGCTATGCCCACATTTCGCCCCAGCCCACGACGCTGGCGTTTGTGCGCCTGACTGACGGCCAGGCCAGCTACACCTTCTACGACGAGAACAGCGCCGGGCGTTCGCTCGCCCTCGGCGACCTGCCCGCGCTGGATGACAATGTCACGACGCTGCAGTTCGGTGCGATCAGCCTCATTCCGGAACCCTGCGGCTCGACCTATGAAGCGCTGATGGCGCGCGAGCACGAAACGCGCGTCATCGTTCTCGACCCCAATATCCGGCCAGGCTTTATCCCCGACAAGGAAAAGCATCTGGCCCGCATGCGCCGCATGATCGCCATGAGCGATATCGTCAAGATTTCCGATGAGGATATGCGCTGGTTCGGTGAAAGCGGTACGATGGAAGAGATTGCGCGGCGCTGGATTGTTCCGGCATCGCAGCATGGTCCCAAGCTCATTCTCGTCACCCATGGTGCGGATGGCGTGACCGGCTATACATCCGAACTGGCCGTGCACGTGCCCGCACAGAAGGTTGCGGTTGTCGATACGGTGGGCGCCGGCGATACGTTCACGGCGGGTGTCCTGACCTCGCTGCAGGAGGCCGGCCTTCTGGCCAAGGCTGCGCTGGCGTCACTTGACGAAGAGCAAATTCGCAATGCGTTGCTGCTCGGTGTCAAGGCTTCCGCCGTCACCGTATCGCGCGCTGGCGCCAACCCGCCATGGCGGTCTGAACTGTAACGAGAGCGCGTCGTTTCAAATTGAATCTCCTGAAAGGTCATCAAAGAATACTTTGTCAGCCCTCATCTTCGTTTCTGGATAGGCGCGATACAGTTTTGAAAGGATAGCCAGCCTTTCAATCAATGGAAATTCATTCCTTACACGATTGCAGTCGTTCTCGATCGCCATACGAACCACGTCTGTAGCACTCATATTCTGCAATCTTGCCAACCATTTTACAGTGGTTTCGGTGCACCTGTCTTCTATGAACAACGCCATTCCATAACTCCGCGAATGTATCGACATACGCAATCATTTATAGAATGGCGTTTCATTAAAAAAGCGAGACCTTAGTCCAAATCGAACGCAGCGCCGATCAGCGTCTTGGTATAATCGTGCTGGGGCGCATCGAAAATATCATCGGTCTGGCCTTCCTCGACGATCTTGCCGCTCTTCATCACGATCACATAGTCGGACATCGCCTTGATGACTGCGAGATCGTGACTGATGAAGATATAGGACAGGTCATGTTTGGCCTGCAGGTCGCGCAGCAGTTCGATGACCTGCCCCTGCACCGACCGGTCGAGCGCCGAGGTCGGTTCATCGAGAATGACGACCTTCGGCTTGAGGATCATGGCCCGCGCGATGGCGATGCGTTGCCGCTGTCCCCCGGAAAACTCGTGCGGATAGCGGTTGCGTGCGCCGGGATCGAGCCCCACTTCCTTGAGCGCCGCAATCGCCCGCTTGTCGCGGTCAGTGCGCGACAGCTGCGGCTCGTGGATAAGCAGGCCCTCGGTGATGATTTCGCCCACTGTCTGGCGCGGCGAAAGCGAGCCGTAGGGGTCCTGGAACACCAGCTGCAATTCCCGGCGCAGCGGCCGCATGGCAGCGCGATCAAAGCTGGAAATGTTTTTGTTTTCAAAATGATACTGCCCACTGCTCGGCAAAAGGCGCAAGAGCGCCCGCCCGAGCGTTGACTTGCCGGAGCCGGATTCACCGACAATGCCGATGGTTTGCTGCTGCTTGAGCCGGACCGTGACGCCGTCGACGGCGCGGAAACGGGTGTGCGCACTGGAGAAGAAGCCGCCGCCAATGGCGAAATCGACCGTGACATTGCGTCCTTCCAGCATGATCGGCGCCTTGTCGTCCGGCGCCGATTTGCTGCCGCTGGGCTCTGCCGCCAGAAGCATCTTGGTGTAGTCTTCCTTGGGGCGTTCAAAAATGTCCTCGATCGTGCCTTTTTCCACGACCTCGCCGCGCCGCATGACGACCACGCGCTCGGCAAAATGTTTGACCACGCCAAGATCATGGGTGATCAGCACGATGGCCATGCCGAACCGCTTCTGCAGATCGCGCAGGAGATCGAGAATCTGGGCCTGGATCGTCACGTCGAGCGCCGTGGTCGGCTCGTCGGCAATCAGCAGATCCGGTTCGTTGGCCAATGCCATGGCGATCATGACGCGCTGGCGCTGACCGCCCGACATCTCATGCGGATAGCTGTTGATGCGCCGTTCCGGCTCGGGAATGCCGACAAGCTTCAACAGTTCGAGCACGCGTACCTTCGCCTGTTTGAAGCTGATGCCCTTGTGGTGGACGATGGGTTCGGCAATCTGCCGGCCGATCGTGTAAAGCGGATCGAGCGAAGTCATCGGTTCCTGGAAAATCATGGTGATCTTCGAACCGCGCACCTCGTTGAGGGCCTTGGTCGGCAGGCCGACCAGCTCCTTGCCGCGATATTTGGCTGAGCCGGTGACGCGCCCGTTCTGGGCAAGCAGTCCCATGATGCCCATCATGGTCTGGCTCTTGCCGGAGCCGGATTCGCCGACGACAGCCAGTGTCTCGCCCGCAAGCACATCGAGATCGATGCCCTTGACGGCCTTGACGTCGCCGTCCGGCGTGGTGAAGTCGACTTTCAGTCCGCGTACGGACAATACGGTATCTTTGTTGTCCGTCATTTCAGCGGTCCTTCGGGTCGAGTGCGTCGCGCAGGCCGTCACCGATGAAGTTCAGGGAGAACAGGGTAACGACGAAGAAAATGGCAGGGAAAATCAGCAGCCAGGGTGCAGATTGCATCTTGTTGGCGCCTTCGGAAATCAGCGCCCCCCAACTGGTCAGCGGCGCCTGAACACCGAGGCCGAGGAAGGACAGGAAGCTTTCCAGAAGAATGACTTTCGGAACGACGACCGTAACGAAGACGATGACGGGGCCGATGGTATTGGGGATGATGTGACGGCGGATGATCTGCCAGTCGGTCAAGCCCAGGGCCTGCGCTGCGCCGATGAATTCGCGGCGTTTCAGGGCAAGGGTCTGGCCGCGCACAATGCGTGCCATATCAAGCCATTCCACGGCACCGATGACCAGGAAGATCAAGATGAAACTCCGGCCGAAGAAAACGACGAGAACCACCACCAGAAACACGAAGGGCAGCGAATAGAGGATTTCCACCAGTCGCATCATCACATTGTCGACGCGCCCGCCAATATAACCGGAGATTGCGCCGTAGGTCACACCGACCGCCAGCGAGACGAGGCTGGCGAGGAAACCGACCGCCAGCGAAATCTGCCCGCCCAGCATGATGCGGGCTAGCATGTCGCGGCCATTGGCATCCGTGCCGAAGAAGAAGTATTCGCGGTTGACATTGCCCGCCAGTTTGAGGGTTTTGCCGTCGTCTTCCGTTGCCGCGACCTTGGTGTCCTGAAACTCGTTCGCCCGGTCGAAATAGCGGGTCGTACGCGGATCGATCGGCTGATCGGAGTGAATGGTTGCAGTGAAAGTATTGCCGTCGACGGCAAATTCCTTCAACTGTACGCGGGCCCGGCTGGCTACGCCTGCCATCACGTCGCCAAGGGTATTGGCCTTCGGCAAGGCTTCAAGGCTTGGCGGGATGGTAACATAGGACGGGAACACCTGATCGTAGGTGTGGCTGAGGAAATAGGGCCCGAAGAAGGAAAACAGGGTGATGAAGAACAGCACAACGCAGCCTGCCATCGCGGCACGGTTGCGGCGGAAGCGCAGCGCCGCCAGCTGAAAGAGGCTTCGCCCCTGCGTTTCCTTCTCTGGAATGTTTGTCGCGGATATATCAGTCATGGCGAACCCTCGGATCAAGAAGGCCGTACAGAATATCGACCACAAGATTGAAAACGATAACGAAAATCGCCACGAGAACGACCGTTCCCATCACGAGCGTGTAATCGCGATTGATGGCACCCAGCACGAAGTAGCGGCCGACGCCGGGGATGGTGAAGATGGTTTCGACCACGGCGGAACCGGTCAGAAGAGCGGCGGCGCAGGGGGCGAGGTAGGAGACAACCGGCAGAAGCGCCCCGCGCATGGCGTGGGTGATGACGACGGTCCTTGGCGGCAAACCGTAGGCCCGCGCCGTGCGGATATGGTCCGTATGCAGGCCTTCGATCATCGAGCCGCGCGTAAGACGGGCAAATACGGCCAGCTGCGGCAGCGCCAGGGCAATCATCGGCAATATCAGGAAGCGCCAGGATCCGTCGCCCCAGCCGCCCGCGGGAAGCAGTGACAGCAATACCGCGAAAATCAGGGTGAGCACCGGGCCCACGACGAAATTGGGCACAGTCACACCGATTGTCGCGACCGACATGATCAGGAAATCAAGAAAACTGTTCTGCCGTAAAGCTGCGATCGTTCCGACAATCACCCCGCCGAAAAGCGCAAGCAGCAAGGCATAGAACCCGAGTTCCACCGAGTAAGGCAGGCCCTTGCCGATCAGCTCGGCAATCGTGTTGTCCTTGTAGATATAACTCGGGCCGAAATCGCCGGTCACTGCATTCTTGAGATATTGCAGATACTGGTTCCAGAGCGGCTGATCGAGATGGTAGGCCTTCATCAGGTTTTCCATCGTCGCCGGCGGCAGCGGTCTTTCAAGGTTGAAGGGGCCGCCCGGTGCAAACCGCATCAGGAAGAACGAAATGGTGACGACAATGAACAATGTCGGCACTGCACTCGCCAGCCGGCGAAGAACGAAATGAAACATGGAGATATACTCTCTCTTCTGTGCAGCTTCCGCAGCAGCTGCACCTACTCACTCAATTAGACCGTTGCGTTCAGGACAGATATCATTCCGCAAGGCTCAGATATTTGCTCAGGTGTTCGTTGGTTGGATTGTCGCCCCAGCCTTTGATCCGCTTGGAGATGAGCCAGATGTTGGCGCTGTTCATCAGCGATGCGATGGGCTCGTCCCGCGTCAGAAGGGCTTCCGCCGCATGCAGGATCTTCGACCGGGCTGCGGGATCGCGCTCGTCATAGGATTGCTTCATCAGCGCGTCATATTCCGGGTTGTTGTAGTGCCCGTAGTTGAATGTCTTGTTGCTGCTGACATTCAGGGCCAGGAAATTTTCCGCATCGGCATAATCGGCAAACCAGCTAGCCCGGGCAACGTTGAACTTGCCGCCCTCCTGCAGGTAGGCATAGTGCGATGACACATCGAGGTTCATCAGGGTCACGTTGGCGCCGAACGCCTTCTTCCACATGTCGGCGACAGCTGTTGCCACCCGTTCATGGTTGGCGTTGGTGTTGTAGCGGATCTCGATGTTGAGCGGTTTGCCGCCCGGACCGTAGCCCGCCTCTTTCATCAGCGCGACAGCCTTGTCGTCGCGATCCAGCTGCGACATGTCGGCAAAGGCCGCCTTGGACGGTTCGCCATAGGTGGCAAGACCGGGCGGCACGAGCGAATAGGTCGGCAGTTGCGCGCCGCTGTAGATTTCCTTGGCGAGGAAGTCGCGATCAACCGACATGGACAGTGCGTTGCGCACGCGCACATCGTTGAAGGGCTCGGTGCGCGTGTCGAAGGCATAATAATAGGTGGCCAGCGCCGGGGTCACATGCACCTGATCGCCCCAGGATTTGCGCAGGCGCTCGATCTGGTCCGCCGAGAAATTGTAGACCGTGTCGAGTTCCCCGGCTTCAAAGCGCCGGACCGCCGCTGCATCATCTTCCAACGGATAGAAGATGACCTTGTCCAATTTGACATTGGCCGCATCCCAGTAATTGGGGTTCTTGCCGACGGTCAGGTGATCGTTGAGCACATGGTCGACAAGCTGAAAGGCGCCGTTCGACACCATCTTGCCGGGTTTGACGAAATCCGGGCCATTCTTCTCAAAACTGGCCTTGTTGATGGGCAACGCCGTCTGGTGCGCCATCAGCTGGATGAAGAAGGGCGTCGCCCGCTCGAGCGTAATCTCGACGGTCTTGGCATCAACGGCCTTCACGCCAAGCTGATCGAGCGGCAATTCACCCTTGTTGATCTTTTCCGCATTCTTGATGGGATAAAGAATGTTGGCGTATTTGGCCGCCGTCTTCGGATCCTCGATGCGGCGATAGGAGAAGACAAAGTCTTCCGCTGTGACCGACGTGCCGTCCGACCAGTTGGCATTGGCGCGAAGCTTGAATGTATAGACCGTGCCGTCATCCGATACCGTCCAGCTTTCCGCCGCACCCGGTATGATGGCGCCCTTGGCATCGTAGACGGTCAACCCTTCGTAGAGGTCCTTGACGACAAAGGCCTCGATATCGATGGATGTCTGGGATTGGTCGAGCGTATTGGGTTCGCCCGCATTGCCCCGGTGCAGGACCGCTTCGGCGAGGGCGGGACTTGCGGCAAGCGTCAGCGTGCCAAGCAGGATTGCGGTGCGCAGATTGAACTTAACAGACATCATTTACCGTCCTTTCCCTCATTGATTCAGGCGCATCGCGCTGGCGGCGGCGCGCACGCGATTACTGTTCAAGGCTCAGATATTTGCTTAAGTGGTCGTTGGTGCCGTTGTCCTTCCAGCCCTTGACGCGGTTGGAGACGAGCCAGAGCTGGCCGAAATTCATCATGGGCGCGACGGGCTGCTCCTGCAGCACCAGGGCTTCGGCTTCATGCAGGATCTTGGAGCGGGCGGCCGGATCTTTCTCGTCATAGGACTTCTTGACCAGGGCATCGAAGTCCGGATTGTTCCAGCGGCCGTAGTTGAAGGTGGTGTTGGTGCTCAGGTTGATGACCATGAAGTTCTCGGCATCGGCATAGTCCGCCGTCCAGCCCGCCCGCGCCACGTTGAATTTGCCGCCCTCTTTCAGGTAGGCGTAGTGCGCGCTGATATCGTTCTGCAGCAGGGTGACATTGGCGCCGAAGGCCTTTTTCCACATATCGGCAACGGCGATGGCGACCCGTTCGTGATTGGGATTGGTGTTGTAGCGGATCTCGATGTTGAGCGGTTTGCCGCCGGTGCCATAGCCCGCCTCCTTCATCAAGGCGAGCGCCTTGTCGTCACGGTCGAGCTGCGACATGTCGGCAAAATCGGGTTTGGCCGGCGTGCCGTAATTGGCAATGCCTTCGGGGACCAGCGAATAGGCGGGCAGCTGTGCGCCTTTGTAGATTTCATTCGACAGGAAGTCGCGGTCGATCGCCATGGACAGCGCCCGGCGCACGCGCACGTCGCTGAACGGTTCGACGCGAGTGTCGAAGGAATAGAAATAGGTCGACAGCGCCGGGGTGATGCGCACCTGATCGCCCATGGAGGCGCGCAGGCGCTCGATCTGGTCGGCGGAGAAATTGTAGACGAGGTCCATTTCCCTGGCTTCGAAGCGGCGCACGGCCGCCGCCTGATCCTCGGTCGGGTAGAAGATGACCTTGTCCAGTTTCACGTCGGCGGCGCCCCAGTAGTCCGGGTTCCTGGCGGCGGTCAGATGATCGTTCTGCACGTGTTCGACAAGCTCGAAGGCGCCGTTGGAGACGAGTTTGCCCGGCTTGATGAAGTCGGGGCCATTCTTTTCAAGGCTTGCTCTGTTGACCGGCAGGGCGGTCTGGTGCGCCAGCAATTCCACGAAGAAGGGTGTTGCGCGCTCCAGGGTGATTTCGAGCGTCTTGGCATCAATCGCCTTCATGCCGATCTGGTCGACGGGCAGTTCGCCCTTGTTGATCTTTTCCGCATTCTTGATGGGATAAAGCATGTTGGCGTAGCCGGCCGCCGTCTTCGGCTCTTCAACGCGCTTGAAGGAGAAGATGAAATCATCCGCGGTGACGGGCGAGCCGTCAGACCAGTTGGCATTGGCGCGGATCTTGAAAGTATAGACCGTGCCGTCATCGGAGACAGTCCAGCTTTCGGCGGCGCCCGGCACGATCTTGCCGGCAGGATCATAGCTGGTCAGCCCCTCATAGAGGTCTTTCAGGATGAAGGCCTCGATCTCAAGCGAGGTCTGGGAGGGATCGAGTGTTTGCGGTTCGCCGCTATTGCCGCGATGCAGAACCGCTTCAGCAAGCGCCGGGCTTGCCGCCAGCAACAGCGAACCGGCAAGAAGGGCGGCGGTCATGTTCAGTTTTGCAAACGTCATCTGGCTGTTCCCTCGCCGTTTACGGGTCAATGTTCGTCATGAAATGGCAATGCCGGCCCGTTCACGGTCCTGTCGAAAGGACGGTGCCGGGTCATGTCTGTTTGTCGATTTGCGGTCGGTAAGTGGCACATAACGAGCCGGGCAAAAGAGTGACGCGCAACCCGCGGGTGCGGATTGCGCGTCAGACTTGAGCTATTCAACGCTGAGATATTTGCTCAGATGCTCGTTGTTGGCGTTGTCGCCCCAGCCCTTGACCTTGTCGGCCACGAGCCAGAGGTTCGCGTCATTCATCAGCGGCGCGATCGGCTGGTCGCGCATGATCAATGCTTCTGCCTGATGCAGGATCTTGGCGCGTTCCGCAGGATTGCGCTCTTCATAGGACTTCTTCATCAGGGCATCAAATTCTGGATTTGAGTAATGCCCGTAGTTGAAGGTCTTGTTGCTGCTGACATTGAGGTTGAGGAAGTTTTCCGGATCGGCATAGTCCGCCGTCCAGCCAGCGCGGGCAACGTTGAATTTGCCGCCTTCCTGCAGATAGGCATAGTGCGATGAAATATCGAGGTTCATCAGCGTGACCTTGGCGCCGAAGGTCTTTTTCCACATATCGGCAACAGCCGTCGCCACGCGCTCGTGGTTCGGGTTGGTGTTGTAGCGGATTTCAATGCTCAGCGGTTTGCCGCCTTCGCCATAGCCCGCTTCCTTCATCAGCTTGAGCGCTTCATCTTCGCGATCCAGCTGGGATTTGTCGGCAAAATCGGCCTTGGACGGTTCGCCGTAGTTTTCCATGCCCGCAGGCACCAGGGAGTAAACCGGCAGTTTGGTGCCGTTATAGATGTCCTTGGCAAGGAAATCACGGTCGACGGCCATCGAGAGGGCGCGGCGCACGCGTACATCGTTGAAGGGTTCGGTGCGCGTGTCGAAGGGGTAGTAGTAGGTTGCCATGGCCGGGGTCACGTGGACCTGCTTGGCATTGGCGGCGCGCATGCGCTCGATCTGGTCGGACGAGAAGTTGTAGACGAGGTCCAGTTCACCCGCTTCGTAACGCCGGACGGCTGCCGCCTGGTCTTCGAGCGGATAGAAGATGACCTTGTCGAGCTTGACGTTTGCGGCGTCCCAGTAATGCTCGTTCTTGGCAACGGTCAGATGATCGTTCGGCACGTGCTCAAGCAGCTTGAATGCGCCATTGCCCACCAGCTTGCCCGGCTTGACGAAATCAGCGCCGTTCTTTTCGAAGCTGGCCTTGTTGATCGGCAGTGCAGTCTGGTGCGACAGCAGCTCGATGAAGAACGGGGTCGGGCGTTCGAGCGTGATTTCCAGCGTCTTGGCATCAATGGCCTTTACGCCGAGTTCTTCAATCTTGGCCTTGCTCTTGTTGACCGCTTCGGCATTTTTGATCGGATAAAGGATATTGGCGTAGCCGGCCGCTGTCTTCGGGTCTTCGACGCGGCGCATCGAGAAAACAAAATCTTCCGCCGTTACCGGCGTGCCATCGGACCAGTTGGCATTGTCGCGCAGCTTGAACGTGTAGACGGTGCCGTCATCGGAAACTTTCCAGCTTTCCGCGGTACCCGGAACAATCTTGCCGTTCGCGTCATAGATCGTCAGGCCTTCATAGAGGTCCTTGACGATGAATGCCTCGATATCGATGGAGGTTTGCGACTGGTCAAGGGTCTGCGGTTCACCGCTGTTGCCGCGATGCAGCACGGCTTCTGCCAGTGCCGGGCTTGCGCCTATCATCAGCGATCCAAGCAGCAGCGCCGCACGGAAATTGAGTTTCATAAATGACATTTTTTAGTCCTTCCCCTTTGAAGAATTATGAAGGCATGAACAAAAGCCAAAATTTTGCCAAACGCAAGCCGTCGATTTTCCGATTTATGCGAAATATGCGAGTCGTCGAAACGGCTTAAATCGGGTTAAACTCAGGATAGAGCAGCATTTTCAGGCTATTTGCCCTGCAAGCGAATTTTACGAAAACGTCAAAAAAATTGTGCACGATGTGGACCATCGGGCCGATTCTCGCCATTTTTTGATCCAAAATCGCCGCTCCGGCGCGTTTCACGGCGTCAGTTTCGATAATTTTCCCCGAAATGGAAATTTGGTTAGCAAAGCGTTTGCGGCACTTTGCGGTGAGATCGGCACGCATTGCCCGGTGACCGGCCAAGGGATGCGGATGATTGTCGCCCTTGCCTTTCCGCACGGCGCGATACCGCCAATTTTGTCCTTGGACAGCTGGACAAAAATAAGTCTTAAGCGGGAGTGATTTGCTGATCGGAAAAATCCTGTATGCTGCAGTGCCCCGCCCTTTGAACATCAGTCCGACATCCCCCCCGGTGAACAACAGGTAAATGTGCATGACAGCTCTCGTCATACTTATTATCGCAGCTGTCGCGCTCAGCGGCGTGATGGCCTGTGCTTTCCTTGTGCAGCGCCGGACCGGGAACAGCGGCTGGGCTGATGCCTTCTGGTCCTTCGGTGTCGGAGCCATCGGCATTCTCTCCATCCTGTTCTCCAGTGATATGGTATCGCCAGCAAGGAAATGGCTGGTGATTGCCCTGCTTGCCCTATGGTCGCTGCGGCTGGGCGGACATATCCTGCTGCGCACGCTCAACGGCGAGGATGATCCGCGCTACGCCCGGTTGCGCCGGCAATGGGGCGCGTCGGCCCATTCGCAGATGTTCTTCTTTCTGCAAACCCAGGCATTTGCGGGCATTCTCCTGGTCATCAGCGTCTATATCGCTGCGGCCCGGCCGGATATCGAGCTGGAATTTCCCGATTATCTCGGGCTCGCCGTGATGCTTGTCGCCCTTGCCGGTGAAGCGATTGCGGACTGGCAGCTCAAGCGGTTTTCCCGCAACCCGGCCAATCGCGGCAAGATCTGCGATACGGGGTTCTGGCGCTGGTCGCGTCACCCCAATTACTTCTTCGAGTGGCTGGGCTGGGTGTCCTATGTGCTGATCGCTGCCGATTTCGACGGCGACTATGTGCATGGCTGGCTTACGCTCGCAGCCCCGGTTCTGATGTATGTGCTGCTGCGCCATGTCTCCGGTGTCCCGCCGCTGGAGGAACATATGCTTGCCTCGCGTGGACAGGCTTTCCAAGATTATCAACGGCGTACGAGCATCTTCTTTCCCAAGCCTCCTAAAGAATAAGGTAAGAAAATAGGTATTAACCTATTGAAGTGTCGTTAATATCCATCGCGTCAATCGGTGGCATCGGAATCGCGCAGAAGCGCTTCCAGTGTTTCCAGCCTGTCCGCCTCGATCGGCGGCTTGTCCCAGCGCAGGCGGGCGATGCGGGGAAAGCGCATGGCAACGCCTGACTTGTGCCGCTTTGACCGGTTCAATCCTTCAAACGCCACCTCCAGCACGAGGCCATGGGCTGGTTCCGCCCGTACCGAGCGTACCGGCCCGAAGCGTTCGGTGGTGTTGTTGCGCACATAGGCATCGAGCTGTTTCAGCTCTTCATCGGTAAAGCCGAAATAGGCCTTTCCCACCGGTACCAGATGCGGATCGTCTTCCGGGCCGGTCCAGACGGCAAATGTATAATCCGAATAGAAGCTCGACCGCTTGCCGTGCCCGCGCTGCGCATAGACCAGAACCGCGTCGATGGTAAAGGGATCGCGCTTCCATTTGAACCAAGGCCCTTTCGGGCGTCCCGGCACATAGGTTGAATCCCACCGCTTCAGCATCAATCCTTCAATGACGGGATGGGGCGGGTCCCTGCGCAACGCGGCAAGGTCTTCGAACGTGGTGTAGGCAACAAGCGGTGACAGATCGAAACGGGATGGATCGAGCGCCGCCGCAAAGCGCTCCAGCCTTTGCCTCCGTTCCGCAAAAGACAACGTCCGGATGTCGTCATCTCCGTCAATCAGGAGATCATACAGCCGCACGAATGCCGGATGGCTTTCCATCTGCCTGGCCGAGACGGCTTTCCGGTTAAGCCGCTGCTGCAGGTCGCCGAAGGCGCCGATTTCGACGCTTTCGTCCATGCTGCGGGCAACGAGCAGTTCACCGTCCAGCGTTCCTGCGAAATTCATGGCATCGGCAATATCGGGAAAGGCGTGGGAGATATCATCACCCGTCCGCGAATAGATGCGCCGCTGACCGGTTTCAGCCGTCAATTGCACGCGGATGCCGTCCCACTTCCACTCCGCCGCATATTCTTCCGCGACAATCTTCGTGTAATCCGGCTCCTCCAGTGGTGTCGAAAGCATGACCGGCCGAAACGGCGCCGCGGCGAGGCTCGCGGGCTTTTCCGCCTTGCCTTCCAGCCAGGCGAACAGGGATTGATAGGGCGGCTTCAACCCGTGCCAGAGCTCTTCGATCTCACTCACGTTGACGCCGCCGAAATCCGCAAGTGCCTGTTTGGCCAGTCGTGCCGAAACGCCGATGCGCAGGCCGCCGGTCACCAGTTTCAGCAGGGCATAGCGCGCCGATGCATCCAGCTGGTCGAGCCATTTCTCCACGAGTTTGATGGCATCGCTGCGCGAGGCGCGCGCGAGCGAGGCAACCACGTCGCCAAGGGTGGGAATGGCGTTGGCGCGCGATGGCTCCCTGGCTGACCAGACCAGGGAAATCGTTTCAGCGAGATCGCCGACATAGTCATAGGAATAGGCAAAAAGCTGCTCGTCCATGCGCTCGGCGACGAGCGCGCGCAGCATGGCCGGTTTGACATTGGCGATGTCGAGATCCCGCGTGATGGCGGCAAGAGCCAGGCCGCGGTCCGGGTCCGGCGTTTGCCTGAAATAGTCGACGAGCAGCCTGATCTTACCGTTGCGCTGCGGTGTGAGCACCAGCCTGTCGAGAAGGGCGGCGAATTCGCGCATCAGTCCCCCTCGTCTTCATAGCCGACAAGATGCAGCGGCCGTGCGGCAAAGCCATTGAGATCGCACCATCGGACGAGCGCCTCCTCGCGGCCGTGGGTCACCCAGATCTGCGATGGCGCCAGCTCCCTGATCGTACCGGTCAGTTCGTCCCAGTCGCAATGATCGGACAGAATGATCGGCAGTTCCACCCCCTGCTGGCGCGCGCGCTGGCGGATACGCATCCAGCCCGAGGCAAAGCACGAGACAGGATCGGGAAAGCGACGGGCCCAGCGGTCCTGAAACGAGGAAGGCGGCCCGACGACGACACTGCCGGCAAAATCCTGCGGTGTACCGGTTTCCAGTGTCGCCGGGGACAAGGGTCCAAGATCGATGCCCTGCGACTGGTAATATTCGCACAGCTTTGTCAGGGCACCATGGATATAGATCGTCCTGTCATAGCCTGCATCGCGCAGCATGCGGATGACCCGCTGCGCCTTGCCGAGCGCATAGGCGCCGACAAGGTGCGAGCGCTCGGGAAATTGCGCGATGGATTTCACCAGCTTGGCGATTTCGTCCCTGGCATCGGGATGCCGGAACACCGGCAGGGCAAAGGTCGCTTCGGTTATGAACACGTCGCACGGCACCGGTTCGAACCCGATGCAGGTGGGATCCGCCGCCCGCTTGTAGTCACCCGAGCAGACGATGCGCATGCCATCCTTTTCGACCGCGATCTGTGCTGACCCCAGAACGTGACCGGCCGGATGAAAGCTGACCTTTACGCCATTGATCTCGCTGACAGTTCCAAGCTCTGCCGCCTGGGTCGTTCCGGCAAAATTGTCGCCATAGCGTATCCCCATGATGTCGAGTGTCTGGCGTGTCGCCATGACATGCCGGTGGCCGGGCCGTGCATGGTCGGCATGGCCGTGGGTGATCAGCGCCCGCTCCACGGGACTGACCGGATCGATATGGAAATCCCCCGCCGGGGAATAGAGACCCGCTGGCGTTGATCGCAAAAGCTCTTCCGGACGGGTCAGCATTCCTTTTCCACCTTTCTGCACAAACGAAGATAGGCAGCATTTGGCTCCACGCAAATGCTGAAAACCGCGAAAGAAAACTTGGCGCTTTCCTTGCGCGCCATTACATTCGCTCCTGTGAGCACCAAGACAAAGCCCCTTTTTATCGAAGGCAGTTCTCTCCTGCCAAAACCTTTCCTGGACTGGTTTCAGGCCAAGGGATGGTCGCCGCGCGCGCATCAGCTGGAATTGCTGGAGGAGGCGCAGGCCGGCCGTTCGACCCTGCTCATCGCACCGACGGGCGCAGGCAAGACGTTGGCGGGTTTCCTGCCGGCGCTGGTTGATCTGGCGACACGCGGCAAGAGCAACAATGCCAGCCGTGGCATTCACACGCTCTACATCTCGCCGCTCAAGGCGCTGGCCGTCGATATCGAACGCAATCTGGCCCGGCCCATCGAGGAGATCGGCCTTGATATCACCATCGAAACCCGCACCGGCGATACCCCCGCCTATAAGCGGCAGCGACAGAAGCTTGTTCCGCCGGATATCCTCCTGACCACGCCGGAGCAGCTTGCCCTTTTGATTGCCAACAAAGATGCCGGGCGGTTCTTCGCGGATTTGCGTTACGTCATCTTTGACGAACTGCATTCGCTGGTAACCTCCAAACGCGGGCACCTCCTGTCACTGGGACTGGCACGGCTGCGCAAATTGCAGCCCGGTGTGCAGACCATCGGGCTTTCCGCAACCGTAGCTGACCCCGATGCCCTGCGTCGCTGGCTGTTGCCGCAATTGGAAGGCGGGCCCATGGCCAGCCTTGTGAAGGTCGAAGGCGGTGCGAAACCCCATATCACCATTCTTGAAACATCCGACCGCATTCCGTGGGCCGGCCATTCAGCCGTTTATGCGCTGCCGGGCATTTACGAGGCGATCAAACGCCACCAGACCACACTCATTTTCGTCAATACCCGCAGCCAGGCGGAGCGCCTGTTCCACGATCTGTGGATGGCCAATGACGACAATCTGCCAATCGCGCTGCATCACGGCTCGCTGGATGTCAGCAAGCGGCGCAAGGTCGAGCAGGCAATGGCCAGCAATGCGCTGCGTGCAGTCGTTGCCACCTCGACGCTTGATCTGGGCATCGACTGGGGTGATGTCGATCTCGTCATCCATGTGGGTGCGCCGAAGGGGGCGAGCCGTCTGGCGCAGCGCATCGGCCGTTCCAACCACCGGATGGACGAACCCTCGCGCGCCATCCTGGTTCCGGCCAACCGGTTCGAGGTGATGGAATGCCAGGCGGCGCTCGATGCCAATTATCTCGGTGCTCAGGATACGCCGCCGCTTGGCGAGGGTTCGCTGGATGTGCTGGCCCAGCATATTCTCGGCATGGCCTGCGCTGAACCGTTTCATGCGGATGCGCTTTTCGAGGAGATAACCACTGCCCTGCCCTATGCGGGCTTGCCGCGTGAAACGTTTCACCGGATTGTCGATTTCGTCGCCACCGGCGGTTATGCCCTGAAAAGCTATGAACGCTTCGCCAAAATCCGCCAGACCGCCGATGGGACATGGCGTGTAACGCACCCGCGCATTGCCCAGCAATACCGGCTGAATGTCGGCACCATTATCGAGGCGCCCAGTCTGAATGTGCGGCTCACCCGCCAGCGCGGCAAGGGTGGCAATGCGCGCGGCGGCCCGGTGCTCGGCAAGGTGGAAGAGTCGTTTCTCGAAGCCCTGTCGCCGGGCGATACGTTCTTCTTCTCCGGGCGGGTGCTGCGTTTTGAAGGCATTCGCGAGAACGAATGCCTTGTTTCCAACGCCGAAGGTTTTGACGCCAAAATCCCCGCCTATGCCGGCGGAAAATTCCCGCTGACCACCTATCTCGCCGATCAGGTGCGCGCCATGCTGGCCGATCCGGATCGCTGGGGCGCCCTGCCCGATCAGGTCAGCGACTGGCTGAGAATCCAGAAGGAAAAATCGGTGCTGCCCGATCCCGGCAGCCTGCTGGTCGAGACCTTCCCGCGGGGTGAGCGCTATTACATGGTGATCTATCCCTTTGAGGGGCGGCTGGCACATCAGACCCTCGGCATGCTGCTGACCCGGCGGATGGAGCGGGCCAAGGCCCGGCCTCTCGGCTTCGTCGCCACGGACTATGCACTGTCGATCTGGGGCCTGCGCGACATGGGCCGCATGTTTGGGAACGGCGAGCTGCCGCTTTCCGAATTTTTCGACGAGGACATGCTGGGCGATGATCTTGAGGCGTGGCTGTCGGAAAGCTGGATGTTGAAGCGCACGTTCCGCAATTGTGCCCTGATCTCCGGCCTTGTCGAGAAACGCCATCCGGGCCAGGAAAAAACCGGGCGGCAGGTGACCGTCTCCACCGATCTCATCTATGACGTCCTGCGCACGCACGAGCCCGATCACATTCTCATTCAGGCCACACGCGCCGATGCGGCCACCGGGCTCCTCGACATTCGCCGCCTTGCCGATATGCTGGCACGAATCAAGGGTCATATCATTCACAGGGATCTTGACCGGATATCGCCGCTCGCCGTTCCTGTGATGATGGAAATCGGCAAGGAGCGTGTTCCGGGAGAGGCTCATGAAACGCTGCTCGAAGAGATCGCCGACGAACTGACCCGCGAGATGATGGAACGGACATGAATCTGGCGGTTCATATGACACGGACAATGCTGCACGGCGCGGTCGAGACCGATATCGCCGGTCACACCGTCCTATGCGATCCATCCGGTGCGCTTTATCTGGAGGCCGATCGCATCCTGATCGTCTCGGACCTGCATTTCGAAAAAGGCTCGTCTTTCGCCCGGCGCGGCATGATGCTGCCGCCCTATGATACCGCGTCGACGTTGAAGGCGCTGGCGGCAAGCATCGCCCGCTATCACCCTGCCTGTGTCATCAGTCTCGGCGACAGTTTTCACGATGGCGACGCCGCTGCTCGCCTGCCCGCCATCTATGCAGAACAGCTGGCCAGCTTGATGCATGGCCGCGACTGGATCTGGATCACGGGCAATCACGATCCGGAGCATCCGGCCGATCTCCCCGGCCAAACCTATACCGAACTGGCTTTCGGCGCGCTGGTGTTCCGCCACGAACCGTCAAAAACCGCATCGCGGGGCGAAATCGCCGGGCATCTGCATCCGGCGGCCAAGGTGGTGCGGCGCGGCCAGTCTGTGCAGCGGCGCTGCTTCGTCACCGACCACACCCGCATGATCATGCCGGCCTTCGGCGCCTATACCGGCGGGCTCAATATCCTCGGCCGGGCCTTTCATGGCCTGTTCGACAGCAATAGCCTCAAGGCCTATATGCTGGGCCACGCCAGAGTTTACCCCATGCTGCGCAAGACGCTGTATCCTTGAGACATTCGCTGGCTGCTCTTGCAGCTGGTAAGGAAATTCCTTACATATGGGCTGCAAAGGAGTGACCCATGATCACCAGCAAAATGACGAGCAAAGCTCAGACGACCATACCGCAGGCGGTACGTGTGGCGCTGAAATTGAATCCAGGCGATGAAATTGCCTATCGGATTGAAGAGGGGCGGGTCATTCTCATGCGAGTGGAAGCCAGTGCTCAAGGCGATGATCCCTTTGCAACATTCGTGGAGTGGGACAGCCCTGCGGACAGAAAAGCCTATGCAGACCTTTAAATCCGGCGATATCGTCCGCGTACCGTTTCCATACACGGACCGCAACACGCGCCAGCATCGGCCTGCGCTTGTCATCTCGGATGGCGCCATCGGTGAAGATGCCAACCTTCTTTGGGTGCTGATGATTACCAGTGCTGAAAACAAATCCTGGGTGGGAGATGTTTTCATCCCCCATCATGCGGAAACTGGCCTTCCCGTTGCCTCCGTCATCCGGCCGCTTAAGATTGCGACCATAGAAGCGGCTCATGCGGACATGCTAGGACAGGTTGCAATGGAAACACTGGATGATGTCAGGCGTGTGGTTGCCTCCATCCTGAGCAAATAGCAATTCTGTCAGTTCTGCATTCAAATCGGCAGCCTGCCATCTTCCTTCAATGTGTCCAGCACAATGGCGGTCTTGACGTTTTGCACGGACTCATGCGGCAGCAGCACGTCGTTGACGAAAGCCGAGAGCGCCCGCAAACCGGGTGTGACCACCTTGATGAAATAATCCATCTCCCCGGTCAGCGCATGGGCTTCCATCACTTCCGGCAGCTTGGAAATGAGATCGGAAAAGCGGCGGGCATTGTCCCTGTTATGGGTCGCAAGCGTGACCGAGATGATGTTGACGATGCCAAGCCCCAGCTTTTCGCGATCGATTTCCGCCCTGTAGCCGCGAATGAATCCCTCCTCCTCCAGCCGCGACCGGCGGCGCGAGCATTGCGAGGCGGACAGATTGATCCGCTCGGAAAGTTCATTGTTCGTGAGTCGCCCGTCCTCCTGCAGGGAAGACAGTATTTTGCGGTCAAACGCGTCAAGTTGCTCCATTCATGCTTTCCTTGGTAATAATATGCACGAAACATGCATATTATGCCTCTGGCGAGCGTTGAAATGCAAGCACTTTGCATGGTGTTTGCGCGATAATGCGCAAAGCCAGAGGAGGATGCCATGGGCCCATTTCCGCACGACGCACCGGTCGCCACGATCAGCAAGGACAATCCTGCCGGGACGGATGGTTTTGAGTTTGTCGAGTTCTCGCATCCGGAGCCGGAAAAGCTGGAAGAACTCTTCACCCGGATGGGCTACAAGCCCGTTGCGCGGCACCGCTCCAAGAATGTGACGCTCTGGCGTCAGGGCGATATCAACTACATCCTCAACGCCGAACCCAATTCCCATGCGACGAAGTTTGTCGGCGAGCATGGTCCGTGCGCGCCGTCCATGGCCTGGCGCGTGGTCGATGCCAAGCATGCCTTCGAGCATGCGGTTGCCAAGGGCGCGACACCCTACACCGGCGATGACAAGACAATCGATGTTCCCGCCATCGTCGGTATCGGTGGGTCGATGCTGTATTTCATCGAAAAGTATGGTGAGAAGGGCTCGGTCTACGACGACGAATTCGAGTGGCTGGGCGAACGCGACCCGAAGCCGGAAGGTGTCGGGTTCTATTATCTCGACCACCTCACCCATAATGTCTATCGCGGCAATATGGACAAGTGGTGGGCATTCTACCGGGAACTCTTCGGCTTCAAGCAGATTCACTTCTTCGACATTGCCGGCAAGCTGACGGGCCTGGTGTCGCGCGCCATCACCTCCCCTTGCGGAAAGATCCGCATTCCGCTGAATGAATCAACGGATGACAAGAGCCAGATCGAGGAATATCTGCGCAAGTACAAGGGCGAAGGCATCCAGCACATCGCCGTTGGGACGGAAGCCATTTACGACGCAACGGACAAACTCGCGGACAATGGCCTCAAATTCATGCCCGGCCCGCCCGAGACCTATTATGACATGTCGCATGAGCGCGTGCATGGTCATGACGAGCCGATCGAGCGGATGAAGAAGCACGGCATTCTCATCGATGGCGAAGGCGTGATCGACGGCGGCATGACAAAAATCCTGCTGCAGATTTTCTCCAAGACCGTTATCGGCCCGATCTTCTTCGAGTTCATCCAGCGCAAGGGCGATGAAGGCTTTGGTGAAGGCAATTTCCGCGCCCTGTTCGAGTCGATCGAAGAAGATCAGATCCGCCGCGGCGTGATCAAGGTCGCTGCCGCGGAATAGCGCATCAACGGGACGGGCTATAAATTTGGCTCATTGTGCATTACATTGAGTGCATGATGACTGCAGCTTCTGTAGCCCCTATCGTTCCCGCCGATTTCCCCGAGCTGAAACTGCTTGTGTGGAACAGGGATGCTGCGCGGCCAATTCCGGCCGAAGAAGCGTTTGAACTCTACGAGCGCAATTGGCGTTTTGTCGATGCCGAGCACCTCACCACCCGCGAAGCAGAACTCATCCGCGAACTGACGCAGGTTTTCGGTAATGGCGTGTTGCTGATTTCCTGACTTTTCCATCCCTGTCGCTTCCTGCATAGTGCAGGCTAGGCAAATATGATCGGAACGTCATGCGGGAATTCAAGAGACAGGAACATCGCGTCATCATTGAAGCGCTTGGGCTGATGGATCATGCATTCCTGTCCGCCAATCACTGCTGGTTTGGCGGTGGCACGGCAATCGTTCTCAAGCTTGGCGAATACCGGCAATCTCTGGATGTCGACTTTCTGTGTTCCGATGCAGATGGGTATCGTGAGTTGCGAACAGCCGCCGTGGACGGTGGAATCCGGGCGTTTTTCCGCGAACCGGTGGAGGCTTTGCGGAGTTTCAGAATTGATCAATATGGCTTGCGGGCCGCCTTGGTGTTGCACGGCCAGACCATAAAATTTGAGATTATCCGCGAAGTGCGCATCGCTTTGGAGGGCCATCTCGATGCGCAGCTTGGCGTTCCCGCTTTGGTTGTCGCGGATATGTTCGCTGAAAAGCTTCTGGCCAACGCGGACCGCTGCCACGACCGGTCGATTGCTTATCGCGATGCGATTGATCTTGGCATGCTGGTTAAAGCTTATGGGCCTATTCCCGATGCGGCTGTCCAGAAGACCACGAAGGCCTATGGCCGCGATGTTGAACGCAAGCTTACATGGGTTGTGCACAGACTCCACGATGACAAGGAACTGCACCATGCTGCTGACGTCCTGCAGATGGATGCGAGCGATGCTTTCGAAGGCATTGCTGCGCTGAAAAGCGAAGTGGCCCGCATCTGGCCCGATAGCCGCGTCGAGGCCGGGTAAGATCACATTCAGCGCTTGCCGATGAGCGCGGCGGCCTTGCTGCGGATTTCGGCAAGCTCTGCTGCCGAAACCTTGCCCTTTTGCGATGCGCGGCGAACGCGCCAATCGAGGCTCTTGACCTGATCGGCAAGAACGGCGCCCGGCCGGTCACCTGCGATCAGCACCTCGAACGGATACCCCTTGATCTGTGTGGTCATGGGGCAGCAGAGCATCAGACCGGTCTTGCCATTATAACTGGCGGGGCTGAGTACAACGGCGGGACGATGGCCGGCCTGTTCATGACCGGCCTGAGGATTGAAGTGCAGCCACACGATGTCACCGGCATCAGGTACATAGGCCGGCATCAGAAGGATTCCTTGCCGACAGCAGCGCCAAAGTCGGCCTCGGAGTGCATGTTTTCGGATGTGACGCCCTCGATCAGCTGATCCAGGTCATATTCGGTTTGGCGGACTGGCTCGATGATGATCAGGCCGTCTTCCTCACGCACATCAACCACCGTATCGAGTTGCAGCCGGGCCGCGGTCATGACAGCGGCCGGGATGCGCACCGAGGCGCTGTTTCCCCATTTCTTCACGGTTACACGCATGATCAACTCCATGTATCATCATTGTTGATACAGTAGTGGGTGCAGTTTGATGTGTCAACAATGTCTATACGTCAGGCCTTGCCTTATCCGGATGGGCCGCTGCAAAAGCCTTGAGTTTTTCGCAGCGCCTGGAGATGGCATTCACCCGTTTCAGCCCTGCGATATCGGCCCCCCAGCGGTGTGCATTGTAAACCTGCGGAACCAGGCAGAAATCGGCCATGCCCGGCTTGTCGCCATGGCAGAACTTGCCGGTATCGGGAGAGTCGAGGAGCCGTTCGAAGGCCCCCAGTCCTTCTGCGATGAACTTCTGCATCCAGGTGTTGCGCGCTGCATCGCCATCTCCGGTGATATCCATGACATGCGCAACAACATTCATGTTGCAGACCGGGTGAATATCCATCGCGATGGCATAGGACAGCGCCCGCACACGCTGCCTGCCTGCAGGATCAGGAGGCAGAAATCCCGCATCCGGGTAAATCTCGTCGAGATATTCGATAATGGCCAGGGATTGAGTCATCATCCGGCCGTCCATGGCCAATGTCGGAACGAGGCCTTGCGGGTTGCGGCTCAGATTATCCGGCTGTTTGTGCTCGCCCTTCAGCAGATTGACGGGAACGGTGGCGTATTCCAGCTTGAGGCTTTGCAGCGCTATCCGCACCCGGTAGCTTGCCGACGAGCGCCAATAATCGAAGAGGATGAGCCCGCTCATCACGCAGTGTCCGTTTGATAACGCGTCACCTGCTGCTCGATCGCACCGAAGACGGAATGACCGTCCTTGTCTTTCATTTCAATGCGCACGGTATCGCCAAACTGCATGAACGCCGTCTTTGGGGCGCCGTGATTGATTGTTTCGATCATGCGGATTTCCGCAATGCAGGAATAACCCGCTCCTCCCTCCGCGACGGGTTTGCCCGGTCCGCCATCCAGTTTGTTGGAGACGGTGCCGGAGCCAATGATCGTTCCCGACGACAGCGGGCGGGTTTTGGCGGCATGGGCGATGAGAACGGGGAAATCGAAGGTCATGTCGACGCCGGCATTGGCGCGGCCGAACGGCTTGCCGTTGTAGTCGACATTCAGCGGCAGATGCACCTTGCCGCCGTCCCAGGCCTCGCCCAGTTCATCCGGCGTGACTGCAACCGGCGAGAAAGCCGAAGACGGTTTCGACTGGAAGAAACCGAAACCCTTGGCGAGTTCCGCCGGGATCAGACCGCGCAGGCTGACATCGTTGACCAGCATGACGAGACGGATGGCGCTGCGTGCCTGATCGGCTGTGGCGCCCATAGGTACGTCGCCGACGACGACGGCCACTTCGCCTTCCATGTCGATGCCATAGGCTTCGTCCGCCATGACGATCGGCGCGCGGGGGCTGAGAAAACTGTCGGAACCGCCCTGATACATTAGCGGATCGGTCCAGAAACTCTCCGGCATCTCCGCGCCGCGGGCCTTGCGCACCAGTTCGACATGGTTGACATAGGCCGATCCATCCGCCCACTGAAAGGCGCGCGGCAATGGCGACAACGCCTCATGTTCGTGAAAGCGCTCGGAGGGGACGGCCCCATGGTCGAGGCTTTCGGCCAGCGCTTCCAGATGCGGGGCAATGCGCGCCCAGTTGTCGAGCGCGGATTGCAGGGTGGGCGTGAGAAACGACGCATCGGTGAAACGGGTCAAATCCCTGGACACGATGACGAGCTTGCCGTCCCGCGTTCCGTTGTTCAAAGATGCAAGCTTCATTCGGACCAGTCTCCTTCGGGTGTGCCGTTGAACCGCTTCTTCAGGTCCGTCCAGCAATCGGCATAATTGTCCTGCAGCGAGTCGAGTTCCGCTGCAAACCGGGTGAGATGCTGCGGGAAACGGGTTTCGAACATGAAGGCCAGGGTATTCTCCAGCTTGTGCGGCTTGAGCTCGACTGTCGATGCCTTGTTGAAGCCCATTGTATCCGGTCCGTGCGGCAGCATCATGTTGTGCAGGCTCATGCCGCCTGGAACAAAGCCCTCCTCCTTGGCGTCGTACTGACCATAAACCAATCCCATGAATTCCGACATGATGTTGCGATGATACCAGGGCGGGCGGAAACTGTGCTCGGCCACGAGCCAGCGCGGCGGGAAGATGACGAAATCGACGTTGGCGGTGCCCTCCTCGCCCGATGGCGCGGTCAGTACTGTGAAGATCGACGGATCGGGATGGTCGAAGAGGATGGCGCCAACAGGCGAAAAGGTGCGCAGGTCGTACTTGTACGGCGCGTAATTGCCATGCCACGCCACCACATCAAGCGGGGAATGGCCAAGGTCCGTCCGGTAGAACTTGCCGCACCATTTCACATGCAGGCGGCACGGCGTTTCCTTGTCCTCATAGGCGGCCACCGGCGTCTTGAAATCGCGCGGGTTGGCGAGGCAATTGGCGCCGATTGGTCCGCGATCCGGCAGCGCGAATTTCGCGCCATAATTTTCGCAGATATAGCCGCGGGCCTCACCGTCAAGCGTTGCAACCTTGAACACCATGCCGCGCGGGATGATGCAGATTTCCGAGGGTTCGATCTCGATGATGCCCATCTCGGTGAACACCCGCAGACGGCCCTTTTCCGGTACCAGCAGCATTTCGCCATCGGCATTGAAGAAGTAGTCGTCCTCCATGTCGCGATTGAACGCATAGACATGGGCGGCCATACCGGCCTGGCCGTGCACATCGCCGGCCGTGGTCATGGTGCGGATGCCGTCGATGAAATTCACCGGTTCCTTCGGCATGGGTGTCGGGTTCCAGCGCAGCTGACCGATGGGGAGCTGATGATCGTCGAGATTGGGCGCGCTCTTCCAATCCTTGCGCGCTGCAGGCGTGAAGCGTCCGGAATGTTTGACCGACGGCCGGATGCGGTAAAGCCAGGACCGTTCGTTGATCCCGCGCGGTGCGGTGAAGGGAGAGCCGGACAGTTGCTCCGCATAAAGCCCATAGGCGCAGCGCTGCGGCGAATTCTGGCCCTGCGGCAGCGCGCCGGGAAGCGATTCTGTTTCGAAATCATTGCCGAAGCCCGGCATGTAGTGAAGGGTCATGATCAATCCTCCCGATCATTCGAAAACGCCGGCGGAGAACACCGCCGATCTATTTAGTTGCATTTGTGACGATCTTTTTTGTAACTATCAACGGCAAAGGAGATCAAATGACCGGGAAACAGAGCGAGGCGGCAATGCCGCCGCTGGTGCTGGAGGATTTCATTCCCTACCGGCTGAACAAGGCGGCGGAGGCGATCAGTCAGCGCTTTGCCAGCCAATATCGCGATGAATATGGCCTGACGCGGCCGGAATGGCGCACGCTGGCAACGCTTGGCCAGTTCGGTGCGCTGTCGGCGACGGCCATCGGCGCGCATTCATCCATGCACAAGACGAAGGTCAGCCGGGCGGTGTTTTCACTGGAGCAGCGCCATTGGCTCAAGCGCAAGCGCGACGAAGCCGACCGGCGGACCGAACATCTGGAACTGACACCGGCCGGGCGCAAGGCGTATCAGCATCTGGCGACGATGGCGCATGGCTATGAGACGGAACTGTTTGCCCGGCTCGGCGAACGCGGCGCTGCAGAGCTGAAGGCGGGGTTGTCGGCGCTGGAAGCCTACTACCGGCAGGGCCGGTAGCGGCAGGTTGCGTGCTGGTCAGAACGGCATTTCGACCCGTGGCCAGATTTCGCGCGACAATTTCCGGTAGTCGGTTTTCTTCGGGTTGGACGGATAGGGCGCGCCTGCATCGATATAGATGATCTCTGCCGCGACCGGCTCGAAGCCTGCATGAAAATGGTTGGTCGACTTGACCAACAGGATGTTCTTGGACGCGGGTTCGATGCCGAGATTGGAAAAAATGTCGGGCTCGAACGTCTGGGTCCGGTTTGTATTGAGGATGACCTCGATATCCGTGCCCTCAAGGCGGACGACCGCAGCCGGTCCGAGTGTGACCCGGCTCTTGCCGAAACTCTGCCAACCTTCCTGCACGGCCCTCACGACGTCCACCCGGGCATCGATCGGTGCGCCGCCATCCGAGCCAGCCTTGCCGCCGAAGCGCAACTGGATTCGTGCGCCTTCTCCGGCTGCCAGACAGAAGGTGACGGCAACCGGATCCCAGATCGTTGCCACGGCTACATTATCGATGCCGCGCTCGATGATGCGGCGCAGGATCAGCGTGCCGTCACCGGCAACGCCGCCGCCCGGATTATCCCAGACATCGGCAACAACCACCGGCTTTCCCGTCTTCTTTGCGGCGAGGGCGACGGCCTTGTCGAGACCTGTCTCTGTCCCCAGCATCGGCATGGCGGTGCGCCCGCGCATGCCAAAGATTTCCATGCCGAGGGATTCGGCCAGCGCCGCGCCGCGCGCTGCATCATTATCGGTGACGACCATGACCTGCGTGCCGAGTTCCGGCACGTCGCCTGCCATGAAGCCGTGGATCAGCGAGATGGAGAGAATGTTGTTCTTGCCCTGCATGGACTGAATCCGGTCGACGAAGGAACGCATCGGTTCGCGGCTGGTCGGGAAAACCCCGATCATGCGGCAATCGAAGGTGGAGATGACCGGCTTGATCTCACGGCGCAGCGTGCGCAGTGCGAGATCGACGACGTGTTCGCCGCGCTCGTAGAAATCCGTGTGCGGGAATTCAAGGAAGGCAGCGAGAATATTCGAATTTTCGACGCGTTTGCGTGTCAGATGGCTGTGCGGATCAAGCTCCGACGCAATGAGCACGTCAGGGCCGACAATCGCGCGGATGCGCTCGAGCAGATCGCCTTCGCAATCATCATAGCCCTGGGCGACCATCGCCCCGTGCAGGCCAAGAATGACGGCGTCGACAGGCATGGCCGCCTGCAGCTGGCCGAGAATTTCGTCGCGCAGTTCCTCGTAAGCCCGCTGCTGCAAAAGCCCGCCGGGTTCGGCCCAGGTCGCGGTGCCCTCGATGAGTTCAAAACCCTCTTCGCGCGCGCGGCGGCGCAGAACCACCATGGGGGCCGAGCACAGCGTCGGTGTTTCCGGATGTTCGCCGGGGGCCGCATAGAAGGCCATTTCAAAACTGGCACGGTCGGTTGGTACAGGCGAAAACGTATTGGTTTCCGTCGCAAGGGATGCGGTGAAGATGCGCATGAAAATGCCTGTTCTTTATATATCAGAGGGGCTTGTAGGCAATGGCTTCGATTTCGATCTTGATATCGATCATCAGACGCGATTCAATCGTTGTGCGTGCTGGCGGGTTCTGCGGAAAATAGGCCGCGTAGGTCTTGTTGAAGGCGGCGAACTCGCGCGCATCTTCGAGAATGACAAAGGTCTTCACCACATTGGACAGATCCGCGCCGGCCAGTGCCAGCGCTGCCTTGATGTTCTCCATCACCTGCCTTGTCTGCGCCTCGATGCCGCCTGTGATGACCGTGCCATCGCCGCCGACCGGGACCTGGCCGGAAATGTAGATGAAATCTCCGGCGCGGACGGCCGGTGACAGCGGCACATGTGATGATCCGAAATGCTGTTTTGTCATGATGTTCAATTCCTGTGCTTGATTATTTGACGGCGCCGATGGAAAGCCCGCGCACGAGATAGCGCTGCAGCCACGCAAAGAGAATGGCGACCGGGACGGATGCCACAAATGCCGCAGCCATGACGTAGTGCCAGTCGACCGTGTAACGGCCGGCGACAAGCGACAGCACGCGGATCGGCAGGGTATAATTCTCCTCCTTGCGCAGCATGGTGAGCGCGATGACGAACTCGTTCCAGGCATTGATGAAGGTGAAGATGGCGGTGACGACCATTGCAGGGACGGCAAGCGGCAGGAAGACGCTGCGCAGCGTGCGCCAGCGATTTGCCCCTTCCATCCACGCGGCCTCTTCAAGATCGCGCGGGATGGTGGAGAAATAGCTTTGCAGCATCCACACGCAGAAGGCGATGTTGAAACCGGTGTAGATGATGACAAGCACGTTCAGGTTGTCGATCATCCCGGCATTGGCGACGAGCCGGAACAGGCCGATGACCAGCACAATGGGCGACAGCATCTGCGAGACAAGGAGAAACTGCCGGTAGGCATTGCGGCCGGCAAACTGGTAGCGGCTGAGGGCATAGGCGGCAGGAATGGAGACGATGATTGTCAGTAGGGTCGACAGCGTCGACACATAGAGCGAATTGGCAAGCGCCGAGGCAATGCCCGAGGTCTGCCACATCTCCGAAAAGTTCTGCCAGTGCAGCTCTTCCGGCCACCAGGTGGGGTTGAGCACTTCGGTTGCCGATTTGAGCGACGTGATCGTCATGACGACATAGGGAAAGAGGATCACCACGACGATGGGCGACAGGAACAGCCAGAACAGGATCGAGCGCTTGAGCTTGGCGTTCATCATGGCTTCTCCTCGCGCATGGCCAGCCGCACATAGATGAGCGTGAAGACCAGAAGGATGGCGAACATGATCAGCGAAATGGCCGCCGCCTCGCCGAGGCGTCCCAGGCGGAAGCCGAGCTCGTAGAGATAGGTCACGAGAATATGGGTCGAATTGGCAGGCCCGCCCTGCGTGGTTACCCAGATGATCGGGAAGGAGTTGAAGACGTAGATCGTGTTGAGCACGAACGCGATGTTGATGAAGGGCCGTAACAGGGGAAGCGTGATCAGGCGGAACTGATCCCAGCGCCCTGCCCCTTCCGTTGCGGCCGCCTCGTAGAGATCATCGGGAACCGATGACAGGCCGCCGAGGAAAATGGTGACGGTAAACGGCACCGAGACGAGAATGCCAATCAGGATCTGCATCGGAAAGGCCGTGGATGCCTCGGCCAGCCACTGGATATTGCTGCCGATCAGGCCAAGGTCACGCAGGGCCGAGTTCAGCATGCCGCTTTCACCATTGAGAGCCCAGCGCCAGACCACGGCGGTCATGGTCAGTGAGATCGCCCAGGGCAGCATGATGAGGATGCGGGCAATGCCGCGGCCATAGAAATCCTCGTTGAGGATCAGCGCAATGGGGACCGACACAATCAATGTGCCAAGCACAACGCAGGCGGTCCAGATCAGGGTGCGCCAGGTGGCGGCGATGAAATCCGGATCGGCGAACAGCACGCGGAAATGCTCAAGCCCGACGAATTCGCGCAGCATGCCGAAGCGGTTCACGTCATGCAGCGACAGCGAAACGATCTCCTTCAGCGGCCAGAGAATGATGGCGGCTGCCAGGATGAAGCTTGGCAGAATGAGGAAATAGGGGGCCGTTGCCCGTTGCATAAGCGTGCGTTCCTTGACCGGAGCATGTGGGACCGGAGAATTTGGGACCGGAGAATATGGCGTCTGAAGGACGGGTGGGGAGAGCGGCGGATGCTGCTCTCCCGTGCCCGGCTTATTTCAGCGTCGCGTTGATCTTGGCGGCCGCTTCCTTCAGTGTCGCCTCGGCCTCGCCCTGGCCGAGATAGATCTTCTGCACGGCATTGGAGGTTGTCTTGGCGATGTCCTCCCAGCCCGGAATGACCGGCGCAAATCGGGCGTTTGGCAGCAGCGAGGTGAAGACCTTCAGATCGGCATCATCCGCAAAATAGGGATCCTTTGCTTCTTCCGCATTGACCGGCAGGAAGTGTTCGACTTTGTCGAACTTGGTGCGCTGTTCCGTGGTGAAGATGAAGTCGAGGAACTTCCAGGCCGCTTCCTTGTTCTTGGAATTCTCGAACAGAACAATGGAATCGGTCACGCCATAGGTGCCCTTGTCGCCGCCCGGACCGGCGGGAATGGGCGCCACGCCATAATTAAGCTTCGGCGCTTCGGTCTTGATCTGGCCGGACAGGAACGGTGCGGTGATGACCGTTGCCACCTTGCCCTGCTTGAACAGGTTCTGCACGTCTTCACGCGAATAGGAGGTCACGCCCGGCTGGGTCAGGCCCTCGTCGATGAAGCTCTTGTAAAGCTTGGCGGTATCGATGGCCGCTTTTGAATCCAGGCCGGATTTGCCGTCCTTGACGATTTCGCCGCCGTTCGACCACATGCCGTAGTAGAAATAGACGTCTGTCTCGATTTCCTTGCCCTGCAGGCCGAAACCATAGGTTTCGCCGCCGAGCTTCTTGATCTTCTCCGCATCGGTCTTGAAGTCAGCCCATGTCGCTGGCGGCGCGCTGATGCCGGCCTTGGCGAAAATGTCCTTGTTGTAGTACATCGCGCGAGCCGAAGCGGCGACCGGCAGACCGTAGACCTTGCCGTTCATGACCGACGGCGTCAGGAAGGTATCGATGAAGCGGGCCTTGAATTCCGGTTTGATGTGCTCATCGAGTGGCGCAACGATGCCTTCCGACACATAGTCGAGCAGCCAGCGGGTGCCGATGATGGAAAGATCGGCATTGGCACCGGCCGAAATATCGGTGGTCAGCTTCTGCTGCAGGCTGTCCCATGGCACGACTTCGATCTGGATTTTGACATCGGGATTGGCGGCTTCAAACGCCTTGGCCGCTTCCTGGAAATACGGGCCCGTGCCCTTGCTATATTCGGCGATGGTGACGCGCACCGTGCTTGCGGCAAAGGCGCTGCTGCTGAAGGCAACAATGCTTGCTCCGGCAAGAAGGCATAGTTTCTGTTTGAACGTCATTGTCATTCCCCTTGTTATCGCCGCAGTCACACGGCGTTTGTTTGTGTCCGCGAACCGTCTTCGGCGGGTAGGCTCCTTCGCCTCCCGCAAGCCGCTTCTTCCAACCAGCCTCTCTATCTTCAAATGTAATTTAATTTCATGCAAGCGAATTTTGCATCGGTTTCGCGTATTTTTATGTTGCTTTTTTTCACGCATCGCCATTAGCTGGACGAAAGGCGGGCAGAATCCGCTGGAGATTGTCCGCAGAAGCGGGCCAATGATACGGGAACAGATGAACGCGCAATGACCTCACCCAATTTGCATGATTTCTATGGACTTAAAGGCAGGCAGGTGCTGATCACTGGCGCCGGAGGCGGCATCGGCCAGGCATTGATTGCAGCCTTCACCGCTGCCGGGGCCGTCGTCTCGGGTGCCGACAGGACGGACGCGGCATTGGAAAACCTGCCCCTCGCCCATCGTCTTGTTTTCGAGCTGACGGACCGCGCCGCCATTGCCGGCGTTATCGATGATTTCATCGGCCGGAACGGCGCGCCGGATGTGCTGGTCAACAATGCCGGCTTCACCCGCGGCGAAACACTCAATCAGGTGGACGGCGATGTCTGGGATCGCGAGATTGCGATCAACCTGAATGGAGCCTTTCATGTGACGGCGCCGGTCGTCGATGCCATGGCAAAACGCGGCAGCGGCAATATCGTGTTCATATCCTCGGTCAACGGCCTCTCGCATTTCGGCAACCCGGCCTATTCGGCTGCCAAGGCCGGGTTGATCTCCTATGTGAAGGCGCTGGCTGTCGAGCGCGGACGGCATGGCATCCGCGCCAATGCCGTCTGCCCCGGCTCGGTGCGCACGCCCGCATGGGATCACCGCCTGGCCAGTCAGCCGGAACTCCTGGCGAAAGTCTTGCCGCATTATCCGCTCGGGCGCATGGTGACGCCGGAAGAAGTGGCACATGCTGCCCTGTTTCTGGCGTCCTCGGCAGCATCTGGAATAACAGGCACGGCACTGGCCGTGGATGCCGGGTTGACGTCAGGCAATCTGCGCTTCATCAACGACGTTCTTGCGGGAGAAGACTGACATGGCCGGACTTCAGATCAAACAGCTCGTCAAATCCTATGGAGCCATGAGCGTTCTGCATGGCATCGATCTTGAGGTGCGGGACGGTGAGTTCCTCGTTCTCATCGGTCCTTCCGGCTGCGGCAAGTCCACGCTTTTGCGCATGATTGCCGGTCTCGACGATATTTCCTCGGGAGAATTGTGGATCGGCGATCGCCTGACCAATGGCCTCGCGCCGCAGCAGCGCAATATTTCAATGGTCTTCCAGAGCTATGCGCTGTTCCCGCATATGACGACGCGCAAGAATATCGGCTTTGGCCCGAAAATCCGGCGCGAGGCGGGAAGCATTATCGATGCCAAGGTGAACAAGGCAGCGGAAACGCTCAACCTGCATAACTATCTCGACCGCCTGCCGCGCCAGCTTTCTGGCGGTCAGCGCCAGCGGGTTGCCATGGGCCGGACCATCGTGCGGGAACCCGACCTTTTCCTGTTCGACGAGCCGCTGTCCAATCTGGATGCCAAGCTGCGCGTGCAGATGCGCACGGAAATCAAGGCGCTGCACCAGCAGCTCAAGACAACCATCGTCTATGTGACCCACGACCAGATCGAGGCCATGACCATGGCGGACCGGATCGTCGTTATGAATGGCGGGCGCATCGAACAGATCGGCTCGCCGCTGGAACTGTATGACCGGCCTGCCAACAAATTCGTTGCCGGTTTCCTTGGCTCGCCCGCCATGAGCTTTATTCCAGGGACGCTGGAGCGCGGTGACGGGGTGGTGCGCATGCGGACATCGGATGGCTTTACGATCCCGGTCGGCGATACGACGGCCGCCTCCGGTCAGCCGGTTGAAGTGGGCATTCGTCCGGAACATTACCGCCTGGCTGCAAGCGGTCAGGGTTTCCCCTACAAGGTGGCCGTGGTGGAGCCGACGGGCTCGGAAACGCATCTTTTCGGCACGATTGCCGGCGTGGATGTGCGTGCCGTTTTCCGTGATCGCATTGCGCCGGAACCGGGCAGCCAGATGATGCTGACGGTCGATTCCGGCAAGGTTCACGTCTTTGACGGGAAAACCGGAAACCGGATCTGACATGGCTTCGCCGCTTTTTGACATCGTTGCCCGCTTGCGTGACATCGCCGAGAACGGCCAGCGTTCCGATCAAAAGGTGGCGGCTGCCGTTCTGGCGGATGCGGATTTTGCCACCCATGCTTCCATCGAAAAACTGGCGGAAAAGGCCGGGGTCAGCGAACCGACGATCACCCGTTTCTGCCGCACGCTCGGTTTCGAAGGCACCCGTGATTTCAAGGTGGGGCTTGCCCAATCCCTGGCGATTGCCGGACGGTTCATTTCGGTCAGCACCGCCGACGGTTCGGCGAGCAATGGTGTTCCCTCCATCATAGCCAGCAGCGCTGTCAGCGCGATTGAGACGGTGACCAATCTCATCGACCGGGCCAGTCTTGACCGGGCCGCCGCTATCGTTGCGGCAGCCGGCATGGTTCGTGCCTACGGATCAGGCGGCGCCTCGTCAATGGCCGCGACCGAGCTTGAAAACCGGCTGTTCCGGCTGGGTCTTCCGGCCTCCTCGCATATTGATGGCGAAATGCAGCAGATGACTGCGGCAACCAGCAGCAAGGATACGGTCATCGTCGCCTATTCCCTGTCCGGCGAGGTCAGGCCGGTCATCGATGCCGTGACCATTGCCGGGCGCTACGGCGCGAAAACAATTGCCTTCACGGCGGCCAATTCCTCCCTGGCGGCGGCCGCGCAACTGGTCTTACCTTTTCACATCGAGGAGGGCACGAATGTCTACCGGCCCTCGCCCGCCCGTTATGCCCTGCTTGCCCTCACCGACATGCTGGCCATGAGCGTGGCGGAGAAAATCGGTGCGCCGGCGGTGGAGCGCATGCGCCGCATCAAGAACCTTCAGGGCATGCAAAAAAGCGATGCACCCAACCTTCCGCTTGGAGACTGAAAATTGAAACTGTCCAATCTTGATACGCCTGCCGTCCTTATCGATGTGGACCGGGCCGATGCCAACCTGCAGCGCTTTCAGGCCTATGCCGACGCGCATGGGCTGCGCGTGCGCCCGCATATCAAGACGCACAAGCTGCCGCGCTTTGCCAAACGGCAGGTGGAACTTGGCGCCGTCGGTATCACTTGCCAGAAACTGGGCGAGGCCGAAGTCATGGCCGATGCCGGTTTGACCGACATTTTCATTCCCTACAATATTATCGGCAAAGCCAAGCTTGACCGGCTCGTTGCCCTGCACAACCGTATCAAGATCGCGGTGACGGCGGACAGCGCTGCAACCGTCAGCGGTCTTGCCGCAGCTTTTGCCGGCTCGGCAAAGCCGCTTGACGTTCTGGTGGAATGCGATACGGGGATGGGCCGCTGCGGCGTGCAGACACCCGACGAGGCGGTTGCGCTGGCAAAGGTGATCGATGCCGCCGGAGATCTCCGCTTTGCGGGCTTCATGACCTATCCGAAGGCGGGTGGCGTGCCGCAGAATCAGGCGTGGCTGGCAGCGGCAAAGCAGAAAGCCGCCGACGCGGGACTTGATCCGCGCATCATCTCCAATGGCGGTTCGCCCGATATGTGGCGCGCTCACGAGGTGACGGCGGCCACCGAACACCGGCCGGGCACCTACATCTACATGGACCGGTTTCAGGTGGCAAAGAATGCGGGCACGTGGGATGATTGCGCCCTCACCGTTCTGGCAACGGTGGTCAGCCGCCCCACCGACAATCGTGCGGTCATTGATGCCGGGTCAAAATCGCTGTCGAGCGATACGTTCGGCATGGAGGGGTTCGGGCGGATTGTCGAATTCCCCGATGCGGTGATCACTTCGCTCAGCGAGGAGCACGGGACGATCGACGTGTCGGCCTGCACATTGAAGCCGCAGATTGGCGACCGGGTCCGCATCATTCCCAATCATGCCTGCGTGGTCTCCAACCTGTTCGACAACGTGGTGCTGATATCAGGCGACGAGGTTGTCGATATTGCCCCCGTCGCCGCGCGTGGCCGGGTCGGTTAATTGCCGTAGATGGCGGTGCGCATTTTCCGCTGCGCGTCGGACATCGCCTGTCCCTTGGCATTGACCTGCTCAAGCAGGGTGTTCAATTGCGCCTGGACCGTAGGGTCCGACACCTCGAACATCGAGCCGGAGATGGTGATCTTGTCCTTGTGCTGATCGACGAAATCGACGACCTTCAGGAGGATGTCGAAGGTTTCGCTCGTGGCGGGAAAGATTTCCTTGTAGGTGTTGGCAAGATTGCTCACTGTCTTTTCATAGGCCTTGTCAAAGACGGGCTTGAGATCTTCCGGCTGCTTCAGCGCCGCATGAGCCTTGTCGGCGACACCCTGTTCTTCATCCATGGTCGTGCGCAGCGTGCTGAGACCGGCATAGGCGGCCTTGATATCATCCTTGCGGTTCATGGCATCATCGATGGAGGTGATTGCGCCTTTGGCAGCAAGGGCTTCCATGGGTTTGCTGATCTTTTCGTTCATCGCCGCGTGAAAATCGGTGATGATCTTGTATTGCGCTGCATAGCTGCCAAGAGACTTGGTTTCTTCCGTGGTCAATTGCGGGACGCTCACGCCCTTCTTGTCGACAATGCGCGTCTGCAGAAAGTCGATGAATGCCTTGCGCTGGGTGGCCTCGTTGTCCGAACAGGCCGAGATCGAGAGGGCCATGAACATGGTCATCGCAGCTGCAATGGCAAAACGGAATCCTGGCATTTTGTAATTTTCCTTTTCTTTTTCTTAAAGTCTGCTCAGGCAAGCGGCCTGAGCGATAAGGCCTGTCGGCCTTGTTGGGTCCCGTGGTGCTGTAAAAATTGGGCACCAGCATGGGAAGAATGTCATTTCCCTTAAAATTGATCGTATCGCTGGGTAGGACCTAGTGGAGAAAGACGGCGCGTACAACCGCAGTGGTTGTCACAGCCGATGTTTTCCAGAAGCTATGGAATGCACGAAAGGCTAGGGCCGCGCCATCTTGCCGTGCTGGACCTGATCGATCAGCGCGCGGCGGAACAGTCTTGACGCTGGCCCGAGCGGTTCGTCGGAACGATGCGCTATGTAGGCGCGCAGCACCGTTTCACCGTGCTCGCCATATTCAGCCGTAGGCACACGCACCAGCCGCTCCTCCTGCAGATCCCGCTCAACCAGCCAGATCGGCAGGTTGCCCCAGCCGATTCCGCTCAAGATCAGCACACGCTTGGTGTCATTGTCGCTGACCCGCCAGGTTCGGGGGGAAAGCACATGGAAGTCACGCCCTTCGGTCAGGCGCGAGGGGTCTTCGCCGACGATCTGGACGTGATCGGCAAGCTCCACCGCTGTCACGGCCGGGCCCTCTACAGCCCGGCTCGCCAGGGGATGATGCCGTGCAACGACAGCGACCCGCCAGAGAAAGGCGAGTTCTTCCAGTTCGATCATCGGGTCGGGCATGTCGAGGGCCATGATCGCCATGGTGCAACGGCGTTCGCGCAAGGCCGCGATGGGTGCTCCCATGGGCGCGATTGTCAGCCGCACACCGACCGAGGGATAGGCATCCTGCATTGTTTTCAGCGCCTGCGCGGCGATTTCAATGGGAAATTGCGGGTCAAGCGCGATGGAAATGCCGAGTTCGAGCCCTTCACCCAATCCGCGTGCTCTGGCCCGCATCGTGTCGACCTTCAACAGGATGGCCCTGATATCGGCAAGAAGGGCCTGGCCTTCCGAGGTCAGAACCGGGCGATGGCCGGAGCGGTCAAACAGCGTGACGCCGAGTTGCGCTTCCATGCTGCCGATGGAGTGGCTGACCGCCGATTGCACCCGCGCCAGCTGTACGGATGCGGCGCGAAAGCTGCCGGCTTCGGTAACGGCAACAAACATCCGCATCTGGTCAAGGGTCAGCGCATCCAGCATGATCTATTCAATCGATCATGTTGAGGCATATTTTGTCAATATCATCGATGACACTGCCGTGTCATCCTGGGGTCCTGCCAACCCGCCGGATATCCGAGATGACTGAAATCAATACCTTGCCCGTGACCAGAACCGATTATATCTCCGCCAGTCTCGTCATTGCCAGCGGCGTGGTGGCGGCACTGCAGGTGGGCAAGGCGGCCATTGCCATTCCTGCCCTGCGCAGTGATTTTCACCTCAATCTGGAGCAGGCGGGATGGGTGATGTCGATCTTCGCCTTGCTGGCGGTGATCGGCGGCATTCCTGTCGGGGCGGCCATCACACGTTTTGGCGACAGAAATCTCATTGTTGCCGGTCTCGTCGCCATCGCGGCGGGAAGCGCGACCGGAGCGTCGACGGACACTTTCCATGTCCTGCTGGCGGCCCGGGTCCTCGAGGGAACGGGCCTGCTCTTCGTGGTGATTGCCGGATCGGCGATTCTCAATCGCGTTGCCGCACGAGAGGACCGCGATCTGATCTTTGCTTTCTGGAGCTGCTACATGCCTGCAGGGATCGCCTTGGCAATTCTGCTCGGTCTTGCCGTTGACGGCTGGCGCCTGTTCTGGTTTGCCAATGCGGCGGTGGCATGCCTCTTTGCCATCCTGCTGCAGTTTTTGGTTCCGGGCGAGGCACCGGACAGGGCGCGACTGTCCCCCGGAACCCTCATGAACAATGCGGGCCGGACAATCACGTCGGCGGGCCCGCTGCTGCTCGCGCTGATGTTCGCCATGTACGGCCTGCAGTTCTTTGCCCTGTTCAGCTTTCTGCCGGTCCTGCTGGTTGAACGCATCGGGGTGCCGCATACGGCAGCTGGCGTGATGACGGCGCTTGCCGTTGCCGCCAATATTGCCGGCAATATCGGCGCAGGCATCGCCTTGCGGCGCGGAATGCCGCGATGGCTGCTTCTTGCCGCGGCAAGTGCGGTCATGACCGTCACCGGGATCGCCGTGTTCCTCCTGCCCCTGCCCGCGGGACTGCTCTTTGGTCTTTGCGTTGTCTTTTCCGGCGTTGGTGGCTGTCTGCCTTCGGCGATGATGGGGGCGGCACCGCGGGCCGTGCCGGAGCCGCAGCTTGGCGCCATGTCCGTCGGCCTCGTGATGCAGGGCAGCAATCTTGGCCAGATGATCGGGCCGGTGGTTGTGGGCAGCCTGGTCGATGCGGGCGGCTGGCAGGCCGCCGCCATGCCGGTGGCGATTGCAGGGGTGGTTGCAATCGGTAATGCGCTTTTCCTGCGGAACGTCTTCCGCCGCTTTCAACTGTGAGATCAAGGCGCCGATTGTGGCCGGTCGGGAATAGCCATAGAATGCGATGCATTCGGGGCTGACGGAAGGGACCGCCATGGAGGAAGACGCTGCTGAATTTGCCCATCGTCTGAGGCATCGCGCGGTGACCTATGGCGTTCTGACCTGCGTCCTGATGGTGGCAACATCACTCGTCGCCGACAAGGGCGGCGCGGTGCTTGCCGGATTGTGGCCCCTGATGATGATGGGCGGCCTGATTACCCTCGCGCTGACCGGCTACCTCCTGTTTGATGCCGCACTGTTTCGTTTCATCGCCTCGCATGAGGATGAGCTTGACGGGTGCAAGGCCCTCGACGATATGCTGGCGCGGATGCGGTTGCGGTCCCGTCCCGAAAAGACCCGGCCGCTGCGCGCCAGAATATCGGGGACCAAGAGCGTCCTGGTGAAACTGCATATCGCCTTTGCCGCCTTTGTCACCCTGTTCGTGGCACTCATTGTCTACGGATTCTGGGGCCACTGAAGGGACTCGACTCCCGGCCGGTCTTTCCTGCATCATGCAGGCCTTCGCCAGAACTTGTGCGTGCAGGATACGGGGAATGCGTATGGGGCCGACTGTCAAAGTGTTGTTCGAGCGGCCAGCGCCGGCAAGTGGCCCGGCCCCTCTCGTCGAGCCGGATCCGGCCCGCCTTGCCGTGCTGACGACGGAGGAAATCCCGGCTGGCTTCCTCTGTGCCTTGGAGCGCAATCATACCACTGACGATCGCGATCCCTTCCAGCGCTGGGAAGAATAGGCCTAGCTTTTCAGCCTGTACCCCGTCTTGAACATCCAGCGCACAATCAGGATGCAGACGATGAGGAACACCGATGTCATGGCGAGACTGGTTCCGATGTGCACGTCGGACAAGCCGTAAAAACTCCAGCGAAAGCCACTGATGAGATAAACGACCGGATTGAACAAGGTGACTGTGCGCCAGAACGGCGGCAGCATGTCGATGGAATAGAAGCTGCCGCCCAGGAACGTCAGCGGCGTGACGATCATCAGCGGCACCAGCTGCAGCTTTTCAAAACCGTCGGCCCAAATGCCGATGATGAAGCCGAACAGGCTGAAGGTTACCGCGGTGAGCACGAGAAACAGCACCATGACAAAGGGGTGCTCGATCCGCATCGGCACGAACAGGGCAGCCGTCGCCAGAATGATCACGCCGAGAATGATCGATTTCGACGCTGCAGCGCCGACATAGGCGATGACGATTTCGAAATAGGACACCGGCGCCGACAGCAATTCGTAGATCGTCCCGGTGAATTTCGGAAAATAAATGCCGAAGGAGGCGTTGGAAATGCTCTGGGTCAGCAGCGACAGCATGACCAGCCCCGGTACGATGAACGCCCCGTAGCTGACGCCGTTGATTTCGGGAATGCGCCCGCCAATGGCCGAACCGAAGACGACAAAGTACAGGCTGGTGGAAATGACCGGCGAGATGATGCTCTGCATGATCGTGCGCCAAGTGCGATGCATTTCAAAGAGATAGATCGCGCGGATCGCGTAAAGGTTCATTTGCGTTCCCTCACCAGATTGACGAAGATTTCCTCGAGAGAACTTTGCTTCGTCTGAATGTCGTTGAACCCGATGCCTGCCTTGTCCAGATCCTTGAGCAGTGAGGCAATGCCGGTCTTGTCTTCATGCGCATCGTAGCTGTAGATCAGCTCGCTGCCGCTGGCGGCCAGTTCGAGCCCGTACTTGGCCAGAGTGTCGGGTACGGCTGAATGCTCCTCCTGCAAATGCAGGCGAAGCTGTTTCTTGCCCAGCGAGCGCATCAGTTCGTGCTTTTCTTCGACCAGAATGATCTCGCCTTTGCTGATGACGCCGATGCGGTCCGCCATCTGTTCGGCTTCCTCGATGTAATGGGTTGTCAGGATGATGGTCACGCCGGACTCGCGCAGCGCGCGGACCACATTCCACATGTCCCGGCGCAGCTCGACGTCGACACCGGCTGTAGGCTCGTCGAGGAACAGGATTTCCGGTTCGTGCGACAGTGCCTTGGCAATCATGACGCGGCGTTTCATGCCGCCGGACAAGGTGATGATCCTGTTGTCTTTTTTATCCCAGAGCGAGAGATCTTTCAGAATCTTCTCGATGTGGCTGGGTTTGGACGGTTTGCCGAACAGGCCGCGGCTGAAACTCACCGTGTTCCACACCGTTTCGAAGGCATCCGTCGTCAATTCCTGCGGCACGAGGCCGATCTTGGTGCGCGCTGCACGATAATCCTTCTGGATGTCGTGCCCATCGGCAAGGATCGTCCCGGATGTCGGATTGACGATGCCGCAGATGGTGCTGATCAGCGTTGTCTTGCCGGCACCGTTGGGGCCGAGCAGGGCAAAGATCTCGCCATGATGAATGTCGAGATTGATGTTCTTGAGTGCTTCAAACCCAGAATCATAGGTTTTATGCAGATTGGAAACCGATATGGCTGAGGACATGAGGTCTATCCGGACGGAATTTTCGGTTGCGACGCCTCCGAAAGAATAAATGAGGAGGCATGAACCGTCGTTGGAAGAATGGTTTTCCTTATATGGTGATCCAAACGGGTTTTCAAACCACCTCCTGACAAAACAAGTCAGGAGGCCTCTTAAAGCGAACACCCGCCATGCGGGGGCATGGCGGGTGTCCGGTTTGGCGGTATTTTATGCGCGTCGCGCCGTCACCACTTGGTATGGGCCGAGAGCGTGATTGTCCGGCCATCGCCATAGCCGCAGACCGCCTCGCCGTCGCAGCCCTTGACGTAGGCCTTGTCGAAAAGGTTGGTGACATTGAGGGCAACGCCCCAGCTATCCTTCTCGTAGCGGATGGCCGCGTCGAACAGGGTGGCGCCGGGAACCTTCAGCGTGTTGGACTTGTTGGCATAGGACTCGCCCTGATAGCGGACCCCCGCCCCGAGATTGACCCCCTGCAGCGGCCCCTGGCCGACCGTGTAGTCCAACCAGAACGATGCCGACACTTTTGGAACGATTGTCGGCCAGTTGCCGATCAATGCCGGGTCCTCATCCCTAGTGATCTCCATATCGAGCACGGTCAGCGATGCCAGGGCCTTCCAGTTCTGGTCGATGTTGACTTTGCCTTCCAGTTCCAGCCCTGTCGATTTGACCTCGCCCAGCTGCGTGTCGATGAAGGTACCTGGAATGCGCGATAGCGCGTTCTGCTTGGTGATCTGGAACACGGACGCAGTCAGCAGTCCGTCGATGAAATCGGGCGCATATTTGACACCCGCCTCGACCTGATAGCCCTCTTCCGGCTTCAGCGGTTCGCCAAGGGTGACGCCAATCACCGGATTGAAGAAGGTTGCCGCGCTGATGTAGGGCGTCACGCCGTTGGAGAATTCATAGCCGAGCCCGACGCGGCCGCTGACAGCGCTCTTGTTGTCGTCATAGGTGGGACCAAGCGGGAAGAACGGGCCGTTGGCAGACTCCGATTTGATGTTGACGTAGTCATAGCGGCCGTTGAGGGTTACCAGCCAGCCATCGCCGAACCGCACCTGATCCTGCGTGTAGACACCGATCTGGTTCATCTTCAAAACCTGATCGAGGTAGACGCTGGTTGCACCCTGCGGGACGCCGTAGACCGGATTGCTGGCGCTGATCGGCGTTGCGCCGCCGGATGCCTGCACCTGATCGATCTTGTAATATTTGTAGTCGACGCCAAACAGGAAATTGTGCTCAAGCGCGCCGGTGGTGAACTGTTTTTCGGCTCGGTTGTCCATCAGGAACGTATCGACCTTCGTATCGTGGTTGAAGCCGACGCGGTACAGGAGATTATCCGGCGTTGTCGGGTTCGGGCCGCCGCCATAGGGATAGGCCGGATCGACATAGCCATAGGGGTAGGGGTTGGTTTCCTGCTTGGTCAAGTGGCCGTAGCGGACATTCTGACTGAGCTTCCAGCCGCTGTCGAAGCTGTGCTCGACGCTGTAGCCGATCATTGCCTGCTTGTATTTTCCATTGTCGGTGCCGGGCTCGGTGAAATTCGCATCCCGGCTGATCTTGCCGAATGGCGCGTCGACCACCGTGCCCACATAGGGAAGGAACGCCCCGCCCGCATGGGTCTGGTCAAGGGCGGAGAAATAGCCATGCAGGGTGATCTTGGTGTCCGCCGACGGTTCATAGGTCAGCTGCGGCGCAATGATGCCGCGCAGGTCTTCGGCAAAGTCCGTCTGCTGATCGCCGCCGGCAATCCGTCCGGTAAAGCGGTAGGTCCAGACGCCGTTTTCGTCGATCCTGTCGCCGACATCGACGCCGAGATAGGCATTGCCGTACTGGTTGATTCCGGTCTCGATACGGCCGAAACGATCCTTTTTCGGCCGTTTGCTCACCATGTTGACGATGCCGCCAGGATTGGCGCCGCCATAGAGAACCGAAGCGGGGCCCTTGAGGACCTCTACCCGCTCGAGCATGAAGGGATCGATCTGGAACCCGCCAAAGCCATAGCCGAAGAGCGGCAGGCCATCGAGAAAAATACCGGTCTGGGTGGCCTGGAAACCGCGAATGAAAATCCAGTCCGTGTCGGGATCTTCGCCGAAGGGCGCTGCGGTAATGCCTGGGGTATACCGCAATGCCTCATCGACTTTCCTGACGCCGCGATCCTGCAGTTCCTGCCGGCCGATCACGGAAACGGACTGCGGAATGGCTGTGATTGGCAGGGCGGATTTCGACCCGGCGGTCGTCTTCTTGGCAACGTAGCCGTTGACGGGTCCGGTTGCCGTGCTGTTGCCGCCATCGATGACGATTTCCTTCAGGACGATGGATTCTTCCGCCGTGGCTGTGATTGGCAGAAGCGCAATGCTGAGGGTTGTCCCGGCAAGCAGAAGCCTTGCCCAGCGCGTCCGGTTATGTCTTGTCATGTGTCGCCCCAAAAGACCCAAGGATAATGACACCGTACGCCGCTGCACCCGCGCCGGTATCATCATGTGCTTAAAATATTATGACTATTTAACTCAACTATAAGCACGGGTCTTGTCCGATAACACGGCCTTTGAATGTTTTTGGGCCAAAATTGCCGCCGGCGGGGCTGCCGGCCTATTTGCGGCTGCGTTGCCAAGCGGCCGGCGTGAGGCCGGTGTGCTGGCGGAACACGCGGGTGAAATGCGCCTGGTCGGCAAATCCCGCAAGTTCCGCGATGTGGTTGAGACTGTGACCGGTCCGCAGCAGCATCTCTTCGATGCGCCGGATGCGCAGGCTCATCTGCCACTGGTGCGGCGGCATGCCGGTCGAAGCCTTGAAGGCATGGCTGAAATGCGATTGCGACAATCCGGTCAGATCAGCCAGTTCCTGCAGGCGGACCGCGTGCATCCAATTGTCATTGAGATAGCCGGTGACACGGCGCAACTGCCAGGGGGCGAGCTTGCTGCGCTTGCGCTCTGTTTTCGCCTTGATATCAAACAGCAGCGCGAAAACCGAGATTGCCAGGCTCTCACCGTAAAGCGGATGCAATGGATCGGGATTGGTGCACTCCCCGGCCATGAGATTGGCCAGCGCCAGAATACGCGGATCGGAAAACATCAGCCGCGGCCGTGTGATCGCGCCAAGATCAACCTCGCCGCCAAAGCGTTTGACCAATGTTTTGACATTGAAGTGCAGATCGATGTGGCGGATATGTTTGACCTCGCGCAGGCGGGACCAAAGCGGCATTCCCGCCGGGACATAGCACATCGGATTGGCAACGCCGTCGCTGCCGAGATCCTTGCTCTGCGGATCCAGCCGCACGTTGAATGTGCCCGTGTTCAGACCGTCGAGAACGATGAAAAGCCGGGGATCCCTCGCCTCATATTGTCCGCTGGCATCGGAAGCGCAATTCACGCTGAAAAGATCGGCAACCACCCCGTCCCAGGCGCGCTGCTGCAAGCCCCCGACGACGGAAAAGCCGTTGATCTTGGTATTCATCTGCGGTTGAAACGTCATTCAATTCGCATAGAACCATTGGGAATATCAGGCAACACCAATGATTTGGAACGCTTCCAGAAGATTTTGGATCAGCGCATATAATATGAGTAAAGAAATCATCTTTAACTATTGGAATTGTTGGGCCAATTGAAACCGGGTCCGGAACGCGCGCGTTCCGGACCCGTTGCGACGGAGGTCTGTTATTTCAGCCACTGTCGCCGGATGGCAACATTGGCGCTGCCTGTTATGCGGGGGCTGCCACTGGCTCGCCCTTCACCTCACGCATGCTTGGCAGGAAGATGGTCAACAGGCCAAGGAACGGCAGGTAGGAACAGACCATATAGACAAAGTCAATCCCCTTGTTATCAGCAACGACCCCCAGAACCGCCGCTGCAATTCCGGCCATGCCGAAGGCGAAGCCGAAGAAGATGCCGGCGATCATTCCGACCCGTCCGGGCACCAGCTCCTGCGCGAACACCACGATGGCCGGGAATGCCGAGGACAGGATGAGGCCGATGAACACGGTCAGCACGCCGGTCCAGAACAGGTTCGCATAGGGCATCAGCAGGGTGAACGGCAGGACGCCAAGGATCGAGAACCAGATGACGGTCTTGACGCCGATCTTGTCGCCGACCAGTCCGCCGCCGATGATGCCGACAGCGGCAGCGCCGAGGAACAGGAAGAGCATCAGCTGCGACTGCTGCACCGTGATGCCGAATTTGTGGATCACGTAGAAGGTGTAGTAGCTGGAGATGCTGGCGAGATAGATGTTCTTGCTGAACACCAGCAGTGTGAGAATGATCAGCGACATCGTCACCTTGCGGCGGGGCAGCTTCAGCGTGCGGCTGACCGGCGGCTTTTTCGCATTGGCGGCGCGGTAGCGCTGGTACCAGTTGCCGACCTGATAGAGCACGATCATGCCGATCAGTGCGGCTGCCGAGAACCAGGCGATGCTCTGCTGGCCATGCGGCAGGATGATGAATGCTGCAAGCAGGGGCCCGAGCGCCGTCCCGAAATTGCCGCCGACCTGGAACAGGGATTGGGCAAGGCCATGGCGTCCGCCGGATGCCAGACGCGCGACGCGCGACGACTCCGGATGGAAGATGGACGAGCCGATGCCGATGAAGGCAGCACCGATCAGCAGCATCGAATAGTGCGTGGCGATCGACAAGAGGCCGAGGCCGACGAGCGAAAAGCCCATGCCGACCGGCAGGGAATAGGGCATCGGGCGTTTGTCAGTATAGGTGCCGACCACGGGCTGCAGCAGGGACGCTGTGACCTGAAAGGTGAGCGTCAGCAGGCCGATCTGCTTGAAGTCGAGGCCGTAATTGGTCTTGAGCATGGGATAGATAGCCGAGAGCATGGACTGCATCATGTCATTGAGCAGATGGCAGAAGCTCACGGCAAAGATGATGCCGAAGGCGGTCATTTCAGCGGAAGAGCGCTGTGCAGGCAAGGAAGTATCGGTCATATCGGGCGTTCCATCGGAGAATGAGGGCGTTGATTGCGCGTGTCGCGTCACCCTTCTTCCCTCTGATATACCTGTTGCACAAAACCTGCCTTCGTGGTTTGGTCTATTTCTTTCGCAAGTGGGCCAAACCATGCTGTATTTGAAATTTCCCGAGATGAGTTTTCACGGCACTGATCTGGGGCGTGTGCACCTGCAGCGGCTGGAGTGGCTTGAACAGTCGAAAGGCGATGTGGTTGCCGGATTGGCGCATTATCCCACGGGATGCCATGTTCCCGAGCATCGTCACAGCCTGTCGCAACTGCTGCATGCGATGACGGGTGTTGTCATGGTCACGACCAAATTCGGCCGTTGGATGGTGCCGCCGCATCATGCCTTGTGGCTTCCCGCCGGAATCGGGCATGCGGTTGACATGCTGGGTGATGTCGCGATGCACTCCATCTATGTGCGCCCCGCTGCGGTTGCCGGATTGAAAAGCCATTTGCATGTGGTGGCGCTGACGCCGCTGATGGACACACTGATCCGGGAGGTTGTGGCTTCGCCTGCCGCCGAGCAGGCAAGCCCGCGCACGACTTTCATGATGGGGCTGCTGCTGCACGAGATTCCCAATCTGGAAGAGCGTCCACTCGGCCTGCCCTTTCCCGACGATACCAGGCTGGCAACGCTTTGCCGGGGCTTTCTGAAAGATCCCTCCCCGCGCACCAATATCGATAACTGGGCCGATCGCCTCGGCATGAGCCGCCGCACGTTTACGCGGTTCTTCCGGCGCGAGACGGGTTTGAGCCTGTCGACCTGGCGCCAGCAGGCATGCCTGCTATCCGCGCTGCCGCGGCTGACGGAAGGCGAAGCGGTGACGAGCGTTGCGCTTGATCTTGGCTACAACAGCGTTCCCGCTTTTACCACCATGTTCAAACGCATGCTGGGCGCCCCGCCCCGCAATTATCTTCATTCCGCCGCCTGAGCCCGCGGTGCCGGAACGTAATTGAGGATCGGACCGAGCCAGCGTTCCACCTCTTCGACCGGCATGGCCTTGCGTTCGGAATAATCCTCGACCTGGTCGCGCTCCACCTTGGCGACGCCGAAATAGTAGGATTCGGGATGCGCGAGATAAACGCCCGAAACCGATGAGCCCGGCCACATGGCATAGCTCTCGGTCAGCCGCACGCCGATCTGCCTTTCCGCATCGAGCAGTCTGAACAGCGTGTCCTTTTCCGTGTGATCGGGCTGTGCGGGATAGCCGGGCGCCGGGCGGATGCCGCGATAGGGCTCGCCGATCAGTTCGTCCGGTCGCAGCGCCTCGTCAGGAGCATAGCCCCAATATTCCTTGCGCACCTTCTCGTGCATCAACTCGGCAAAGGCTTCGGCAAACCGGTCGGCAAGGGCCTTCACGAGAATGGATGAATAGTCGTCATTCGCCCGCTCGAACCGTTCGGCAATGGCGATTTCCTCGAACCCGGCCGTGACGACGAAACCGCCGATGTAATCCTGCTTGCCGCTGGCAACTGGGGCCACGAAATCCGACAGGGCGACATTCGGCCTGCCATCGCGCTTCGACAGTTGCTGGCGCAGCGTATAGAGTGTGGCCAGCTCGTTCTGGCGCCCCTCGTCGGTGAACAGGCGGATATCATCGCCGGCAGTTCCCGCCGGCCAGAAGCCGATGACGGCTTTCGGATTGAACCACTTTTCATCGATGATCTTGGCCAGCATGGCCTGCGCGTCGGCAAACAATTGCCGGGCTGCTGCGCCCTGATGTTCGTCGTCGAGAATGGCGGGATAGCGGCCCTTCAGCTCCCATGTCTGGAAGAATGGCGTCCAGTCGATGTACCGCGACAGTTCGGCGAGATCATAGTTTTCAAACACCCGCGTTCCCAGGAACGACGGCTTTGGCGGTGTATAGCCTGACCAGTCGACCTTGTGCGCATTGGCGCGCGCCTTTTCAAGGGACAGCCGCTGCTTGTCCGCTTCGTTGCGGGCATGGGTCTCGGCAACTTTCGTATATTCGCTGCGGATATTATCGGCAAAGCTTGCCTTCGTGTCCGGCGACAGAAGTTGGGAGACGACGCCGACCGCACGGCTCGCGTCGGTCACATAGACGGTCTGGCCCTTGTGGTAACGCGGATTGATTTTGACAGCCGTGTGCACGCGGCTGGTGGTGGCGCCGCCGATCAGCAGCGGAATATTGAACCCTTCCCGCTCCATTTCAGACGCCACATGCACCATTTCATCGAGCGACGGCGTGATCAGGCCGGAAAGGCCGATGATATCGACGTTCAACTCCTTCGCCGTCTGCAGAATCTTGGTCGCAGGCACCATGACCCCGAGATCGATGATCTCGTAATTGTTGCAGGCGAGAACAACGCCGACAATATTCTTGCCGATGTCGTGCACGTCGCCCTTGACTGTCGCCATCAGCACCTTGCCGGCGCTTTCGCGTTCGCCCGTGCCGCCATTGGCAAGTTTTTCCGCTTCCATGTGCGGCAGCAGCAAGGCCACGGCCTGCTTCATCACGCGGGCCGACTTGACCACCTGCGGCAGGAACATTTTTCCTGCACCGAAGAGATCGCCGACAACGTTCATGCCCGCCATCAGCGGACCCTCGATCACGTGCAGCGGCCGCTCGGCCGCAAGCCGTGCCTCTTCCGTGTCGACATCGATGAATTCGGTAATGCCATTGACGAGCGCATGGGAAATGCGCTCCGCCACGCTCCATTCGCGCCAGGCAAGGTCACGCTCGCGCGCTTCCTTGCCGGCCGATCCCTTGTAACGCTCGGCCAGATCCAGCAGCCGTTCCGTCGCATCGTCGCGGCGGTTGAGCACGACATCCTCGCAGGCCTCGCGCAGTTCCGGATCGATGGATTCATAGACGGCCAGCTGTCCGGCATTGACGATGCCCATGTCCATGCCGACCTGGATCGCATGGTAGAGGAACACGGCGTGCATGGCCTCGCGCACGGGCTCATTGCCGCGGAAGGAGAAGGACAGGTTTGAGATGCCGCCCGAGATGTGGACGTGCGGCAGCGTTTCGACGATCTGGCGCGTCGCTTCGATGAAGGCAACGCCATAGCCATTGTGCTCTTCGATGCCGGTGGCAACCGCAAACACGTTCGGGTCGAAGATAATGTCTTCGGGCGGGAACCCGGCGTCCCTGGTCAGGAGTTCGTAGGCGCGGGTGCAAATTTCCACCTTGCGCTCCAGCGTATCGGCCTGGCCCTCCGTATCGAAGGCCATGACGACGACAGCCGCACCATAGGCACGCACGCGCTTGGCATGGTGAAGGAAAGCCTCCTCCCCCTCCTTCATGGAGATGGAGTTGACGAGCGGCTTGCCCTGCACGCATTTCAAACCGGCCTCGATGACATCCCACTTGGAACTGTCGATCATGACGGGCACGCGGGCAATATCCGGCTCGGCGGCAATCAGGTTCAGGAACTCGACCATCGCCTTCTCGCTGTCGATCAGGCCTTCATCCATATTGATGTCGATGATCTGCGCGCCATTGGCGACCTGATCGCGCGCGACGTCGAGCGCCGTTGCAAAGTCACCGGCGGTGATCAGTTTGCGGAACTTGGCCGAGCCGGTGATGTTGGTGCGCTCGCCGACATTGACGAAAGGAATGTCCTTGGTCAGCGTGAACGGCTCAAGGCCGGACAGGCGCATGTGGGTGGAAATCTCTGGAATCTGCCGCGGCGGATATTTGCCAACCGCCTCGGCGATGGCCCGGATGTGATCGGGCGTCGAACCGCAGCAGCCGCCGACGATGTTCAGCAGGCCTTCTTTGGCGAAGCCTTCCAGCTGCTCGGCCATCGCCTCGGGGCTTTCGTCATACTGGCCGAATTCGTTGGGCAGACCGGCATTGGGATAGGCACAGACAAACGTGTCGGCAACGCTGGAGATTTCAGCGAGATGGGCGCGCATCGCATTGGCGCCAAGCGCGCAGTTCAGCCCGATGGTGAAGGGCTCCGCATGACGCACGGAATGCCAGAATGCAGTCGGCGTCTGCCCGGACAATGTGCGGCCTGACAGATCGGTGATCGTGCCTGAAATCATGATGGGCAGGGTAATGCCCTTTTCCTCAAAGACTTCCTGCGTGGCGAACACCGCTGCCTTGGCGTTCAGCGTGTCGAAGATCGTCTCGATGAGAATAATATCGGCGCCGCCATCCATCAGGCCGCGCACCTGATCCGCATAGGCGGTGCGCAGATCGTCAAAGGTAACAGCACGATAGCCGGGATTGTTCACATCAGGGGAAATGGACGCAGTCCGGTTCGTCGGTCCGAGTGCCCCAGCCACGAAACGGCGCTTGCCGTCCTTCTGTTCGGCCTTGATCGCGGCCCGGCGGGCAAGGCGCGCGCCATCGCGGTTCAGCTCATACACAACCTCCTCCATGCTGTAGTCGGCCTGGGCAATGGTCGTGGATGAAAAGGTGTTGGTTTCAAGAATATCCGCGCCGGCCATGGCATAGGCGTAGTGGATATCCTCGATGGCCTGGGGCTGCGTCAGAATCAGGAGATCGTTGTTGCCCTGCAGGTGACAGGAGCAGTCGGCAAAGCGTTCGCCGCGGAAATCGTCCTCGTTCAGGCTGAGACCCTGAATCTGCGTGCCCATGGCCCCGTCGAGAATCAGGATGCGTTCGCGCGCCGCCTTGGTCAGCGCTTCAAACACCTCCGAGCCATCCCGTGGAGCACCCAGGGGACCGAACAGATTATCGACTGCAATATTCATGACTCAAACGCCTCTTGGCCATCTTGGGATGGGAGACGTAAACTCACATAAAGATATCTTTATGTCAACAAATCAATTCCATTGACGGCAAATTCTGTCGCAGCTGCGGCGTCCTGTCCGGCCGCTGCCGTGACAGCCGTGAAACGCTATTTTTCTCCCGTTCGTTTCAGAAGATAGGTATCCATGATCCAGCCTTTTTGCTGCCGCGCGACCATGCGCAGGCGTTCGATCTCATCGACAACATCGCGCAGCCGCCCGGACAGAAGAATTTCGTCCTGCGTGCCGACATAGGCGCCCCAATAGATATCGACATCCTCCTTGACGGTCTTGAACGCGCCCTCGCCGTCAAGCATCACGACAATGCTTTCCGAATTGTTGGGAAACCCCTCCTCCAGCTTGCGGCCGGTGGTGATGGTGATCGATTCGCCGATGCGATTGAGGACCACCTTGTGTTTCGCGGTGAGCGCCTGAATGGCGGTGATGCCCGGTATCACGTCATATTCCAGCTCGAAGCCACCCTTGGCATTAAGGCGATCGAGAATCCGCAGCGTGCTGTCATAAAGCGAGGGGTCGCCCCAGACGAGAAACGCCCCGCACTCGTCATCACCAAGCTCCTCGAGCAGCAGATGCTCATAGGCCGCTTCGACCCTGTCGTGCCATTCCTCGACACTGGCGCGGTAGGTTGAAGAGGGCTTATGACGGACGGGCGTTTCAAAATCGACCATGCGGTAGTCGTGGCCGGTGATGAAGCGCTCGCAGATTTCGCGGCGGATGCGCGCAAGCTGTTCCTTCTCGGCACCCTTGTCGGCGATGAAGAAGACATCGACCTGATTGAGCGCGTTCACCGCCTGAATGGTGACGTAATCGGGGTTTCCCGCCCCGATGCCGATGATGAGAACCTTGCGTTTCATTGTGCTGTCCGCACACTCTGCGGCCGCATCGCTGCTCTCTTCTCGCTGATCAGGGCGCAGAAGAGATCATGCAGCCGTTTGGCGCCCGGATGGCTTGCATAGCGGCGCAGCCGTGCCACTTCGGCACTGGCCGCAGCGACGAGATCGCCATTCCTGGGTTGCCGCATCAGCCAGGCAACGAATACATCCTCGGGAGCAGGCATCCTGTTGATCAATCCCATGCCAGCGCTCCGCCGTTCTGATATTCGATGACGCGGGTTTCGAAAAAATTCTTTTCCTTCTTCAAATCCATCGCCTCCGACATCCACGGGAACGGATTGTCCGTGTCGGGGAAGACCTGGGCAAGGCCGAGCTGGGCGCAGCGGCGGTTGGCGATGAAGTGCATATAGCTTTCGCACAGGGCAGCGTTCAATCCGAGGAAACCGCGCGGCATCGTATCGCGGCCATAGGACGCCTCGAGTTCCGCCGCATTCCTGATCATCCCGCGCAGTTCTTCGGTAAAGGCTTTCGTCCACAGATGCGGGTTCTCGTGACGGATCTGGTTGATCACGTCGATACCGAAATTCATGTGAATGCTCTCGTCGCGCAGGATGTACTGATATTGCTCGGCAATGCCGACCATCTTGTTGCGGCGGCCGAGCGACAGGATCTGGGCAAAGCCGGTATAGAACCACATGCCCTCGAAAATGACATAGAAGGCGACGAGATCGCGCAGGAAAGCCTGGTCCATCTCCGGTGTGCCGGTCTTGAAATCGGGGTTGTCGAGATTTTGCGTGTGCTTGAGCGCCCATGCCGCCTTGTCGGTGATCGATGGCACTTCGCGATACATGTTGAAGAGTTCGCCCTCGTCCAGCCCAAGGCTTTCGACAATATACTGGAACGTGTGGGTATGGACGGCTTCCTCGAAGGCCTGACGCAAGAGATACTGGCGGCATTCCGGATTGGTCAGGTGCCGGTAGATGGCGAGCACGATGTTGTTGGCGACCAGTGACTCGGATGCCGCGAAGAAACCGAGATTGCGCTTGATCATGCGCCGTTCGTCGTCGGTCAGCCCGTCCCTGGATTTCCACAGGGCGATATCCGCCTGCATCGACACCTCTGTCGGCATCCAGTGATTGTTGCAGCCATTGAGATATTTTTCCCAGGCCCAGTGATATTTGAGCGGCAGCAACTGATTGACGTCGGCACGTGAATTGATCATCGCCTTGTCATCGACGCGCACACGGCCGCCGCCGCGCACGATATCGCCAAGGCCTGTCGCATCGGCGGCGGGTGCCTGATCCGGTGCGAGGGCGGGATGGATGGCGCGCGCCGCATTGGCGGCAGCTTCGGTGTTGGTCCAGTCAAGCATGGTCTTTTCCTTCAATTCATTGCAAAGCATCTATGGCAGGCGTGGTTGCGCGCTTACTGGCAGGCTTCGCAGTCCGGATCGTTGATCGAGCAGGCATTGCCGGCCGGCTCCGACAGGATGATCGGTTCGGCAACCGGCTTGGCGGCGACGGCATTGAGCTTGCCGTCCGTGCCTTTCAGCGTGGACTTTTCCACGTGCGAGGCCGAGCGCGAGCGCAGGTAATAGGTCGTCTTCAGGCCGCTGTTCCACGCGAGGCGATAGAGCTCGTCGAGCTTCTTGCCGCTCGGGTTGGCAATATAGAGATTGAGCGACTGGGCTTGATCGATCCATTTCTGCCGGCGCGAGGCTGCTTCGATCAGCCATGCACTGTCGATTTCGAACGCCGTGGCATAGAGCGCCTTGAGGTCGGCGGGGATGCGGTCGATTTCACCCACCGAGCCGTCGAAATATTTCAGGTCGGAAATCATCACTTCGTCCCACAGCCCGCGCTGCTTCAGGTCATGCACCAGCGCGGCATTCACGACGGTGAAGTCGCCCGACATGTTGGATTTGACGAAGAGGTTCTGGTAGGCGGGCTCGATGGACTGGGCGACGCCGCAAATATTGGAAATCGTCGCGGTGGGGGCAATCGCCATGGTGTTGGAATTGCGCATTCCGGTTGTCGTCACCCGCTTGCGCAGGACTTCCCAGTCAAGGGTCGTGCTGCGGTCCATCGAAAGCCTGGCGCCGGCTGCCGTGCGGGCCTGATCGAGCAGTTCGACGGAATCGATGGGGAGTATGCCCTTCGACCAGAGTGAGCCGTTGAAGCTTGGATAGCTGCCGCGTTCGCTGGCGAGGTCAACCGATGCCGAAATGGCATGGTAGGAAATGGCTTCCATGCTGAGATCGGCAAAAGCCACGGCCTCATCGGACGCGTAGGGAATGCGCAGAGCCTGCAATGCATCCTGGAACCCCATCAGCCCGAGGCCGACCGGACGGTGACGCAGGTTGGAAGAGCGCGCTTCGGGGATGGTGTAGAAGTTGATGTCGATGACATTGTCGAGCATGCGCATGGCCGTCGCCACAGTGCGGCCGAGACGCTCAAGGTCGAGGCCCTCGGCTGCAATGTGATTGGCAAGATTGATCGAGCCAAGATTGCACACCGCAACTTCATCCTTCGATGTGTTGAGGGTAATCTCGGTGCACAGGTTCGAGGAATGCACGACGCCGGCGTGACCCTGCGGCGAGCGGATATTGCAGGGGTCCTTGAACGTGACCCAGGGATGGCCGGTCTCGAACAGCATGGTCAAAATCCGGCGCCAGAGGTCCAGAGCGCGAACGGTGCGGAAGACGCGGATTTCGCCGCGTGCCGCCTTGGCTTCATACGCCTCGTAGGCGGATTTGAATGCCGCACCATAGAGGTCGTGCAGATCCGGCGTCTCGTCGGGTGAGAACAGGGTCCACGGCTCGTCCTTTTCCACGCGGCTCATGAACAGATCGGGCACCCAGTTGGCCGTGTTCATGTCATGGGTGCGGCGGCGGTCGTCACCGGTGTTCTTGCGCAGATCGAGGAATTCCTCGATGTCGACATGCCAGGTCTCGAGATAGGCGCAGACCGCGCCTTTGCGCTTGCCGCCCTGGTTGACCGCGATGGCCGTATCATTGGCCACTTTCAGGAACGGTACGACACCCTGGCTTTCGCCGTTGGTTCCCTTGATATGGGCGCCAAGACCGCGCACCGGCGTCCAGTCATTGCCAAGGCCGCCGGAATATTTCGCCAGGAGCGCATTGTCCTTCACCGCCTTGAAGATGCCGTCGAGATCGTCGGCAACGGTGGTCAGGAAGCAGGACGACAACTGCGGCCGCAATGTGCCGGAATTGAACAGCGTCGGGGTGGATGCCATGAAATCAAAGGATGACAGGAGGTTGTAGAATTCGATGGCGCGCGCTTCCCGGTCGATCTCGCGGGTGGCAAGGCCCATGGCGACGCGCATCAGGAAAGCCTGCGGCAGCTCGAAGCGGATGCCGCGCGTCTGCTGGAGATAGCGGTCATACAGCGTCTGCAGGCCGAGATACTGGAACTGCAAGTCGCGTTCCGGCTTCAGGGCCGCTGCAATTTTATGCAGGTCGAAGCGGGCGAGTTCCGGATCGAGCAGTTCGGCTTCAATACCAGCCTTCACATAGGCCGGGAAGTAATCGGCATAACGTTCCGCCATTTCATGCTGGGTTGCCTGTTCGGGCCTGCCGAAGACAAAGCTCAAGGCTTCGCGGCGCAGCTTGTCGAGAAGCAGCCGCGCGGTGACAAAGGCATAGTTCGGTTCGGTTTCAACCAGCGTGCGCGCCGCCAGAATGGGTGCAAGCGATAACTCGTCAAGGGTAATGCCATCGTAGAGATTGCGCTGGGTTTCGCTGAGGATTGGCGCGGCGCTGACCCCCTCAAGTCCTTCGCAGGCTTCATCGATGATGCGGGCAAGACGCACCGTATCGAGCGGTGCCCTGGTGCCACCCGGCAGGGTCACGCTCAGCGACGGGCCGGTTTCGGCCACCGGTTCAACCAGCTTCGCCCGTTCTCGCGCGCGTTCTTCCCGGTAAAGAACATAGGCGCGCGCAACCTTGTGGTTTTCGCTGCGCATGAGGGCAAGTTCAACCTGGTCCTGCACGTCTTCAATGTGAAACAGACGCCCTTCGCTGCTGCGGCGCTTCAACGTTGTCACGATGTCGGTGGTCAGGCCTTCGACGACATCATGCACGCGGCGGGAACCGGCGGCGACATTGCCTTCAACGGCGAGGAAGGCTTTGGTCAGGGCAACGGTGATTTTCAGCGGGTCGAAGGGGGTAACCGAGCCATTGCGGCGAATGACACGATAGCCGGGCTCGGCGGACGTAGATTGTGTTTCGCCGTGACGAATGGGTGCAAGTCCATCGGTGCGAGTGGTTTCAAGAGAAAGAGACATGTGCTTATACCCCAAATGTTGGGGGCAAAGGTCGAGCGCACGCGTGCAAGAATCCGGTCAGCTTGCGGCCGACCATTGCAAGCGACACACCGGGACACCCCGCCCGTGGACGTTCATCATGTCATGGCAGGTCTCCTGGCTCACAGGTCGGCGCTGGTGTCGGCCTTCCCGAAGCGGGGCTCCAGTGGCATTGTCGACAACAACTCGCTGTTTACAGTTGCGGGGGCAGCGCCGGCATCAATGTCCAGGACATCTCACCGGCTTCCCTCTTAGCTCCCGGTCTTGCGACTCGGGGAGAACCATAACATCTATATTTAGTATCAAATTGCCATCTACAGTCAATAGGTAGATAGCGACATCTTCGCTTGCTCAGAGCGTTGCGGATTGCGGCAACACGAACGGCACGGATTTGCCGGGCAGACCGCCGACCTTGAGCGCACATTCATAAACACGCAGAATGCGGTCATCCGTCAAGACCTCCATGGGCGTACCCACAGAATCGGCCCGCCCTCTGTGCATAACCACGACGCGGTCGGCAAACATGGAGGTCAGGTTGAGATCATGCAGGATCGCGATAACCCCGCCACCGCGATCGGCGAAGTCGCGGGCAATCTGCATGATGATCAACTGATGCTTGATATCGAGGCTCGACACCGGCTCATCGAGAAAAAGAAAGCGGGGCTGGCCGTCCAGCACCGGCTGCCAGACCTGGCAGAGGACGCGCGCCAGTTGCACCCGCTGCTGCTCGCCGCCGGAGAGTTCCTGATAGAACCGCCCGCCGAAGCCCGCGAGGTCGACCCGTTCGAGCGCTTCGTCCGGCAACGTTTCCACGTTGTGCCGCGCGGCGCCGGAGCGGCCGCTGGTCATGCCCAGCTTGACAATCTCGCGCACGGTAAACGGAAAGGACAGCGAGGTGGATTGCGGCAGGATCGCCCGCATGCTTGCCATCTGCCAGAGCTTCAGCCGGTTGATCGGCACACCGTTGATGTTGATGACACCCTCATGCGGCAGGTCGCCGGAGAGTGCGCGCATCAGCGTGGTCTTGCCTGATCCGTTGGGGCCGACGATGACGCAGAATGCGCCCGCCTCCGCATCGAAGGATACATGCTCGACAATCCTGCTTCGGCCGAGAGAGACAGAGACATTGGAAACACGGATCATGATCAGAGGTCCAGAATGCCGCGGCGGCGCAGCAATATCCACAGGAAGAACGGTGCGCCGACGGCCGCCGTGACGATGCCGATGGGCAGTTCGGACGGCGCAACGATGGTCCGGCTGACCGCATCGGCAATCAGCAGCAGGCTGGCGCCAAGGAGAGCGGCGGCCGGCAGGAGATAGCGGTGATCGGGACCGATCACGAGGCGCAGAAGATGCGGAACAACCACGCCGACAAAGCCGATGCCGCCGCTGACCGCAACCGATGCGCCGGTCGCTGCTGCAACCGTGACAATGGCGATGCGTTTGAAGCGCTGCACCGGGATGCCGAGATGACTGGCCGATGCTTCCCCGAGGGCGAGCCCGTTGAGGCCGCGCGCGAGGAATGGCGAAATGACAAGGGCCAGCGCAATGAGCGGACCGGACGCTGCGATCTTGACCCAGTTGGCTCCCGCCAGCGATCCCAGTCCCCAGAATGTCAGGTCGCGCAACTGTTTGTCGTCGGCGATATAGACCAGGACCCCGATATAGGCGGCGGCCATGGCGCCAAGCGCTATGCCGGCAAGCAGCATGGTGGCGATGGATGTCTGTCCGCGCCGGGTTGCGACCCGGTAGAGGACGAGCGTGAAGATGAGGGCGCCGAAAAAAGCGGCAAGCGGCAAGGCGTAGAGACTGAACAGGGCGATCATCGGGGCGAGGAAGGTTCCGCCGAGAACGATGATGCTGACAGCGCCAAGCCCGGCGCCCGCCGAGACGCCGACGATGCCGGGGTCGGCCAGCGGATTGCGGAACAATCCCTGCATGACCGCACCCGATACGGCGAGCGACGCGCCGATCAGCGCGCCGAGAATGACGCGCGGCAGGCGGATATCGTAGATGATGATGCGGTCGCGGACGGAAAGCCCATTGTCCGCCGCATCGGTTCCGGCAATCAATGTCTTGACGACGGAGAGGACCGACGCATCGGATGCACCAAAGGCAAGGCTGAAGACGATGGTGGCGGCAAGCACCAAGCACAGGCAGGCAATGACCATGCGCGCCAATGCCGACCGGTCGCCCTCCGGGCGCAGCCTTCTGCCGCCCCGTGCGGAAGCAAGGACGGCAGGCTTTCTCAAGACGGTCTCACTCATTTGCCGAGTTCGTTGCCGTACATGGCCTGTGCCAGTTCGTGAATTGCCTTCGGCGCGCGCGGCCCGAAGCCCAGCAGATACTGGCCGCCCATGCGGATGATCTTCTTGTCCTTGCCTGCGGGCGTTGCGGCGATCGCCGCATTGGCAAGAAGATCGGCATTGTCGGACGAATGGTCACCGCCGCGGTCCATGACCAGAATGACGTCGGGTTTGGCCGTGATGATCGCCTCGTCCGTCAATGGCTTGTATCCGGGATATTCCGTAATCGCATTGTCGGCACCGGCCAGCGCAATGATGCCGTTGGCGGCTGTCCTGGTGCCGGAGGCCATGATCTTGCCGCCCTGAGCGCTGAGGACGAATAGGACGCGCTTGCGGTTCTTGATGTTTTTCGTCGCGTCCTCGGCCGCCTGCAAATCCTTCTCGATTTGCGATGCCAGCTTTTCGGCTTTTTCATCAACACCAAGGGCTGTGCCCACGGCGCGTATTTTTGCCGGGATGCTTTTCCCCGTATAGTCCTCCGGTACGAAGACAAAGGGGATGCTGGCCTTCTTCAGGACATCAATCGTCTCCTTCGGACCGCTGCCTTCCACGGCAATGATGGCTGTCGGGTTGATCGAAAGAACACCTTCCGGCGACAGCGCACGCATGTAGCCGACATCGGGCAGCTTTTGCGCCGCTTGCGGATAGGTGCTTGTCTGGTCGCGGCCGACAAGGTGCCCCTCCTCTCCCAGCGCATAGATGATCTCCGTGATGGAGTCGCCGATGGACACCACCCGGCTGGCATCGGGAAGACGGCCGGTGACTTCTTCGGCGGATGCCATGCCGTTCGGGGTCAGCAATGCCATCAGCCCGGCGAGTGACGCGGCGAGATGCAGCCTTGCCGGCTTGCTCTGGCGTTTAGCGAACATGGTCATTTCCTTACGCGGCCGAACGCAGGATGCGGGGCAGGTTTTCAACAAGCTGGCGCCAGTCTTCCCGTTCGCCCGAACCTTCGTGGCGCTTGCCGAAGAACTGGATGATCATCTCGCCGTCGGCGCCGTAGGCTTCGAGCGATGTCACATGCCCATCCTTGGTCGGCTTGCGCACGGCCCACAACTCGGCAATGTGGTCGAGGCGTAGATGCATATGAAACGTTTCATCAAGGATATTGAGCCATGGCCCCATCGTCTTGATATTCGCAATCGGACCCGAATGGATCTGGATGCAGCCGCGATTGCCGACAAAGCACATGATCGGTATCTGTTCCTGCACCGCATGCTGCATCATGGCGCTCAAGGCGTCACGATCCAATGCCCAGGCATAATCCTGCCCGATCACCTGCACCGCCTGATGGCGCGTCATCTTCAGCGAGCGCAGAATGCCGAAGAATTCATGCACATCCTTCATCTGCGTCCAGCGATTGCGCAAGCCGTCCGCATCAAGTTCATGAATTTCCGCGGTCTTCTCCTCGGGCTTCGGCAGCGGGGTCAATTCTATGCTTTGCGACTGGTCATCGAGACGCAGCTTGGTGACAAGGGCATGGTAGGCGTCGAGATCCGAAGCGGGCCGCAGATGGATTTTGTGGATTGCCTCACCGGCGGCATCGAAGAACTGGAGACTGCGGCGGGTGAATTCGCCGTCCTGCTTTTCCACCGCAAAGCCGTGCGCCCAGCTGTCGGGAAACAGCCGCAGATCAATCTGTTCGCCCAGGAGCATGGAGGCGTGCTTGCCGACGATGGGCTTGTCGTAGACGCCGATCTTTTCGTGCACGGCGCTTTCGTTGCGCGTCAGCGCCATCACCTCGCCAAGGGTCTGTATCTCGGTCAGGAAGGTTTCGATGCGCGGTGTAATGCGAACAACATTGAGGCCGCAAAAGGCTGCAACCAGATCGGCCTCGGTAATGCCAAGCTGCTGGGCAAGGTCGCGCTCGCGCATTTTGGGATTGTCTTCCCGAGCTTGCCGGATGTCCTGGGGGGCTGGCTTGTGCGTATCAGTCATTGTCTTCGGGTGCCTATCGATGCGTTACTTGTTGAGAATGAGTTTGCCCTGTCGGGTGATTTTGAGACGGTAGAGCGAGCCGGCATGTTCGATCCCTACTTCGTTGGAACCGTCGAACAGGATCTCGCTGCCGTAGACGCGCATATCCGTTTGCCGGACCGGCATGATTTCGCGTGCGAGCGGTGCCAGCCTCGGAAGCCGGACTTGAAGATCGATGATTTGGCGTCGTGACATTGCGGCCAGCCTTTTCGTGCTGTCGCTGCCGGAATGCTTCGGCAACGGATAGTTCAAACTTGACTCGTATGATCATATTTATTACTCAACATAAAGAGGAGTCAACGAGTCAAGTTAGTTGGCGCTTGAAAAACATCACAAAATTGCAAGCAAGCTGACCGCCAGCCCGCAAAATATCCCGGAATTCCGGCTATCCCTCCGCAAGCACCGGCCGGAAATTTCAGAGCGCGATGCGCAATTTGCTGCAGGAGCTGGTTTGAGCATGACCGCTGCTCCAGCCACGATGAAGCCTGCGGCAACAGGGGGGCGTCGGGGCATGAGTCCTCCCCGGCGCCAACCCTGACAAAGAAAAAGGCCCTTGCGGGCCTTTTCCATGGACGGATTGATTGTGTTCGGGTCCGCAAATCAGAACGGCGAATCCGGGAAGTAGAATTCCTTGGCATTGTCCTTGGTGACCAAAGTCGCATCCAGGATGTATTTGCCGCGCACCGGAACCTGATCGTAGAAATTGGCAACCGTCAGTTCAAGCGCCGTTGCGATCATGGATGGCGGATAAAGGACGTTGATCGGTGTCATGGCATCGCCATCGCTGACGCGCTTGATCATGTCCTTCATGCCGGCACCGCCGATAACCATCTTGATATCGGTGCGCTTGGCCTGGCTGATCGCCTCGAGCACGCCGACTGCCATGTCGTCATCCTGGCACCAGACGGCATCGATCTTCGGGAACTTGGTCAGATAGTCCTGCATGACCTTGAAGGCATCATCGCGTGACCAGTTGCCGAACTGCTTGTCGAGCACCTTGATGCCGCTTCCGGCGATGGCTTCGTCAAAACCCTTCTGGCGTTCTTCGTCAATGACGATCGGCAGGCCGCGAATGACCACGACGTCACCGGTGCCAAGCTTGTCCTTCAGATATTTACCGGCGACACGGCCGAGCTCCGGGTTGTTGCCCGCGACATAGAGATCCTGGATCGTCGGATCGGACAGGGCGCGGTCGACAACCGTGACGAACACGCCCTTTGCCTTGACCTGACGGATCGGGTCGGTCAGCTCGTCGGAGTTGTGCGGCAGAGTGACGAGGGCATCGATCCCCTGCGTCGTCAGGTCTTCGAGTGCATTGGCCTGGGACGCACCATCGGGTGATGTCTTGATGGTGATCTTGAGGCCGGGATGGTTGGCCTCGAGAATCTTGGCTGCCCGTTCGGCGTGATAGACGACGCCGCCGGTCCAGCCATGATCGGCAGCCGGAATGGAAACGGCGATATTGACTTTCTTGTCCGCGGCGTGAGCCAGGACCATGCTTGACGCGAGCAGCGCGCCGGCAAGTCCCACGATGAGTTTACGCATATCTCTCTCCCAAATATTCTACGGGCCTTTGTGTCGAGGTCGGCGGGTGGCCCATTCTCCCCCTCCCAAACTTCAATCGCCGTTTATCCCTTCCGCTGCAGTGTCCGCTGCACCAGCATGGCGATGATGATGATGACGCCCTGAACCGCACCGATCAGATATTCACTGACGAAGTTGGACAGGACCATGATGTTGCCGACGATCTCCAGCATGAAGGCGCCGCAGATCGTGCCCCAGATGCGCCCGACGCCGCCTTTGAGCGCCGTGCCGCCGATGACAACCGCCGTAATGGCCTGCAACTCCCACAGCATGCCGGTCGTGGTGGTGGCCGCACCCAGCCTCGGGACGTAAACCACAACAGCAATGGCGACACAGATACCCTGAATGACATAGGTCATGGCGCGGACACGGTTGACGTGGATGCCGGAATAGCGCGCGACGTCTTCATTGGAGCCGACCGCGATGACGTGACGGCCAAAGGAGGTCTTGTAGAGGATGAAGGCACCGAGCAGACCGACCGCAAGAATAATCCAGACCGGTATCGGCAAGCCGAGAAACGTGCCCGTATAGACCGGCCGGAACAGATTGCGCATCTCGCTGGATTTCATCGCAATCGATCCGCCATTGGCCAGCCAGACCGTGACGGAGCGGTAGATGGCCATTGTTCCAAGCGTCACGATAAACGGTTCGATCCGTCCGAGCGTCGTAACGGCGCCGTTCACCAGCCCTGCGCCTGCCCCGACGCCGATGGCGATGACGACACCGGCGGCCAGCATGGCGAAATTGCCGTCGATGGCCGCCGAGTTCAGGAACAGGATCATGATGCCCGCGACAAGCGCGGCCATCGATCCCACCGACAGATCAAGCCCGCCTGCCGAAATCACGAAGGTCGCACCAACGGCGATGATGGCAATGAAGGAGGAACGGGTCAGCACGTTCAATATATTGTCGATGCCGATGAAGCTCGGATTGACCAGGGCGCCCAGAACGAAAAGCGCGGCAAGCGCCAGAAACGGCGCAACCGCGGTCTTGTCGATATCCGCCAGCTTGCGGCCCAGGCCGCGCGTATCGGTATTTGCTTGCGTATCGCTCATGCGGACCCCGTTGCGTAAAGTTCTGCTTCGTTTGTTTTGACGCCGGTGGCGTAGACGACGATCTCATCTTCCGTCATCGCGTCTCCCGAAACCTCGCCGACAATGCGCGAAGAGCGCATGACAAGGATGCGGTGGCAGATGCCGATCAGTTCCTGCATCTCGGAGGAAATGACGATGACCGATTTTCCTGACTTGGCGAGATCGGCGATGAATTTGTAGATTTGTTCCTTGGTGCCGATATCGATGCCGCGGGTCGGCTCGTCAATGATGACGATGCTTGGATCGAGCAGCATCATCTTGGCGAGCAGGAGTTTTTGCTGATTGCCGCCGGACAGCTGGCCCGCGAGCAGATCGCGCCGCCGGGCCCGGATATCGAATTCGGCAATCGCCTTGTCCAGCCCCTGCTCCTCGCGCTTGCGCTCGATGAGCAGTCCTCTGGTGAATTTTTCCAGCGAGGCCAGCGTGAGGTTCATCCGCAGGTTTTGCGCCAGAAGCAGTCCCTTGCCCTTGCGGTCTTCGCTGAGGTAGACGATCCCGGCGGCCATGCTGTCGCGCACGCTGTGAAACCGCACCGGCTTGCCGTTCAGCTTGACCTGCCCATGTCCGGCACGCAGCCCGACAATGCCTTCCAACAGCTCGGTGCGTCCCGCGCCGATCAGCCCGGCAAAGCCGAGAATTTCACCCTTGCGCAGGGCGAACGACGCGCCGCGGGCATAGTCCGGAACATCGAAATTGCTCACGTCAAGAATTGTTTCGCGCGTCGCGGTCTCTTCCCTTTCGGGATAGAGTTTCGACATGTCCCGCCCGACCATCAGCTTGGCCATGTCGACAGGCTGCAAGTCCGAGGCATTGCGGGTTGCGATGAGCTTGCCGTCGCGCAGCACGGTGATGCGGTCGGCGATGGCGGCAACCTCCGGCAGGCGATGGGAAATATAGAGAACCGCCACGTTCTGATCGCGCAGGTTGCGGATCACCTTGAGCAGCGCTTCCGTCTCATAGGGCGTGAGGGATGCCGTGGGTTCATCAAAGATCACCACTCGGTGCGGCACCTGTAGCGCGCGGGCAATCTGGACGAGCTGGCGCCGGGCAATGGAAAGGCGCGAGACGGGCGTTGCCGGATCGATGTCGGCACCAAGCTTGCGCACGGCTTCGGCAGCAAGCCGGTTCATCTCCCGGTCGTTGACCATGAGACCGCGTTTCAGTTCGCGCCCCATGAAAATGTTCTGAGCGACCGTCAAATGCGGGGCGAGCAGGATTTCCTGGTGCACAAGCACAAGACCGCGATGCTCCGCATCGACGGGACCGGCGAGGGTCACGTCTTTCCCGTCCATCGCAACCGAGCCGCGGGTCGGCTGCAGATGGCCGCTCAGCAGTTTCATCAGCGTCGACTTGCCCGCGCCGTTCTCGCCGATGATCGCGTGCACCTCGCCGGGCTGGATGGTGAGGCTGATATCGGTCAGCACTTCCACCGGCCCGAACGCCTTGGCGATGCCCCGGGCTTCAAGCACGGGCAGCAGAGTTGATTGTGTGGCGGGGTCTGAACTCATCTTTCCTGGCACCCCCCTCTGCCCTGCCGGGCATCTCCCCCACAAGGGGGGAGATCAGCCTCCATTATCGCGCAACCATTTTGCAGCGTTGCCCCATGGATAGAGGTATCAATGCCAATGTGATCTCCCCCCCTTGTGGGGGAGATGGCTGGCAAGCCGGAGGGGGTTGATATCCGCTTTTCCATCACACCTTCGTCCAGACACCGCCGGCCTTGGACGATTTGACCGCAGCCTCAATAAACTCCATGCCGGCAAGACCATCCTCGACCGTGGGATAAATCACATCCTTTGGTGTCTTCTTGCCTGTCCGCGCAGCGATGATCGCCTGTGCGGCTTCGGTATAGATATTGGCAAAGCCTTCGAGATAGCCTTCCGGATGACCGCCAGGGATACGGGTGACACGGGCGGCTTCCGGCGACGCGCCAGCCCCGCCGCGGGTCAGCAATTGCTTGGGCTTGCCGAACGGCGTGTACCAAAGATAATTCGGATCTGCCTGGGTCCATTCCAGTCCGCCCTTGGTGCCGTAGACGCGCAGTTTCAGGCCGTTCTCGTGTCCGGGCGCCACCTGGCTTGCCCAGAGCATGCCCTTGGCGCCGCCATCGAAGCGCATCAGGATCTGCACGTCGTCATCGAGCTTGCGGCCTTCGACGAAGCTGGTGAGTTCGGCGCAGAGCTGCTTCAGGGTCAGACCGGAAACAAAACAGGCAAGGTTATAGGCATGGGTGCCGATATCGCCGATGGCACCGCCCGCGCCGGAACGCGCCGGATCGGTGCGCCATTCCGCCTGCTTCGACCCGCTGTCCTCGGCTTTTTCGGTCAGCCAGTCCTGCGGGTATTCGGCCTGTACCAGCCGGATCGTGCCGAGCGCGCCCTTTTCGACCATGGCGCGGGCCTGCCGGATCATGGGGTATCCGGTGTAATTGTGAGTCACGGCAAAAATCTTGCCGGTCTTCTTCACCAGCGCCACAAGTTCCTTGGCGTCCTTGACCGTCGTCGTCAGCGGCTTGTCGCAGATCACATGGATACCGGCTTTCAGAAAAGCCTTCGCGGCAGGTGCATGCATATGGTTTGGCGTGACAATAGCCACCGCCTCAATCCCATCCGGACGCTTGGCTTCTGCTTTCGCCATGTCTTCGAAAGAGCCGTAGGCACGGTCTTCCGCGATCCCGAGCTCCTTCGCCGAAGCCTTGGCACGTGCCGGATCGGAGGAGAGCGCTCCGGCGACGAGTTCGTACTGGTCGTCGATGCGCATGGCGATACGATGAACGGCACCGATGAAGGCCCCCTGCCCGCCGCCGACCATGCCGATGCGGATGCGCCTAGTTGCCGCCTTTTGTTTGCTTGCTTCAATAGCCATTGCCGCTTCCTTCCGTTCCTATACCAGACCAAGGATACGGCGATTGGCCGCGTCGTCGGTTCCTGCGCCAGCGAAGTCATCGAATGCCCTTTCGGTCACGCGGATCAGATGTGCGTTGATGAATTCCGCGCCTTCACGTGCACCATCTTCCGGATGCTTGAGGGCGCATTCCCATTCCAGCACGGCCCAGCCATCGAAATCATAGGCCGTCAGCTTTGAAAAGACGGCGCCAAAATCCACCTGCCCGTCGCCGAGCGAGCGGAAGCGGCCGGCACGGTTCACCCAGGACTGGAAACCGCCATAAACGCCCTGACGGCCGGTCGGATTGAATTCGGCGTCCTTGACGTGAAAAGCCTTGATGCGCTCGTGATAGATGTCGATGTAGTCTAGATAGTCGAGCTGCTGCAGCACGAAGTGCGAGGGATCGTAGAGCAGGTTGGCGCGCGGGTGATTGTTCACACGCTCCAGGAACATCTCGTAGGTGATGCCGTCATGCAGGTCTTCGCCCGGATGGATTTCATAGGCCGCATCGACACCCTGTTCGTCGAGATAGTTAAGGATCGGTGTCCAGCGCTTGGCCAGTTCGTCGAATGCCGCTTCGACGAGACCGGCAGGCCGCTGCGGAAAGGGATAGAGGAATGGCCAGACCAAGGCGCCGGAGAATGTCGGCATGACTGTCAGGCCAAGATGGTTGGAGGCGCGCGCGGCGCGCTTGACCTGATCCACGGCCCATTCCTGCCGCGCCTTGGGATTGCCGTGCACCTCGGGCGCGGCAAAACCGTCCATCAATTCGTCATAGACCGGGTGAACCGCGACGAGCTGGCCCTGCAGATGGGTTGAAAGCTCGGTGATGGTGAGGCCGTGCGAACGGGCAATGCCGGCCACTTCATCGCAATAGGTCTTTGAGTCCGAGGCCTTCTTGAGATCGAACAGGCGTGCATCCCAGGTGGGAATCTGGATGCCCTTGTAGCCGAGGGATGCTGCCCACTGGCAGATCGCGTCGAAAGAGTTGAACGGTGCTGCATCGCCCGCAAACTGCGCGAGGAAAATGGCTGGTCCCTTGATCGTCTTCATGTCTCGTCTCCTCCAATTCATGCGGGGCGCCTCGGGCAGGCACCCCGTCCAGTCTCTGTTCAGGGCATGTTGTCCCTGAGAAAAATATCGATGCGGATATGTTCCTGCCCCGGCACAATGGGACGGCCTTCGCGCAGGGCGGTGAGAATGCGCGCGGTGCTGCGCGCCATATGCCCGACATCCTGGTTGATGAGCGCGTCCACGGTGCCGCGCACCAAATGGCGGCGGGTCGAGGCGGTGAGTTCATGCGCCACGAAAATCACGTCGGATACACGGCCGGTTGCTTCGAGCGCGGCGACAACGCCCGCCTGGCCACCGCCGGCGTTGTAGATGGCGACCAGATCGGGGTGATCGCGCAGCAGCGAGCGGGCGACCGTCTCAACCCGCGCATTCTCGTCCCGTGCTTCCCGCACGGGCAGTACGTCAAGATTGGCGTATTCGCGGGATATGACCTGTTCGAAACCGAATTGCCGTTCCACGTGGTCACGCAGGGCCAGCGAGCCGGCAATCATGCCGACCTTGCCCTCGCGCGGTCCGACGAACCGGCCAATCAGCGATGCGGCGGTGCGCCCGGCGGCATAATTGTCGATGCCGACAAAATGGGCACGGCGCGAATTCGGCACATCGGAAACCAGCGTCAGGACAACCACCCCCCGGTCGGCCAGCGCGTTGATGGCTTCCGTCACGGCGGGATGGTCGAGCGCGACGACAGCGACGCCATCGATGCTGGAGGGCAGCCGTTCAAGCGCGGCCGCAAGGGCCTCGCCGTCGAAAGTATCAACATACTGAATGGAGAGGCGCACGCGTTCCTGCAGCTGACGTTCGCGGGTTACGCGAAACTCCGCATCCAGCGCCTGCATGAATTCGTTTTCGCCGGTCGGCAGGATAATCCGGAAATCATAGTCGCGTCCGCGTGCAAGCCGCGATGCATGCTGATCCGGGTGAAATCCAAGCAGCTTGATAGCCGCATTGACGCGTTCGATGGTGCGCGCATGCACACCATTCCGCCCGTTCACAACTCGATCAACCGTTGCAAGACTGACACCGGCTTCTCGGGCGACGTCTTCAAGCGTCATCTTTACCACGAGAAATCTCCTCCACCTGATATACTAGATTGGAGAAATGAGGTGTGCAACTCTTTTTGACGGGTTTTGATGGGAATTTTGAGGCATGGAATGATGCTGCCTATGGGATGGCTCGGTTCTCCGCCCGGGCGGAGAACCGTTTGCTGTCATTGGAATGCGGTTCTTTCTGCGCGCCGCAGCAAGAGCGCAATGAGGAAACCGGCCCCGGCCGCGATGCCGCCGATCAGGAAGACGCTGCCATACCCGGCCCTGTCCGCGAGGAGGCCTGCCAAGGGTCCCGTCAGGCCGTAAGCCAGATCCTGAAATGCCGAGAAGCCGCCCAAAGCCGTACCGCGCAGATGCGGATCGACAAGATGCACGACCTCGCGGCCCATGGCTGGAAAAATCAGCGAGCATCCGAGGCCTGTCAGAAAGGCCCCGGCAAGCGCAAGGAGCGGATCCCCGGCGCCCCAGATCAGGAACTGGCCGATTGTTTCAACAGCAAGCGAGCCAGCGGCGACCGTCAGCCCGCCGACACGGTCCGGAAGGTGCGAGAACAGCACGCGCACAAGAACGAATCCGCTGCCGAAAGCCGTCAGGCCAAGCGCCGAATAGCTCCAGCTCAGGTCACGGAAGTAGAGCGTGAAGAATGCGCCTATCCCGGCAAAACCGATCCCCTGCAGGCAGACAATCAGTCCGTGCCACCAGATGCGGCCCATCACGCTCAGGAATGGCGGACGCTCGGCATCGGGGTGCGGCGCCACCCCGGGAATGAGCCAGATTGCCAGCAGCCCGAGGCAAGGCAGAATCCCGCCGATTGCCATCACGGCTGTAAAGCCGACATTGTCCAGCAATGCCAGGCCGATCGGGCCACCGATGGCCAGCGCCCCGTAAATCGCCGCGCCGACGAGGGCCAGCACCTTGCCCGAACGGGCGGGGCCGACGAGACCGATTCCCCAGCCAATCACGCCGACGGCGACAAGGCTCTCGCCGAGCCCGAGGAGAAGACGGCCTGCAAGCAGGACGAGAAATGCGATGAAGGGCGTATGGAATGTCAAGCCAGCAAGGAGAGAGGTGACCGCTCCCGCGACGTAGAACATAAGCCCTCGTGCCACAGCGAACTTTGCCCCCAGGCGATCGGACAAGCTGCCGGCATGGCCGCGCGTGACGATCGTGGCCAGAAATGCACTGCCGACGCCCAGCCCGGCCCATACGTTGCTCAGCCCCAGGTCCTTGGAGATGTAGATCGGTATGACTGGCAGAGACATGCCAATGCAGAGATAGGAAATGAAAAGAATTGCGGTCAGCAGCAATAAGCGGCCCTGCTGCGGATCGCGTGTCGATTGGGAAACCATACTATTCTCCGGCATTTCCCGATCGGCGGAGCGCAACAAAAAACGCACTCCGACCGACAGGGATCGTTGAGTGCGTTGGTTAACGTTGAACGCTTACGGCCAATAATTGGCAGGCATTTTGCTTTAATCCGCCCCGATACATGTGTCAATGGCAGGAGCCTGCGGCAACCTTGGGCATCTCTGGCCGTCACATGATTGTAACGCGATTGGCGCATAGGCGGTGCCAAAGATCGAAAAGCATTGTAAAAGCGGCGCATGACCGACATTCACATCCAGAATCTGACGAAGCGCTTCGGCGAGGCGGTTGCTCTCAGAGATATCTCCATCGATTTCCCCGCAGGGTCGTTTACCTCGCTGCTGGGACCCTCCGGTTGCGGCAAGACCACTCTCTTGCGTCTGATTGCCGGGTTCGAGGCACCCGACGATGGCGTCATCGATTTTGGCGAAGAGCGGATCGCCGATGCGCGCCGCCAGAAAACGCCGGAAGAACGCGGCGTCGGTGTTGTCTTCCAGTCCTATGCCCTGTGGCCGCATATGAATGTGGCCGAGAACGTCGCCTACCCGCTGAAGACCCGGAAGGTGGCCAAGGCCGAGATCGTGCAGCGTGTCAAAGCGGTGCTGGAAAGCGTCAGCCTCGGCGCTTTCGCCGATCGGCGGATCGAGGAGCTTTCGGGCGGCCAGCGGCAGCGCGTCGCCCTCGCCCGCTGTCTGGTTGCCGATGCGAAAATCATCCTTTTCGATGAACCACTTGCCAATCTCGACATGCATTTGCGTGCGTCGATGATCGAGGCTTTTCGGGATATTCACCGGCGCACCCGCGCGACGATCGTTTATGTCACGCATGATCAGTCGGAAGCGCTGGCGCTCTCCGACCGTATCGCGGTGATGAATGCCGGGAACATCCTGCAGATCGCTGCCCCGGCGGAGGTGTATCATTCCCCGGCAGATCAGCGCGTGGCCGGGTTTATCGGCCGCGGCACACCGGTTTCCGGCACGGTTGTCGAAAGGCAGGCATCATCGGCGCTGGTTGAGGTGGCAGGCTATCGCATGGCTGCGCGGGGTATTGCCAATGGCTCCGATACCATCAAACTGCTGCTGCGCCCCGAAGCTCTCCGTCTCGCCGATGACGGGCTTGCTGCCACAGTACAGGAAAGTACCTATCGCGGCGCCGTCTATGAGACCCGGCTTGAACTGGCCAACGGCGAGCGCCTGACGCTCGACAGTCCTTTGGCGCTGCGCATTGGGGAAACCGTGCATCTCGCCGTTGCCGACGCCTGGATTATTCCCGGCTGATCTATCGCCAGGGCAGAACGCCCGGCGGGAGCTTTCTGCCGAGACGGTCGAGAATGGCCAGAAGCACGACGACGATGACAATCGTCGTTACGGCAATGGCTGCCGCATGCGTGCCAAGTCCGGCCTCTTCCAGACTGAACAGCACGACGCCGAGTGTTTCATGCCCGCTCGACCAGAGCAGCGCCGAGACCGTCAATTCATTGAACGCACTCATGAATACGAGCAGGGCCCCGGCAACCGCTGCGGGTGCCGTCAATGGACCGGTGATGGTCATGAGGCGGCGCAGGGGACCGGCGCCGGACACGGCGGCCGCTTCATTGAGATCGCGCGATAGCTGCCCGATTGCCGTTGTGACCGGTTTCATGGCCAGGGCGAAAAACCGCATGAGATAGGCAACAAGGATGATCCAAGCCGTGCCGTAAAGGCTGCCGATCAATGGCAGCGGCCGCAGGAACAACAGGATGCAGGCGATGGCGAGCACGATGCCCGGCAAGGCATAGGGCAGTTCGATTGCGCCATGCAGGATGCGTTGCGACAGGCGCGAGAAGCGCTCCAGACCCACGGCGACTGGAATGGAGCCGATGGCGAGAATGAGTGCGGCGCCGCCAGCAAGGGTCGCCGAGTTCCAGAAAGCGCGGCTGGTCGAAGCCTGCCGCAACAGGACCTCCTCGAAATTGGCGAATGTCAGGGTGGTCCAGCTGAGCGGAACGCCGAAAGACGGGATCAAAGCCGTGGTGATCAGGGCAAGCACCGGCAGGATCAGCATGAACAGGATGGCGACCCAGCCAAGGGCGGCGAACAGCCAGCGATAGCGGCCAAGAGCAAAGCGTGCAGGTGTTCCCGCCGTGAAGCGGTGGCTGACCTTCTTGAGCGCCAAGGCCTGCAATAGGACGCCGAGCAGGGCAAGCACGGCAATGAGGACGGAGAGCGCTGCAACCTGCGGCAGCACGCTCGGGCCAAAGCTGGCGATGCGCTGGTAGATCATCGTTGTCAGGGTGAGGTAGTTGACCGGCATGCCAAGCAGGGCGGGAATGCCGAAATTGCCGACGCCGGAGACGAAGGCAAGCGCCGTGGCCGCTACGAGATAAGGCCGTACCATCGGCAGGATGATCGTCGCGAGCACGCGCAGCGGCGATGACCCCGAAGAACGCGCCGCCTCGACCAGATCGCGGGGAACGCGGGTGAGCCCTGCCCGCAACGTGATGAAAACAATGGGCGCATGCTGGATGGCGTAGAGCAGGATGATGCCGTTGCGGCCGAGCAGCGGATTGGATGTGCCTGGCGGAGGCGCCATGCCGAAAGCACCAAGCAGGGTGCTGGATGGTCCGAACAGATGCAGCCACGACAGAGCCATCACCTGCGGTGCAATCATCAAGGGCAGCAGCAGCAGGAAGCCGAGTGTCTTGCGCCCCGGCAGGTCGGTCATGGCGATAGCGATGGCGAAGGGTGCGCCAATGACGAGGGCGAGCAGCGCGCCGAAGAAGGCCGTATCCAGCGTGTTGAGCGTGGCCCGCATGACCGAGGCGCTGGAAAGCCGCCCCGCCATGGCGGTGAGATCGATCTCGCCACCCGGTGCGACGGCTGTCACCAGCAGCCGCAGCATCGGCAAAAAGCTTAAGGCAAAGATGATGGCGAGAACCAGCACAGCGGACAATCCGCCGTCCCGCCGGAAATAACGCCACACTCTATATGCCGGGGAACCCGCATGCATGGATGCGGGTCCGGTGTTGTCTATGGAATGCACAACGGCCAAAGGCGTTTACTGCCCCATTACTTCGCTGAATTTTTCCTTGTTCTTGGTCTCGTTTGCGAGCGCTCCGGCAGCGTCGAACGTCATGACCTTGATCGAAGCGCGGTCGGGGTAACCTGCGGGAAGAGCGACATCGGCGCTCGCCGGAATATAGCCCATCTTGGCTGCGAGTTCCTGACCGTCCTTCGACAGGAGGAAGTTGATGAAGGCTTTTGCCGCTTCCGGATTTTTCGCCGTCGACAGGATGCCGGCCGGTTCGGTGACAGCCGAGACGCCTTCCTTCGGGAAGACGAATTCGACCGGGGCGCCCTTGGCCTTCTCGCGAATCGGCATGTAGTCGACGATCATGCCATAGAGCTTGTCACCGCCGCTGACGGCTTTGAGGATATCGCCATTGCCGCCCGCAGCTTGCGCGCCATTCTTGGCGAGCTGCGCGTAGTAGTCCCAACCCTGCTTGAGATTTTCGGTGAGTGTAACGGTGTGGATGAGCGCTGCGCCCGATGTTAGCGGGCTTGGCATGGTGACAAGACCTTTTGCTTCCGGCTTGGTGAGATCGGCCCAGCTTGCCGGCACAAAGGGTGCCTTGGTGTTGTAGACAATGCCTGTCGTGATCAGCTTGGTGGAGAAATAGGTGCCGTCCTTGTCAACGAGCGCGGCGTCGATACCCGAAGTCTTTGCGTCCTTGAAGGGCAGCAGGCGGCCTTCCTTCTTCAAGCCTTCCATCGTCACCACATCGGCAATCAGCAACACGTCGGGCTGCGGCTGGCCGGCTTCGATTTCGGCGCGCAGCTTGGCCATGATCTTGGGCGTTCCGTCGCGCACCCATTCAATCTTGATACCAGGGTTCTTCGCCATGAATGCGTCGGCAGTTTGCTGTGCATCGGTGTTGGGCTGGCTGGTATAAAGGACAAGTTTGCCGTCTGCGGCAAACACCGGCTGAAGACCGGCGGCAAGCAAAGCGGAAGCGATGAGAATGCGGCGCATGATAACCCCTTTTTGTCAGGACGAGACGAACCCGCTTTGATTTTTGCAGGCTCATAATGATCGGTCACCCCTATACAAGCCGGATAACGGTTCTATGACATCTATACAAAAGTTGTAAGGTTTTCATCGGGCGAATTGGCCCGGAAAAACCCGTCAAAATTTTTTACTTGTCATCCCGCTGTTATAAACAGACAGTACAAAGAAAAAAATTGCACAGCTGCGCAATGGGATGGAAAATGACTGAACCTGCTTTCCTCAAAGTCGAGAGAATGAGCGTGGGCTATGGCCCGACGACAGTACTCGACAATCTAGACCTCGACATTCACAAGGGTGAATTCGTGGCGCTTCTCGGCTCGTCCGGTTGCGGCAAGACCACACTTCTGCGGACGATTGCCGGTTTTTCCAAGCCATTCAGCGGCTCCATCCAGGTTGCAAGCCGTGATGTGACGCAGATGCCTCCGGATAAGCGCGGCATGGCGTTGGTGTTCCAGTCCTATGCGCTGTGGCCGCACATGACCGTTGCGCAGAATATCGGCTATGGGCTGAAGCTGCAGAAGCGCTCCAAGGATGTCATCGAGGCGCGCGTCAACGAGATGCAGAGCCTGCTGGGCCTTGGCGGTCTCGGTGCGCGCAAGCCGGCTCAGCTTTCCGGCGGGCAACGCCAGCGCGTGGCGCTCGGCCGGGCGCTGGCCATCGATCCGGAAATCCTGCTGCTGGACGAGCCGCTTTCCAACCTCGACGCCCGTATCCGCCTGACAGTACGCCATGAAATCCGCTCGCTGCAAAAGCGGCTTGGCATCACGGCCATTCATGTCACCCATGATCGCGAGGAAGCCATGGTGATGGCCGACCGTATCGTCATCATGAATGCCGGACGCATCGAGCAGCAGGGAACGCCGGAGGACGTCTACAACAAGCCCGCATCGCTGTTCGTTGCCGCGTTCATGGGCGCGGAAAATGTTCTGTCCATGCAGGCGCGTGTCAGTGGCGAGCAAATCGAGCTGGCGGAAGGCGCCTTCAATCCCTCGACGGTCACGGCATTGTCGGGCCGCGCGCTTGCCAGCGGGCCGGTGCAGCTGCGTTTTCGGGCGGAAGCCGCGCGCCTTGCCGGCAGCCGCGATGCGGTTGCCGCCGAGCCGGGTGCACTCGAATTGCGCGGCCGGATTGCCAGCGTCAGCTATCCCGGCGGTCATTGGCGCCATGCCGTGCGGCTGGGCAATGATGAAATCCTTGTGGATGCGGATTCGGCCTTTGCCGAGGGAGAAACCGTCAAGGTGCATATCCCCGCGCATTCGCTTTTCATTTTCAACGCGCCGCAGCTTGCTGCGGCAGCGCCTGCCCATTGAGGACAGATGGCCGGTCCGCCGGTCTCTGCCCCATAGACTGCCAAAACAAAACATCCATGCTCAACGGGAGTTCACGATGAAAACGTTACTACAGGCTTCTCTTATCCTTGGACTGGCGGCAACACCTGCTGCTGCCGGTGACCTTACCGTATTGACGGCGGGCGACCAGAACATGGTCGATTACGTCAATGATTACCTCGCCCCGATCTTCGAAAAGGAAAATCCCGGCACCAAGGTGCGTGTTGTCGGCACGGGCCCCGGCGATGCCGGTTCGCAGAAGATTCTTGAACGGTTCGATGCCCAGTCTAAGGCCAATTCAGATAAGTGGGACGTTGATGTGGCTGTTGTCCATGAAAAGTTCGCAGGTCCGATGGTTAAGGAGGGTTATCTTGAGTCCTATCGCTCCAAGATTCCATCTGACAAAATGGTCACAACGGAGAAGGCTAAAATTGCCCTCGGTGCAAATGTCGATGGCTATGTCATGCCGATGTATTCCAGCCAGACGGCTATCGCCTACAACCCTGCGCTGATTCCCAATCCGCCGAAGAGCTATGAAGAGCTGGTTGCCTGGGCCAAGAAGAACCCGAAGCAGTTCGGTTACAACGGTATCAAGGGCGGTGCCTCGGGCGTCAGCTTCGTCATGGGCTGGATTTATGCCTTCGGCGATGGCGATGCCAAGAAGCTGATGAATGGTCCGTTCGAAGAAGCGGAAACCAAGAAGTGGGACAAGGCATTTGCCGGGCTGAAAGATTTCACCACCAATGCCACCCTGACGCCGGGCAATGCCGGAACGCTCGACATGCTGAGCCGCGGCGAAATCGCCATGGGCCCGGTCTGGGTTGATATGTTCTATTCTTGGAAGGCAGACGGCAAGCTGCCGCCGGAAATGAAGCTGTTCCTGCCTGCTCCTGGCATGCCCGGTCAGCCGATGCACTATGTCATCCCTGCCAAGAGCCCGAACACAGCGCTGGCCGAGAAGTTCGTTGCCCTTGCCACCAGCCCGAAGGTTCAGGCTGAAGGCATCGTCAAGCGCTTCAACTGGTACCCTGGCATCGATGCGAAATATGTGCAGCCGGAACTCGACAAGGCCAGCTGGGACAAGCTCTTTGTTGACATTTCCCCGGACGATCTTGCCACCAAGGCAAAGCCCTTCCCGATTGCCAAGTATAATTCGGCAATTCTCGAAGCATATGAGCGCAATGTAGCCAACTAATAGCGCGTGCCCTTCGGACCACCGGCCATGCCGGTGGTCCCCTCCCCTTTTCTGGAATATGCCGATGCAGAAACGCCTTCTCGCCATTCTTCTCGTGATCCCGGCACTGGTCATGATCGTGCTGTTTTTCATCGTGCCGCTTGGCGCGTCGATTGTCGGTGCCTTTGTCGTCGGGGATAGCTACGGCATCGGGAATTTTTCCAAATCCTTCGAGCTTTATTCCAGCGACATGATTTTCACGCTGCTGATCGTCGGCGTTTCCACTTTGCTGATCGGCTTTTTCTCGATTGCCATCGGCGGCTATCTCACGCTGGGCGAGAATCCGCGCGCTGTTGCCGTGCTGCGCTGGCTCTACCGCTGGCCCATGTTCATTCCGTTTATCGTCGTGGGTCAGATCCTGCGCACATTCCTGGCCAAGAACGGCCTGATGAACAATATCCTTGTCAGTCTGGGCGTGCTGACGCCGCTTCAAACGGTTGGCTTTCTTGACTGGCGCGGCATCGTCATTGCCTTCGTCTGGAAGCAGACGCCATTTGTGACGCTGCTGGTCGCGGGCGCCATGGCCTCGCTCGACCGCAGCACCATCGAAGCGGCGCGCAACCTGGGCGCCTCACGGCTGCGTATCCTCATCGAAATCATTGTGCCGCAAATCGCGGGAACCCTGCTGGTCGGCCTTATCCTTTCCTTCGTCACGATGATGTCGGTGCTTTCGGTCCCGCTGATGATCAATGCACAGTCCCCCACCATGCTGACTGCCGATATTGCATTCCGCATCAATGCCCATGGTGACTATGGCGTTGCCAATGCGCTTGGCATGATATCGCTGCTGCTGACGGCCGGCGTCGCCCTGGTCTATCTGCGCCAGTCGGTTAAGGAGCGTTCGTGATGACCCGTATCGATCTTTGGTGGGTTCCCCGCGCGCTCGTCCTCGGCCTGCTTGCCTTCGTGATTTTTGGCCCGCTGACCAACCTCCTGCTGTGGACCGTTGCGGAGAAATGGTACTTTCCGCATATGCTGCCGCTCGAATATGGTTTCAGCTTCTGGCAGCGGGTGTTCTCGCCGCGCGGCAATGCCATGGAATCGCTGGTGACAAGCATTGTCGTGGCCAGCCTGACCGTGGTGGTGGCCCTCGCCCTGGCGGTTCCCGCCGGTTATGCCCTGTCGCGGCTGAAACTGCCGTTCCGCAGCCTGATCCTGCTCGCCTTCCTCATTCCGCAGGCTTTCCCCAATCTGCCTGTCTATGTGAACATCGCGCGGTTCTTCTACCAGATTGGCCTGAACGGCACGATCATGGGCGTGGTGCTGGTGCATGTCACCCACGGTCTCGTCTATGCGGTGTGGATTGCCACAGCGGCATTCTCGGCGGTGCAGATCGATCTGGAGGAAGCCGCCCGGTCCATCGGTGCCGGTCCCCTGCGCGCCTTTCGCGATGTGACCCTGCCTCTTGCGGCGCCCGGGCTTCTCGCCAGTGCCATTTTCGTTTTCCTGGAGTCGTTGGACGAGTTTACCGGCAGCTATTTCGTCGGTGCGCCCGATGTGAACACGCTGCCGCTATTGCTTTATACGGCAGGGTCCGGCGGCAACTATCAGATTGCATCGATCACCGCGCTGCTGCTACTCATCCCATCTATCGGCTTTATGCTGGTGGTGGAGCGATTCTTGCGCGCCGACGTGCTGTCCAAGGTCGGACACTAGAGGAAAAAGCATGGATTCGAACGGCGACGATCTACCGAAGAAGACCCAGCACTATGTCAGTGCCGTCGAGGTGGCAAGAAAGGCTGGCGTGTCCCGCTCTGCCGTCTCGCGGGCGTTCACACCCGGTGCCAGTGTTTCCGCCAAGAAACGTGAAAAGATCATGGCTGCCGCCGAGGAACTCGGCTATCAGGTCAACGACCTGGCGCGCGGTCTCCTTGCAAGAACAAGCCGGTTGGTCGGCCTTGTCGTTACCAATCCGGAACTGGGCTATCGCTCGCATCTCGTCGCGGCTTTGACCAAGGCGCTGATTCATCGTGGCAGCGTACCCATCGTCATCAATACGGGGCGCACGGAAGAGGAGCTTGTCGCGGCGCAAAAAACGCTGTTCGGCTACCGCGCCGAGGCGACGATCATTCTGTCCGGTTCTCCCCCCTCCTCTTTCGTCGAACTGGCGCGGCGCAATGGCCAGCCGCTCATCGTGCTCGGGCGATCCGAAACCGGGGCCGATGATGTCAATATCGACAATGAAGGCGCTGGCCGCGAGGCCGCCCGGGTTTTCCTTGCCAATGGGTTCACGGCATTGGGCTTCGCCGGAACCATTTCGCGCACGCCGACGACCATCGAACGCGAGAACGGGTTCTGCCAGGAAGCTGCTGCGCGTGGCGCGAACGTCATCATGGGGCACGGCGGCAATTCCGACTATGCGGGCGGACAGGAGGCGGCGCGCCAGCTTTTTGCCGGCAGCGATCACCCGCAGGCCGTATTCTGCGTCAATGATCTGGTTGCCTTTGGACTTATCGATCACGTGCGGCGGCACACAAGTCTGAGGATTCCGGAGGACCTGTCCGTCATCGGGTTTGACGACATACCGGAAGCGGCGTGGGAAACCTACAATCTCACGACCTTCCGCCAGGATCCGGCTGTCATGGCTGCCCATGCCGTGGCCCTGCTGGACCAGCGGCAGGCCGAGCCGGATCGCCCGCCCATGCATGACCGGCTGAACACGCACATTGTTGTGCGCGGCAGTGCCCGCATTCCGGCTTCGTTCAAACTCTGATACATCCGAGACATTCCATGAAAATCATCCAGGTTACCGATCTGCATCTTGTCACGCCGGGCGATATTCTGTGCGAGCGTGATCCGCTGCAGAACCTTCGCGCTTGCATTGCCGATATCAACGCGAACCATGCGGACGCGGAACTGGTGATTTTCACTGGCGATCTCAGCGATACGGGCCACGAAGACAGCTATCGAGCTTTGGCAGGCGAGCTGGAAAAGCTCGTTCCGCCCTATAGGCTGCTTCTCGGCAATCACGACAATCGCGGCGCGTTTCTGCGGGTTTTCAATCGGGTGATGCCGGAGGACGGTTTCGTCCAAAGCGTAGTGGATACGGCGGAGGGGCGGCTGATACTGCTCGACACCCTATCGGAAGGCTTTGTCGAAGGGCGTCTGGATGAAGCCCGGCAGGCCTGGCTGAAGCAGCGCCTGGACGAGGCAGCCGGCCGGCCGGTGTTCCTCTTCCTGCATCATCCCCCCTTCCCTATTTTCCTACCGCTCCTCGACGGCCTTGGACTTGTGGAAGCGGAAGCGCTTCATGGTTTGCTGCGCGAGCATGGCAATGTCAGGCATATTTTTGTCGGCCATGCGCACAGGCCGGTGGCCGGCAGCTGGCGCGGCATTCCCGTGAGCGTCATACGCGGCACCAACCATCAGACGGCGCTGGATTTTTCGCCTGACAGGATCATGACGACGCTTGAGCCGCCGGTCTATGCCGTCGTGTTCATCGACCGGGATACGGTGATTGCCCATTTTCATGATTTTCTCGATCGGACTGCTGCCTACCGCTAGCAGGCAGGCGGCAGGTAAGCGGCGCTAGGGCGGCCAGCGTCCCCTGGCAGGGAATTATGCATTATCTTATTGTTTTTGTTGGCTAAATGGAAAGGCATTGCCGGTGTTCTTTCCAGGCACAGTGCGTTCGCCGCCTCTATAGCCAAGTTCAATAGCGCGGTGCTCGAGCGTTTTTCTGACCGCGTCGAGGATGGGACCGGAATATATGGGCGGGTAACAGGCGGCAACCTGTTTCGGACCGGCTGGGGAACAGAACATAAGTGTTCCCGGCTCCAGGAACATCGCCCGGTTGCCAAGGTCGAGATAGCTTTCGACATAGGCGCCCTCCGCGATCAGCACGTCGTGGCTTTCGAGTTCAATGTGATAGTAGGTGAAAGGCTCTAGCGTTGGTTCCTGCGTTATCGATCTGCCGTTGATAAGAAGTTTTGCCGGGATCAACGATCCGCTGTGAAACAGGCAGTGATCGGGTGACACATAGAGATCGCGGTTCGGGCTGCCTGGATCGAGGGCGCCGGGACGAATGCGGACCGGTACATGCTCGCGCAACGGACTGACTGTCCTTGGATCGATCCGGCGGCGGCCAATCCAGCGAATGGGCGCGGCGCCCCCCTTCATGGTATAGACTGGATCGCCCCTTTTGAGGTTTTCAACGGGAATTTCCCCTGCCGGTGTGGAGATAAGTGTTCCCGCGACAAAGCAGGGCGTGGTGATGGTGATCTGACCACCGTTACCCACGCTGGCAAATTGGAAAGTGGCCGCAGGATCGATCGTGAACTTTGCACCCGTACCGAGCACATCTTTGACCGTATCGGTGACGCTTTTGGTCAGGTTTTTGGCGAACTTCTCCACACTAGGCAGTAAGCCTGTTTTTTTTGGCTCTGGCGGTTCAATGGCCTTTCCCGTTTTGAAATGAAGTGTGCCGTGGGTTAAGTCCGCGGAGGTTGCACCATCGACCTTGATCTTGTCGCCTTCGTGCAGGTTGATGATCTTGATGGGGCTGGCAAGCTTGATGTCGAGATTGCCGGGCCGATATTCGAACATACCTTTGCCTTCTGAAGACTCAAAATCGATGATCGTTGGATTTGCAAGTTTAACGTCGAGCGCCGGCGCGCTGAGTGAGAGCGTACAGTCTTTTCCTATTCCATAGGTGATGTGTCCAAGCGCTTCTATGTCAAGTCCAGCCGGGTTCACCGTCAGATGGGCGCCGTTGAAAAGCTCAATTCTTGCAATCTTGAGTGCGCCGAGGTCGACTGATTTGCTATCCAGAACAACCTCACCGCCATTGATCATATAGAGGCCATAGCCTTGATCCTCTAGTCCGGGGGGCGGGCCTTTGTCGGGTGCTGTGGCCATATTGCTGTTTCCTTCTGAAAATGAATTGGTGATAAAAATCAAAGGGTTGTAGCTATTTGCGCTCCTGTGCGCAGATGAGCGCGTATATCGATGGATGGTTTTTGCCCATAAATGTCGCGATAGGTGGCGGCAAAGCGCGCTGGATTTGAAAACTGCAGGCTGCTTGCAAGATCAGTGACGGTTCTGGCTCTGCCCGCGATGATGAGGTCATGCGCTTCTGCGATCCGGTAATGCGACAGAATTTGGGTTGGGGTTGCATCGCGGAAATGCCGGAATATCCGCTGCAGTGTTCGCGTGCTGCACCCCGCAGCACCGGCGATGTGATCGACGGTGATGGATGCGTAGAGATTGCTGCGGATGAATTCCTCGGCACGGCGTAGCTGTTTCGGGCATGGTTGGCGCGCGGAACGGTCGCCAAGGCAGAGATTGTGGGGCGCTGATGCGTAGAGCTGAGCGATCAGCAACTGCTCGTAGCTGTTGGCCAACGGTGATCCCTCCCCTTCCCTTTTTCTGAGAAGCAGGAAATTGATCGTGCGGTACAGGCTGGATACGGCGTGCCTGCGGAAATCGGCGACCGTCGCAAACCGGGGCTCATGAAAGCAAAATTGTCCGGACCACAGACCGAAGTGATTGCGCAGCACGGAGAGTGGAATCTGGAATGCGAGCCAGCGGCACCCCTTGCTTAGTTTGAGCAAGGTGGCAGGGCCGTTGATGACAGCTCCGGCCCCGCCGTCCGGGATGACCGATGCGAGGTGCAATCTGGTGTTGTGGCGTTCAATGACACCATCGAGCACAAAGATGTAAACGACGTGGTCTGCCTTGCCGTTCGAAACAATGTCCATCGGATGGGACGTCGAACCCTTCAGGACCTGGGTCTCATTGAGATGGTAGATGTCGTTGAGGGGCAGATGTGGAAAAATGACGGCCCGTTCGCCAGTTCGTATTGGCGCTGCGGGCGGTGGTAGCGGAGGACTAGACACGCGGACAGGATTGCTATTGCGAATGGTATCGAACATTGCTTCAATCCTTGCAAAAAGAGTGGTGATTGAAATCAGTGCGCCAGAGAATGCAATTTTAAATAGAATATATTTTACTAGTAATTTTAGGTTGTATTGTTAGCCAGAGATCGCTGCCGCGTAAATGCAACTTTAGTACAAGGGAATTGTTTGCCTGGAATCGCGCTATTTCTGGAAAGAAACAGTTGAAGAACAGGTGAATTCAGGAATTGATCGTTCTGCGGGCTCTTCGATTGATGGTAGGTTGGCCGCATTTAAAGGAGTCGCCGAGGCGGCTCAATTCCGTGTGTTTCCTGAGCGAGACTGTTGACATGAGCAAGCCATCTTCTGGCCCCGTACCGGCCAGCCCAAAACCCCTTTACCGTTCATTTGGTTTTCAGGTTATTGTCGCGATGATCATCGGGCTTTTGCTCGGCCTCATCGCCCGCAACCTTGGCCCGGATGCGGCGGGCAATCCGAACTGGCTGAGCGTGACGCTGCAGACCGTCGGTTCGATCTTTGTACAGCTGTTGCGGGCACTGGTGCCAGCACTGATTTTTACCGCAATCGTGGCGAGCATCAGCAATCTGCGCGCCCTGAACAATGCCGCTGCTCTTGTCTGGCAAACGCTGCTGTGGTTCGCCATAACGGCGCTTGTCTCTGTGGTGATCGGCATTGGGCTCGGACTTGTCATTCAGCCTGGAATCAATTCCAGTGTGCTCGCCTCCGCCGCTTCCGTTCCATCGTCGACGGGCTCATGGCTCGATTTCCTGAAGGGGCTCGTTCCCTCGAACATGCTGGGCTTGCAGGCGTCGACCAAAATCACCGGTGGTTCAGCCAGCACCGCTTTGTCTTTCAACGTGCTGCAGATCGTCATCATTTCCATCGTGGTTGGCATTGCGGCGCTGCGCGTCGGATCTGTGGCCGAGCCGTTCCTGGATTTCAATCGCGCGCTCCTGGCCGTTGTGCGGAAGATTCTCTGGTGGGTGATCCGCTTGACGCCAATCGGAACGATCGGGCTCCTCGGCACTGCGGTGGCACAGTATGGCTGGGAAACGCTGGCACAATTGGGCTGGTTTTCCGCCGCCGTCTATACCGGTCTTGGATTGGTGCTCTTTGTGGTCTATCCGATCGTACTTCTGGCCAACGGCCTCAATCCGGCCCGGTTTTTCGCGGGAGCCTGGCCAGCGATCCAGCTTGGCTTTGTTTCCCGTTCGTCCATTGGAACCCTGCCAGTCACCGAAGCCGTGACGGAAGGCAATCTCGGAGTGCCGCGGGAATATGCGGCCTTTGCCGTCCCGCTGGGTGCGACCACGAAGATGGACGGCTGCGCCGCGATCTATCCGGCCATCGCCGCAATCTTCGTCGCGCAGTTCTACAATGTGCCTCTGGGTGTTCAGGAATATCTTCTGATTGCCTTTGTGTCGGTCATCGGTTCCGCGGCGACGGCTGGGCTGACCGGCGCGATTGTCATGCTGACATTGACGCTTTCCACGCTGGGCCTGCCATTGCAGGGTGTCGGGCTTTTGCTGGCGGTCGATCCAATTTTGGATATGGGCCGCACGGCGGTGAATGTTGCGGGGCAGGCGCTGATTCCAACCATCGTTGCCAAGCGGCAGGGAATTCTGGATCAGGACCGCTATGACAGCACGACAACGATTGACGTGATCGACCCGGCTGCTGTGGCTTCGGCTGCCTGAGAAGATCTGTTGTTGATAAAGCGCGGCAGCGATGCCGCGCTTTCTTTTTTGCGTTGACAGCTGTCAACTGCCTGCCGATTCGGAGGCCCGTGCTTGGGCGGCGCATGGCTGTAGATGCGCCCTCGGCAATGCAGGCTGTAAGGTGATTCTGGAAACAGTTGACAGCTGTCAACCCATCGAATCCGCGTGTTGGCCCCCTTATGGTTAAATTACCTCACGGCGGGTTCACTCTTTGTAAACCACACTTCCATAGAGTTTTACGCAATTGCCACAGTTGTAAGCGAGTACCGAGTTGTTCAAGCGTAATCAGGCAGTCGACCATAGTCTGCACACCCCCGCCATCTCCCGGCGTCATCTCCTGCTGGGCGCAGGCTCCCTCGCTGTTCTCGGCGTGTCCGGATGCTCGCAGACATTCGAGCTTCCCGATATGAGCGTTGACACCATGTCGACCGGCAGCATCCGCCCGCAGATCAGCGTGGATAAATCCGTCACGGTTCCCGACGTCATGTACGCGGCGGTGCAGGAAGGCCCCTATTCGCTGCCGGCGATCCCCTATCAGAAAGTTCCTGCCCAGTTCCGCCGGCAGATCGTCGTTGATCCCACCGGCGAGCAGCCGGGAACAATCGTCGTTCGGTTGCAGGAGCGTTTCCTCTATCTGGTGCAGCCGGGCGGTGATGCTATCCGCTACGGTGTCGGTATCGGCAAGGCGGGCTTCCTGTGGAGCGGCCGTGCCAACATCCAGTACAAGAAGGAATGGCCGCGCTGGACGCCGCCGCGCGAAATGATCCAGCGCAAGCCCGAATTGGTGAAATTCGAAAACGGCATGGAGCCTGGACCGCAGAACCCGCTGGGAGCACGCGCGCTTTACATCTACAAGGATGGTGTCGATACCGGCTATCGCATCCATGGCTCACCGGAGTGGTGGTCGATCGGGCAGTCCATGTCATCCGGCTGCGTGCGTCTCATCAATCAGGATATTATCGATCTCTACAGTCGCGTCCCTGGCAAAGCCACGGTTGTGGTGGGGTAGGGGAAACCCTGTACGGATCATTGCAGAACAGAATAAAGGGCCGGGACCCATCGTCTCCGGCCCGTCTTTTGTCAGGCACGGCTGTGCGCATTCGATCCACGCCATCGCGATGGCTTTATCCCGCCTGTCTGGAGTTCAAGCCCGGATAAGCCCGAGCCTGCGGGCTCTGTCCATGAGGTTTTTGACCGATGAGGCAGCCCAACGGGCGGCACCGCGCGGCGTCCGTTCGTGCATGGCCTCGAGCTGGCCGGCGATCTCGCGCAAGGTCAAATCCGGATTGGCATTGGCAATGCCGGTTACCAGCATCATGAGCCGGTCTTCCGGCGTCCGGCGAGGTGAGGGGGCTACCAGCTGCGCATCCGCAAGCCCCTCATTGACCAGCAATCGCACCGAACGGCGCAGGCGGTCGGCATTCCAGATTTGCCCGGTCTGGTGGCGCAGGCTGCGGGCCACCTCATCCCAGGGGTGCTCGGGACGCATGCGCTGCACGATGGGCAGCCAGGAGGACATCGCGGCTGTCAGATCCGCCAGGTGGCCGCGCCTGCGGGCCTCGGAGAGCTTTGCCAACGCCTCGGGGTTCTTTTCGCGCAGGCCAGGATTGCCCGGAAGCTTGCCCCGCGCGCGGGCGGCATTGATCCCCGCCTTGGTGCGTTCGGAAATCAGGGCGCGCTCCAGCTGAGCCACGGCACCGAGAACCTGCAGGGAGAACATGCCTTGGGGTGTGGAGGTGTCGATGGGATCATGCAGCGAGCGGAAATGCGCACCCTTTTCCTCCAGCTGTTCGATGACAGTCAGGAGATGGCTGACGGACCGCGCGAGCCGGTCGAGGCGGACAACCACCAGCACATCACCATTCCTGATCTCACGCAGGAGGCGGGCCAGGACGGGGCGGGCGCGCGACGCACCCGAACCGTGTTCCTCGAAAATGGTGCCGCAGCCCGCAGCCTTCAGTTCCAGAAGCTGGGCATCGTTGGCCTGATCTTCAGTCGAGACGCGGGCGTAGCCAATCAAGGCGGGTTTGGATGATACAGTCATGTTTGTGAATGTAGCCCAAATTTGTAAAAAATACAGAGAAGCAAGTTATAGGAAAACGAACAGTTATAAATGCCGATAATTGGAAAACACCGGTGAGCGGGCGGGTGACAGGACAGAGTGGAGAGGGCAGGGGAGCCCCGGAAAACCCAGTAAAACCAGTGCTGTGGCATCAAGCAAATGCGGGAACACCAGGCAAATCGGCCCTCCGCACGGCCATAGAGCGAAATTAGCCTTATAACGCAGCCCATCAGGCGCATATCGCATTCGGGATCATGGTTGAGTAAAGATCATTAGTCCATCATGCGGAAATTATCCTCGTAATAGATACGTGTTAATGGAATAAAACGAATAAAAACAACGTCCGTTGGACCATAGATCACGCTTGGGTGGTGCTTTTCAGGGAGTCACGGAGCAAATTTCGTCGCTGTGACATTAGCGTTCACTGAACTAATGAAATCGAACGACCGGAAAAGGGGCCATTTGCAGGCGTTGAAAGCTGCCCTTCGTTCATGGGGCGGGGGCAAGGACGTCGACCCTCTCACGATCGCCGCCGGGGCGATGAAGCATCTGGTCCTGCAACTGCCGAAAGGCAGGCGGCAATTCCACAAAAGGCGCGCCATTCAGCCCTCCAAAGCGTAGGTTGCGACCACCGTTCAGATCAACAAGTGCCTATACCCGGCGATCGGCTCGCTCACTGCCGTACCCAAGGGCGTCACTGAGAGCCTCTCGCCCGGCTCCTGAAAGCCAGGACCGGAACGAGAGAATCTCTGGATAGATCTTACGCACGAAGTTTAGATCCACATGATCTGCCAGTGGCCCATCTTCCAGGCTCGCGGCGATCGGTGCAAAACCGGGATTGGCGGCAAGATCGTCCTCGGAAAAGCGCGCATAGGCGATCGGACGGCCGGCGACTTCGGAAAAAACGGCTTCGAGCTCGCAGCCCGTAACAGTATCGCCTGCGATCTTGAACGTCTTGCCGCCGAAGCGCATCTTGTCGGCGAAGATCGCTGCAACTACATTACCAATGTCTTCTACGGCGATAAGCTGGACCGACTGGTCCGGTCTGACGAAGAAGTTGAACCGACCCTTTTCCAACCCGAAGCCGGGTCTCGCCAGCATTTCCATAAAGATCACGGGCCTCACGATGGTAGCCGTGACAGGCAGTGTTCGAATATGCGCTTCGACGCGCCCCTTGGCATCGAAGCGCGCCACGCCAGTCGGTTCGTTCCCGACGCTGGCGCCGGAAGAATAGACCAGGTGCGCGACGCCGCTTTCGGACGCCATATCCGCGATTTCACTCCCGACGCGCACTTCATCTTCAATGGCCAAATTCCCCGGCAGCACACTGAAGACGCCGTTAGCATCTTTCATTGCCGCACGCATCACGTCGATGTCTGTGAATAGTCCCTGCACGAGTTCGGCGCCTTCGTCGCGAAGCGCGATCGATTTTGCCGAGCTAAGATCGCGTACCATCGCGCGCACTGGCCAACCGGCCTTCAACAGTGCGGAAGCGACCGCTCCGCCTTGTTGGCCTGTTGCACCGAAGACCAGGATTGGACGTTTGTCATTTGTCATTTGAGAACCCTCGTGTTGAGTGAGGGCATCCATATATAATGATGGGAATGCTGTTGGAAGACAGCACATTGTTCAGCCTCAGGCACAAGGATGATACGCTTGGAAAAACTTATCCATCGCAGGTCCGGTGAGGAAGCGAAGAGCGATCCAGATTTCAGGCCGATCCCGTCGAACGGTATCTGCACGCGGCTCGGAGACAAATGGACTGTTCAAGTCATCTGGCGTCTGTCACTGGCGAGCGGGCATCGGCTTCGCTTTTCGGCACTCAAGAACGAGATCGACGGGATTACCCAGCGCATGCTGACGCTGACGCTCCGAAACCTCGAAAGGGACGGTCTGGTGGTGCGGCATTACTTTCCCGAGGTGCCGCCACGGGTCGAATATGAACTGACAGAGATGGGCGCTGGCGTTTTGCGTGCCCTTGAAGGAATCAATTCTTGGATTAGGAACAACTTGTCTCACGTCGAGGAATGTCGTCGCGAATACGATGGGGCTGAACCTTGAGCCGATCGGTGATTTGAGAACTGTCCCGCTGCCAGAGCGCCACCACTGGCCTTTGCAACATCTACACTGTTGATTTTTGCTTCGAATTGACCCACCCGGGGTGCGGACGGAAACCTGGACGACCAAGGCGGGCACTTTGAGCGAGATTTCCAACGAGTCATGAAGATCATCATCCACCCGTCATTGTGACAACTCAACTAATGCCATCAATGACCGCTTTGGGGCCGATACCGGACGGGCTGTTTTGGAGCATCAATAGTTGGATAGCTGCCATTCGTCGTGCGGCGATTGGCACGACCGCTTCCGACCTCATTGTCGTTCGTCGCTGCCCGAGGGAAGGTAGGCTTCGAACCGCTAGTCGAGATTTGGGGCCGTACAGCAGCTTCGCAATTGGGCCTCAGACGATGGGCACTTTTCACCACACGATCTTGCTTATCTCACCGTACAACCCGTATACCCATCAGTAAGTTGATTAAAACTTGGAGCGCTGTGTGCCGTCGTTTTGTAGCTTCCTTGTATTTGAACCAAGTCAAGCTGAGTTGGTGTTGTCCCTCTGCCGGCGCATAGGTTGGAACGTACGATTCATTCCTGATCCATCAAAACGCTATAAGTTTCACAAAAGCGGGCATTCCGAAATTACGCGACCCGGGGCGTTGGCGGATTTTGGCTCTCTTAGGGAGGGCGAAACCCACGGGCAGTTGTTGGTGGTGGAAGCTGAAAGGACTGAGGCTAACAATATCATCCAACTCATTCGCGCTGCCAATGTTGTCGTTGAAGGGTTTCCGGATCAGAAATACGGGAACCCTTCGGGCTTCGAAATATCGAATGATGCATCCGAGCAGGCTATTCTTTTCAAAAACATCTTCCAGACTGGCGGCTTTTTTGAGTTCTTCTCGTTCAAGCTGGAGAGGCCGGTGGCGGTTGCAATGGCTGTCGACGCTTGGTCAGACAGGCGGATTGTCTATGCGATCCACAAACTCTCAATGAGCTACGAAACAGAAGCCATTACACCTTGGTCAGCGCACCCACGCTATGGGCAGATTTTTGAAAACATTCCGGCGAGTTCTCGGACCACGTCCGCAGTTCCATTGCTATAAACCTTGCCTTCTCCGCCATTGAGGAGATGAAACTGCAGGTGAATTCCAGCCGAGAAAAGCCACGATGGTTGGACAAGGAATACACATGGAACCCTCCAGTGTTAAAGGACATCACGTATCGGTTGGAAAAGGCTGGCATCAATCCGGATAGAATAGTCGATTGGGTAGTAAGAGGAGATGAGACCGAACTTGCAATCCAGCCGGCACGCGATCAATTTTCAGCACATAGTGACGGGCAAATGGTCCGTGACATCGAACTCTCGCTTCCCGACGCAATTCACGCCTGTAGTTACTTACGGAATTTCGTGACGGCACATATCTTTGGAAAAGAAACGCCACTCTTGGGGCTACAATGTCCAACAGGTGGCGCGCCTTCTAGTCCTCTCGATATGTGGACTCGTTAACGTGCGGACGGATGACCTGTTAGAAGCGATGGCTCCTCCACTTAGACCACATAAATGTTGATTCCACCCAGGTAACATTCGAAGCATCCCGTTCCACTGCAGACTTTTGGCGAACGTCCGCCTCCCCCCTGATAAGCAGGGTAAGATTGGGTTGACCCTGATTGCCAATAAGAACGATTTTCCGAGGCGGATGGGGCTGGTAAGTTTGCGAGTATTGATTAACCAAAGCCGACGTTCGCCAAAATGAGCTTGGTTCGCTTTTGTATAGACGCAAGAAGTTGCTTATGTGCCATGTAGCCTCAATTGAGAATGCGAACTTCCGGCAATGGGTCGACATCAAGATCCAATTTCAATTGTTCTAGCTCCGAGCTATGGTGAAGTAGCAGTTTCGAGAGACGATGGACCTCTCTACGCACTGTAGGTAGTTCGGCCATCGCGGGAACCTCCAAATTCTTTTGGTCGTAGCGATACTCATTGAGCACATGTGGTAATGCACTTGAAAGGCGCTCAATATCATCATCATTCAGTTGATGATTTTCAAACATGTTGCCCAGAAGACTAAGAGCAGAGCTCAACCCTGGTTGAGTCCGTTGTTCACATGCGTGGAGCAGTAGCTCTTTGATTTCCCTGGGGAAGTTTGCGTATACCGAGGTGTTTTTGATAATTTGCTTCACGGCAATAAAGGCGGGATATACACGTGATGGTTCCCGACTGGCCACCGCGTAGCGAATTTGCCTTAAGGCTACGGATTGATGTTCGGGCCACAGGCGGGCCACCTGAAATGCTGTTGCGGCCAAGGATGGTATGTGCGGTAATTTCTCTGGGGCTTTCAACTGCCTAGCGATATCTTGCGGCAAATCTTCGGCCTCTAGGCGAGGTAGCAAACTACGTGCCAAGACTTCGCCAATTTCGCGTCCTGTTGCTTGGTCGAACCCATCATTTCCCAACAGAAGCCTGTCGATTGGATTCTTCTCTTCAGTTGAGGCCGGCTTCCACATCAGACAGCTCTTCACACACGAAACGAGAGTCTCTTTTGGAACAACAGTTTCTGTTCTGTCCAAGCCCGCGCGGAGGTTCATCAATATTTGATGGCCGATTTGTCCACTCGCCACTCCACCGACAATTTTTTCAATAAACAAGGCTTCCGCGCGTGCCTTGCCGGGCAACTCCAAAAATAACCATGGATGGACTTCTGTATCGGAGGGCCATCCACTTTCATCGCACCGTACCCAAATCGAGGTATCCAGCAACTTGGTCTGTTCCTCGGTCAGTTTTCCTGCTCGAAAGAGTATATGAAGCCTCCTAAGGGCCCTCCCACGATCGAGCTTCACGTCGTCTCTTACTAACGTGATCAGCGAGTTGATCCGAGTTGTGTGATGCAGAGAGATATTGATCATTTCCGCATCTGTTTCCGAAAAGCCATCAAAAATTTCCGGCCAGTCTCGTTCAAGACCTTTTGCCCGAGCCTCTCCTGGTGTCTTCATATGCAGAGCTATATCCATCGCTTTTTGGCGTTCGTCTGGCTCCATGGCCTCGATGGCACCTTCCAAAACTGCCCTACAGGCCGAGTAGCTCGTCCACGAAAGTGTTGAACGATTAAGCAGGTTGACTACCCAATGAAAGATTTCGAAGGCCTGTGTGGATGATGCTCGTACAATAACCCGTGCTAAAAGCTCTATGAGAAATGTCAAATGGCTCTCCGCACCAAACCGATCCTGCAATATGGCGAGGCTGTCTATGCGCCGTGGGATCACTAAAAGAAAATGCTGCACGGCAGAGTCGCTTAACCGAGCGACGTGCATACGGGGTATCATCCAATCAAGTACCTTTTTCTCTGATCCTCGATACCGAGCGAAAAAGGTAAGAAGATCGTTTTCATCGTGAGTTGTTATCGCTCGATAAGCAGTCTCCAGACGTGACGAGAACATGTTGACGTTCGCTATGTGTTCTGGCGCGCCTGTCCGCTCAATAAGTTCGAGGAGGCCATAAAATGGACACTCATCGTCGCCTCCGAGACGCCTAGTGCCACCCCGGCTATATCGTCCAGATTTGAAAGAAAGCTTCCATTGTTCAGCATCGTTGCGGTTTCTATCAATTCGCTCCGACGCGAGCCTTTCCAAGCTTGAGATTGTTTCCCAAGGGTCAGATTTTGCGGCAACGTAGCGCATGCGCGTTTCGTCGCTCTCATCTCGAGGAAGTGAGAAGCAATCGTCGCTCAATGCGGAGAAGGATACCCGATGGAACATTGATGCCCATCCTTCTAAGGAAATCAACCAAGCAGATTTCGGCGACGACAGAAGCTTCTGACGAATGCTCAGCAACGCCGTCTGATACAACTCCGCTGCTTCACGATGACGAAACTGTGTTGCCAAGAGCCCTGCACGTCGCATCATCCAGATTGGCTCGTCACTTTTGATTGCACCAGCAGCTTTTTGAACGGAATGGTCATCCCAGTCTAAAAGGGCGCGCAGTGCTACTTCATAAGTGTGATGGAGAGATGCCTCGCTACTTCCGATTGATTCCAATCTTGCCATCCATCGCGTCCACTCATCCCATTTTTGATAAAACCGCCATTCTGCTGCAATCGAGGCACAAAGCTCTACTTTCTCTGGTATTGTTAAACACTTCCCTGCACTCTCATAATGTGCGTCCGCATCTTCCATGTCTTCAAGATTGAGCCAAATTCTGGCAGTCCGATGGCGCCAAATCCGTTCCAAAGAAAAACGCAAATGAGCCTCAGCTTGTTCATCGATAATGCGCAAGCTTAGATGACTATAGCGGAGCCGGTGTGTTTCCAGATTGGGGCCAACTATCCAGCCAGGGTAAACGTTTCTGTCCTTGGCCCATGCCTTTGCAACGTCCACTCGACTCGGACGATCTTCTTCCTTTGCAGCAGACGATTGAGAAAACTTGTCCGGACCTATACCCCAAGTATAAGGCGAAGGTGGTTTTGAAGCCAACAAAGCCGCGAAGAACAATTCGAGTGCTCTCTCGTGCCGTTCGTCAGGATGCAGATCTTCAACCAGTGGCGCGAGATCTATAGGTGTGACGTTTCGTCGTTCGAGGAGGGCCCTTGAAACATGTGATAGTTCCAGTACACCAACAAGCCGAATTCGACGGGCAGACACGTTGAGGGTATCTCGAACCCACCCACTCCAGGCCAAGAAGTTTGGGTCAACCCCGGAAAAGCCGATAAGGCAAAGGTCGTGTTCAAGCATGACTTGTTGAGCGAGGTTGACAAATGGAGCAAATCGAACGGGATAAGTTCGATAGTCATCTTCGGTGAATATAAAGGGTTTGTGGGATGGCATTGAGCCGTGCAGTTTAACAATCCGTGGCTGCGCCCGATGGGCGATGTCTTGCACAGTGCGGACATAGCTGTAGATTCGATCGGGCGTTTGTGGCTTCGTACGCTCAAGCAAAGTATCCCAGTTTGTCGTGAGAACGTCGCGCCACGGAAACTCCAAGAGCTGCTTGTGCAGCGGTCCTGGCTCCCACTGACTGTCCGCAATCAGATGATGGATTAATTGGTCCATTCCGTTTTCGCCGTGAAGCGTCTGATATTCCTGAGCTAGTCTCAGTGCATCGGGTCCCGCTCCTTGGGGGTATCCCAACGCAGTTTCCATCGACGTTTTAAAGGTGCTCCACAGCGGAGGAACTCGGCTATCTTTTTCGCGGATGCAAACCCGGCTAAAGCCTGCACCAACCATGACAGCGGCTTCATTCTGCCAAAGAGAACGAGCAAAATCCTCAAAAGCTGAAAAATCTGGAAGATCACGAAAGTTATTCAGAATCGCCGAAGTGCCACCATCTATCATATTGAAGTCCATGTATTCGTATCACGGGTGCAACCGTACATAGCAAACGTGGGGATAACGACCTAGAAGAGATTAAGATGGTAAGGCATGAACCTCTTGCCAATTGAAAGGACCTCTCCGATGCGTTGAACGGTTACTTTTCGTACGGGATTGAGAAATGATGAACTCCTGACATACGGGCGTGCTTTCGCTTCTCGACCAAACGTCGTTTTGGTGAGATTATTTTATGTCGGCCATTTCGCAAAAGCTGCTTTTGTCATATCCTCCCGTTATGCCAGACACGATTCTTCCGTCGGAAGTCGCTCCGCTAAAAGACGGTACGACTACTGCCGTTACGATACGCCGGCGAGACGACTTCAAACCTATTGTCAAGATCCAGCTCGCCCAACGCGTTGGCTACCTGTGCTCTCACCCACAGTGCCAGCGGCTGACCGTCGGGCCACGGAAGGGCGAAGCGGGTGCGAACAATATTGGCGTGGCTGCGCACATCAAAGCCGCGTCGCCGGGCGGTCCCCGGTATGATTCTAATCAGGCACCGGCTGAGCGCGCGAGTGAGGGCAATGGAATTTGGCTCTGCGCCGACCATGCCCACCTCATCGACCACAACCCGAGGGAATTCACGGTTGAGAAGCTGAAGAAGTGGAAACAAGAGGCCGAAGAGCGCGCGTTCCAGCAACTTGCCAGCGGCAAGGGATCAGCGATCATTGCCCAATTGTCGGACGAACTTATCCAGGAGTTAGCGCCCTACATTTCACGGCTCGGACTGCCGCAGGGTGCCGATCTTGCCAGTGTGCAGGCGCAGGTGCGCGCGGCAGCGTTAACGGATATTGAAGCCTATGAGAGGCGGCGGAGCTGGCCCAGAATTTCCGTAGATCTCGAACTTACGGCAGAGGGTGTTGAGGACGTCCGCAATCTGGACCAAGCTCACTTCCCTCAGGTACTCGCTGCTGCGCAGCATATCGTCTTGCTGTCTGCGCCCGGAACCGGCAAGACCACGACCCTCATCCAGATTGCCCGCAAAATGATCCGAGTAGGTCCCGTGCCGGTGTTCGTGCCTCTTGGCGCATGGGCCGAGTCCGGCAGAGACCTGTTTGATTGGATTTCTCGACGTAGAGGCTACGAGGCCCTTTCCAGCGCGCACCTCAAGTTTTTGGCCGACCACGGCGAATTGGCTCTGTTCCTTGACGGCTGGAACGAAGTTCCCGAGTCGGCGCGCCGCCGTCTCATCAACGAGATGGAGGAGCTTGAAACAGAGTTCCCGCTGCTGAACTTGGTGATGAGCAGTCGCAGGATCGCGCTGGATGTCCCACTCTCGGGACGCCGTATCTCTGTCCTGCCGCTCTCCGACGAGCAGCAACACGAAATCGCGGCGGGCCTGAGGGGAGCGGGCGGCGTCAGCGTCCTCGATGCGGCTTGGCGCACCGTGGGCCTGCGCGACCTTATCAGCATACCCCTCTACCTTCGGGCGTTGATGGAGGCGACTACCTCTGGAAAGCTGCCAGAGACTAAGGAAGAAGTGCTTTGCCGCATGGTTGAAGCCCACGAGGCCATTCCCGCCAACAAGGAGTTGTTTCATAGGGAGCTGTATGATGCCCAGCACATCTACCTTACGGCCATCGCGGCTGCTGCCCAACTGTCGGGTACACCGACCATTACTGATCAGGATGCGCGTTCGGCTGTATCGGGAGCGGGCGACAAACTCGTGTCTGAGGGGCAAATCTCCGCGGCACCAAACCCGCCTCATGTCCTCGACATCCTCGTGGCAAGCCACTTGCTGGTCAGGCAGGATGGCCAACTTTACGCCTTTCAGCACCAGCAGTTGCAGGAATGGTTCGCCTCCTTCGACCTCGAGGCAGGGCTTGTCGTGGCAGGGGGCGACCTCAACCTCGAGCATTCGCTGACCGTTGTCGCGCTCAACGATCGCAGTTGGGCCGAGGTAGTCCTGTTCGCATGCGAGCGCATGTCACGGAAAGACGAGGCAAGCGCCAAGGTTGTCGCCAGAGTAGCGGACCTTTTGCTCGGCATCGATCCCATGTTCGCCGCACAGGTGATGGCCCGATCGGGGCCGTTGGTTTGGAAGCTCATCGGCGACAGGGCGTTAGCCTTCGGACGAGCCTGGCATGCGCATGACAGGCTAGACCGCGCCATGGCTTTCATGATCGAGACCAAAAGGCCCGAGTTTGCCGACATCGTCTGGCCCTTGGTTTCCGGCGACAACCCCCAAGACCAGATGAGGGTGATAAGGCTCGTCCCTCGATTCAATCCGTCCGTCCTCGGCGATCGTCTCGCACGGGATTACGCGGGATTGCCAGATAAGGCCCGTGAGACAATAGCCGCCGAGTTGGCGTTGCATGGCGATCGGGACGCCATCGAGGTTGCCCTCGCGTTGGCTTTGAACGAACCCAACTTGGACATCCGTCTGCACGTCTTTGAAGGCCTTTCTTTCCGTCTTGCCACTCGACAGATGGAGGAGCTGCTACGGGTGTCCGGGGAAGAGTTCATGCAAGGTGTGGCACGCAAGGGCCACTTTGATGGGATCCGAGATCCAACTCTACTAGCCGATCTGATCGAAAGGCGAAAAGCCTTGGTTACAGTCGATGCGCCGCCAGAAACTCGTCTAGCGAGGGCGCTTGATTCGTTGCCAGATGAAGAGGCGGCACTGGCGGTTGAGCGCGAACTGAAAGAACCATCGTTCTCATTCAAGAACCACGGACTTCATCTTACCCACGACGCTTGGACCCGCTTTCCACAGCAGGTGGCGGTCGCACTAAAGTGGCGAGTTGAAAACACTCTCGATGTGCCTTACCAACCACGGCGGTATTTGGAGCGCGTCGAGCCTACTGACGACGATCCGATAGCAACGCTGGCGCTTGAAGACGATAATAGCGATCAAACGAGCGCGGCGTGTTTTCTAGCTGGGCATCGTACCGTCCGGGAACTCATCGTGCGCTACCTTGATTCTAGGCGCAAGTTCAGGGCGAACGGTGAGCGGACGGAGGCCGCTTATCGACCCTCTCGCATCCTTGCGGATAAGCTGGAAAGTACACGCGCGAGCGTGCTAATCGACGTCTTGCAGGAGTTTGCAGAAGGGCTAACCTCGGAGGAGATTCACGACCTTGCCGAACGTCTCAGCCGACATGGTCGCGGAAGCGATACCGATCATTTGCAAATACCTTCCGCAAGTAGGCTGACTGCTGTAAAGCTCCTAGAAGGTTGGGGATGGCAGCTTGTTGAAAAGTCGGCATCACGGCATGCCATGGCGCAACTAACTTGGGCTATGCGCCGCGTGCCCGACGCGGGTCAAGTAGCCGTCTTGGACAAGATGATCGAAGCGGATCTTGCGGGAGTCAGCGCGGCTAGAGCGGCATTCGCGGCCAATGGATCGAATAATATGGCCTTGACCGAGATGCAACGGTCTCATAGCCACGAGTACCGTATCATGCTGACAGCCATCGGCAATGACGAGGCCGAAGCCGTTCTGAAGCGAAATCTTCTCGATTCGGACTTTGGGCCGGAAGCAGCTGCCGGTCTCCAGGTCATTTGGCAACAGCGAAACGAGCCTGTGCTTGACGATGACAGTCGCAAATTCAGCCAATGGCCCGACTTCGCCAGGGCCATTGCAAATCGGTCAAGAGATCATACGCAGAGTTGTAACACCGCTGACCTACTTTTCGAGGCTGCGGAGAACCTGTGCAACGGCCGATCCCCCAAGGAGCTTGGGCGCGCGGCTCGATATGCCGGTTGCGCTGTCTTGCTGCCTCACGGCAACCGCACCGATTTCCTGATCGAAATTTTAAAATCCGACTTGCCACATCGAACACGACTCGAACTTGCTCAGCGGATGACCGTGGGCGGTCTTGTCCTACCTGCCGGTATCGTCTTGACGGGGCTGTCTGACGCTATGGCCGAACACGATGTCAGCAAATGGATACAGGACAATGACCTATACACGTTGTTCGAATGGCTCAAGCTTCTGCCGATGTCAGATGATCCATTTGCACTGTTCGACGGACTCGACGCGATGGTCGCCAAGTTCGAGTTCAGCAAATGGCGCGTCCGTGACCTATTAAGCAGCGTGCGCCATCTCGAGGAGAATGTTCGCGTTGATCTTTTACGTGAGCTGCTAACACATTACCCCGACTTGACTGAACAATACGAGCTGTTTCTTGCGCTCAAGAACCCAGACCAGAAAGCGCTGGAACTCCTGTTGGAGATTGCCGCCGGGAAATACGGCAATAGGCCGATCGAGAGCGTCACACGTTTCGACTATCCCGACGAGCTCTTTCTAACGTTATCACCAGAAGCAAGGGAAAGCTTGCCAGCGCGGTACGACACGGCAACGGACAATGGGCAGAAGTCCTTTCTCGGGAGGATACTTCTCGCTGGAGCCGACCACAACATCTTCCTCCGGCTCGTGCAGGACAAAATTGGCCGCCACATCATTAGTCAATTCGGTTGGAATGCCCGTTCCAAAATTCTGTACGTCCACCAGCCGAGCGACATCGGCTCGTCATCTTCTACTCTCATCCCACGCGATCTTTCCGAACTCCGGAAAGGGCTATTTAGTTTAATCCGATCGTCGGACCCTGAAAGCGCAAAGTTCGCAGCTGATTACCTGATACAGATTGACGCCGAGAATGATCAGGAAGGTGGGTTTGATGTTGGTCCTCGTCACCCTGACATCTCATCGGGTCGGCCTTGGCCCCTCGTGAATGAAATGGGAGCTGTAGTGGTGCCGGATACCTCTATCGGGTCGTGTTGTACTTAACCGTAAGAGTGCGGCATTGGATCAATGTTATTGTAGTTAAACGTGAAACTAGTCGGTCAAAGATCTCAGATTTGTTGCGAGAATGAGACTGGTTCAATTGCGTTAAATGGAAGAACCTAAACGCTAAATTGGCAGTCGGGTTTTATTGATAGGTCGTCGGGTAAATGCAAATACGATGAAGCAGAGATGCCGAGTCCGATTAGACGCATATGCCCAGTTTCTATAATCAAAGAGCTAAATGGGCAGTGCGGTTCAACCGTTGATTGCCTCATGCGTCTAAATAGAGCCTGTTGTTAGCACCTTGAGCAATCCATTCGATGATGGGTTCTATGCGAGTTGATATGTGAAAATGGTCAGCCCATTGCTGTAAACGTCGAAGTTTTCGGACCACTTCTGCGACAGTAGAAGGATTGGGCGCTAACATTTCACACAGGGCTCCCCTATCGTGGTCAAGCCTCTCCATTGCCCAAGCCCGACCATACTGTTTTTGAATAAGAAGAACCTTATCCTCGTAGACCAAGAACCTAATGAGCTCAAAGTCACAAGCCATTGGGCGTTCGTTGTAAACTGTACAACGTCCGGTGTTCCGCTCAAGATTCCGACACCACCTATCATCTACGTCGCTTTGGCGATCGGAAAATATCGGAACGCTGCGTCCGTCGAATTCAAGTATGCGCGCGATGGTGTTATTGACCTTCGTCTCGGACGGAAGAAAATCCAAGGAGAAACTGCCACAGCAGGCGCCGCAGCCACTTGGACACGTATAACCACGGACGAGAAGTGGCGAAACCACTAATTTCTTTGGTCTATATTGGCGATTCTTATATGTGAAGGGTTGACTGCAAATACCTGCGAGGTAGACCTGCACAATTTTGTCTATCGTATCTAGATGCTTCATTGGACATATCCTTTCGGATGGTCATAGATATAATCTGCCCAAAGTCCATTTATCTTTAAGAGCGATGCTCTTAAGCAGGTTTCATATCCCCCTAGAGGATGGGGACGGAATCGCTCCCCGTCGAAGTAATCCCCGAATCCAGCATCCAATGTGAAACGGTTGCAATCCAGACTTGCGATTGGCATCTCTCGTGCCAGTCTCCGTTGAATGTCGGGGCGACCACCAAGGAGGTGCACCGGACGGAGAAAGGATGACGTGGGAATGGCTGTCCCCCCATAACGAGTTGGAACGCTGAAACCAAGTGCAAACTCACGTGGAATGAGATCTTCTATACGGTCGGTCAGCCTTACATCCTTTGGAACAACGACAACCGTGTCGGCATATTTGAGAAGCTGGTATGCCTCATCAAGGGTTTGGCTCAAATGATCTATGTTCTCAATGTCTCTGGCGACTGTGAGCAGAGGGCGCGTTTCTTTCGCAGCTTCTAAATGTTTGGAAAAGTTATAGTTCCTCCAATTGATATCGAGGAATCCAAGTCGATCAAACCTGCGGATGTCGCGCAAGTTTGTATATCGTGCACCTGGTAACCAACCAAATTCCGTCGCTATACTCGCAACATGATAACTGTGTGCAACAAATTTTCGCAATGTAGATGATGGCGTGCTGTGTCCGATTATGCTGTCGGGGTTAGATATTTCGGTCTCTCTAAACAATTGAACAGTTTCCCCACGTGTATTGCTGTATTAACGTTAGTCCTTGCTGTCGACCACAGTGGCACGAGCAGAGTTAACGGAGGCTTCTAGTGAGTGACGAGCAGAAGGAAATCAGGGCGCAGCGGCACGATTTCGTCAAAGAATACTATAAAATGTCTACACTAGACCTTGATCGGCATCTCAAAGCGGGTTGGCAGACGATCGCTGTCATAGCGGGTGGTGCGGCTATTTTGACATCTGGTCATGATGGGAAAATAGGCCTGCCCATAGCTACGATGATTGCCCTATTCTCTGCGTTTTGGGGGGCGGTGACGGTCATCGATGCGAACTATTGGTCTTTAAGGGCGATTGCGTTTATGTCGAATGTCGAAACGGTCTATTTTTCAGCAGAAGATCGTAAGAATTTTAACCCTTATATCGGCTTTCATCCAAAATATAAATTGATTAATAGTTTGCAGTATATGTTTATATTGTGCGTGTTATTTGCGGTTGCTTCTTCTTTTAATATTATCTGGGAAGTTACGACTGCATATCCATCGTTCTATCTAATTTGGAACAAAATCGCCGAAATGGGTTGGATGCGCTACTTATTGTGGATGTTGCCATTATATACAATTGTTATTGGATTGATGTTCACCCTTTATGTTTGGCGAAAGCGACTCGATAGCTACATCGAATTCAGTACAGGATCACCAGGTCCTGACGTTGTAGCGAAGACCAGAGAGATGAGGCACGTGACACTCGAGCCTACTACAATAGTACCTCACCCTACATTCGCCCTCGACGGACATCCAGAATTTCTTGACGAGCTTAATAAGAAAAAAACGACTCTTGATCGATGTTCACAATTCTCAACGGTTTTTTTCGGATTGTTCTTGTTGGCACCATTTGCGAAAGTTTTCTTTTAGAATTAAGAAAATAGATGGTCGGCTTGAGCGTCGGGCTTTCGCGGGGGCTATGAGGCCGCTGGTTTTGCAAGAGGCAGCAGCCGAAATCGGATTACTTTGAAATTGAGCTCTCGAAAAGTGTGGCTTCCAGCTGCGTCGCCACGATCAGCCGCAATCTGTAATGAAATTTGCTTCCGAGAGGATGGATGATTGTAGACATTTTCGCCACAATCAAAAATTCCCGAAATTGCCTATTATCGGCATTTTCAAAGGAAGACTTGCTAGTCTTTTGCAGTACGTACAACCGATCGTTTTTTAACGACTTTATACATGAGCCAATGAGAGTCACCGAACATTAGGATTCCAACACTTTTCGCATTGACGATCGTTGCATCGAGCGTGGTATCAGTCGGTTTAAAAGCACAACGAGGTTGTTCAGAACACCGGCAACGACGCTGTCCTGTCCTTTTGAAAGCGCCTTAATGCCACTCGCTGCGACGGGACGAGGCTTCATCGTGAGGATGCGCAGCAAGGTCGAGACGGTTGCGCCGGCCGCAATATCAAAACCTGTTTCGGTATGCCCCGGGCAAAGGCTGGTTACCACCACACCTTGGGAGCGCATTTCATCGTGCAATGCCTCACCCAGTGCCAACACATAAGCTTTCGTCGCCGCAAAGGTGGGGACGGGCTGGAAAGCCAATAGACTGGCGACAAGAAGAATGTGTCCGGAATTTCGCGCGGCCATCTCGCGGCCAAATAGAAAACTTAGTTCTGTGAGCGCCGTGATGTTGAGTTGGATCATATCGACAGTACGCTCGATCGGCGTTTCCAAAAAACCAGACCCCTGCGCGGGGATATCGGCGATCATCAATGCTCACTTAAGAAGCATCTGTTGTTCTTCCTCATGACGCCGCGATCTTCTGGACCTGTTCGATTGCGGAATCGAAGAATGACTGAGCGAGGGTTTGGTCGTTAACAGCGCGTGCGAGTGTCATTGCGCCAACCATTATGGACAGAATGGCCATGGCTTTACCCTCTGACTTTTCGTGGCCGCCATCGGAAATCATACGTTCAAGTATATCGAGATATGTCTTTATTCCCGCTTCGAATGACGCCTTTACAGTGGTGCCTTGCCTGGCGGCATCTGACCCAAGTGCAACAACGGGACACCCGTCCATCTTTTCGTATTGATGATCCGTGCTTAGATAAAACGCAATAACTCCACCCAAAGAATCCATAGGTTTTGCTGCTGCAGCAGCAGCCCATTGTTGTGTTGCACTTTCCAAAGCTCTTTCTGATGCTTGTGCAATGAGATCCTCTTTGGAGGTGAACTGTTTGTAGAACGCACCTTGCGTCAAGCCGGCGGCCTCCATCAAACCCTTCAGCCCAATTCCATCGAAGCCGTGCTCTCTGAAAAGGCGACTTGCCGTTTCAATTACGGCCTGGCGGTTTTCCGAAGCTTGAACGCGACTAACACGCATTGTGATCTTCTTTCGTTATAGATTGCATTCGAACTCTATAATGCCTGGGCAGTGACTATGCAAGGTTTTCTCAGCTGATCATTGCAGCCACTGTCACCTTGCCGGGGATTGCTCCTAATTTAGATTGCGTTCGAACTTTAAGTTGATTATAGAGTTCGATCACAATCTAATTCGCGTCGTGGCGCGCATTCTCGCGAGGATTACAGGTATGGGGCACAAACGGCTTCTTCTCATTGGCACAATTGTGCTGTCGGTCTCCGCCGTCACAGCGGTCGTTCCTTTTTCACAGTGGCCGCAGCCGGACGCGTCAGCCGCAACCGATCCCCGCGTCGCCCCGCAACTTGTCAAGATTGTTGAAACTGCGAGCGTGGCCGGCGTTGTGAGATCCTTCACGGGCACGGTAGGCGCGCGGGTGCAAAGCAATCTTGGATTTCGTGTTCCCGGCAAGATTGTCGAACGTCTTGTGGATGTCGGCCAGCAAGTCAAGGTGGGTCAACCCTTGATGCGCATTGATGACACGGATTTACGTCTCGCCTTGACCGCGAAACATAACGCGGTTGTCGCCGCACGCGCGGTCTTCGTTCAGGCGAGCGCGGACGAGAAGCGCTATGCGTCCCTTGTCAGGGACAGGGTTGCCGCTACCCCTCAGCGTTACGAGCAGGCCAAGGCCGTGCTGGATACGGCGGAAGCCCAACTTGCTGCGGCTGAGGCGGAAGCAAATGTTGCCGAGAACGAAGCGACTTACTCCACCTTGGTGGCTGGCGCAGCAGGGACGGTGGTCGCGGCTCCCGGTGAAGCCGGACAGATCGTCGCTGCAGGACAGACTGTGGTTCAACTGGCGCATGCCGGGCCACGTGAGGCGGTGGTCGCTCTCCCCGAAACGATACGTCCCGCGATCGGATCAGAAGCAGAAGCCCGCATATATGGTGGCACCGAGCGGGGAGGGACTGCACGCCTGCGACAAATTTCCGATGCCGCTGATGCTCAGACCCGCACCTACGAGGCGCGTTACGTGCTCGAGGGAGATGCCGCTTCGGCACCCCTGGGCTCGACGGTAACGATCACAATCTCCAACGCCGAAAGGCAGTCGGAAGTCTCGGTACCGATCGGTGCCTTGCTTGATGACGGCAATCGTACTGGCGTCTGGGTTTTTGATCGGGGCTCTTCAACCGTGCGTTTTGCTCACGTGCAGATCAAACAGCTCGGCGGGGAAACCGCCATTGTTACAGGTATCGAACTTGGACAGGAGGTCGTGGCGCTCGGGGCACATCTTCTCAAGGAAGGCGCTGCCGTCAGGACCGCCCTTCAGGCCGAGGCAGCAAACTGATGAGCTTCAATCTTTCAGCGCTCGCAGTTCGCGAGAGAGCCGTCACCCTGTTCTTCATCGTTCTTCTGGCTGCGGCAGGTGTCTACGCTTTTGCCAAACTCGGGCGGGCAGAGGACCCATCGTTTACCATCAAGACCCTGACGGTCACAGTTGCATGGCCAGGCGCGACGGCGCGCGAGATGCAGGATCTGGTTGCCGAACCACTCGAAAAGCGGATTCAGGAATTGACCTGGTATGACCGGGTCGAGACAACAACGCGTCCGGGCTTTGCCTTCTTGACAGTCACGCTGAAGGACAGCACGCCACCTGATGCTGTCGAGGAAGAGTTTTATCAGGCTCGGAAAAAACTTGGAGACGAAGCTCGAAACCTGCCCCAAGGTGTTTTCGGGCCTTTTGTCAACGACGAGTACTCAGATGTGAGTTTCGCTCTTTATGCCTTGAAGGCAAAGGGGATGCCTATGCGAGAGCTCGTGCGGCAGGCGGAATTGGTCCGTCAGGACCTGCTGCACGTGCCGGGCGTCAAGAAGATCAACATTCTCGGAGAGCGGCCTGAACAAATCTTTGTCGAGTTCTCCTATGATAAACTCGCTACTCTTGGAATCTCCGTCCAGGACATAGCTGCGGCTTTGCAGCGGCAAAACACCGTCACGCCGGCAGGATCGATCGATACGCGCGGCCCGCAGGTCTTCATCAGGTTTGACGGTGCTTATAACAGTGGTCAGGCAATCGCCGACACGCCGATCGTCGCTGCCGGACGCACGTTGAAGCTCTCCGACATTGCAGATGTGCGGCGCGGCTACGAAGATCCGGCGACTTATATCATCCGCCATGACGGCGAGCCCACCGTCATGCTTGGAGCCGTGATGCAGCAGGGGTGGAACGGGCTCGAACTTGGCAAGGCTCTGGAAGAAAGATCGACAACGATCGCACAGACACTGCCCCTCGGAATGACGCTCGCCAAGGTAAGCGATCAGGCGGTGAACATTGATGAGGCCGTAGGCGAGTTCATGCTCAAATTCGCAATGGCGCTTGGCGTGGTGTTGTTTGTGAGCCTGGTCAGCCTCGGCTGGCGTGTTGGCATCGTCGTGGCGCTCGCCGTTCCGCTGACGCTTGCCGTTGTGTTCCTTATCATGCTGGAGACCGGCAGGTTTTTCGACCGTATCACGCTTGGTGCACTCATCCTGGCGCTCGGACTACTGGTTGATGATGCCATTATTGCCATCGAGGTGATGGTGGTGAAAATGGAAGAGGGCATGGATCGCATCAAGGCAGCCGCCTATGCCTGGAGCCATACCGCAGCCCCCATGTTGTCGGGAACACTCGTTACAATCATCGGATTGATGCCCGTTGGCTTTGCCAGGTCAACGGCCGGCGAATATGCCGGCAATATCTTCTGGGTGGTAGGCTTCGCACTGATTGTCTCCTGGATCGTCGCGGTGATCTTCACACCTTACCTCGGCGTCAAGATGCTGCCGGCGATCAAACCGGTAGAGGGCGGGCACCACGCGATCTACAATACTCCAAATTACCGGCGACTACGGGGACTTGTCACATATGCTGTGCGCCATAAGTACCTGACATGCACGGTCGTTGGCTTCATCATGGGTCTCTCCGTCGTTGGAATGGGGGTAGTCAAACAGCAATTCTTCCCGACGTCGGATCGACCCGAAGTACTCATCGAGGTCCGCCTGCCGGAGGGCACAAGCATCGAAACGACAACCGCCTCTGTCGAAAAGCTCGAACAATGGCTGAAGGATCAGCCAGAGGCGAAGATCGTTACAAGCTATATCGGCCAGGGAGCGCCGCGCTTTTTCTTCGCAATGGCTCCCGAGCTGCCTGACCCGGCATTTGCCAAGATTGTCGTGCTTACTCCTGATGCGGAGGCGCGCGAAACGTTGAAGCATCGGCTCAGGGAAGCTGTATCGGCAGGGTTAGCCCCGGAAGCCTTTGTGCGCGTCACGCAGCTGGTTTTCGGTCCATATACACCGTTTCCCGTCGAGTTCCGTATTATGGGCCCCGATCCGAAGCAACTCTACCGGATTTCGGAAAAAGCACTTGATATCATGAAGAGCGTTCCGGATGTCAGGCAGGCAAACCGCGACTGGGGTAATCGGACGCCTGTTCTTCGCTATGTCCCCGATCAGGAGCGGCTTAATCTGATTGGTCTTTCGCCCGCCGAGGCAGCCCAGCAGATGCAGCTTTTGCTGACGGGTATTCCCGTTACGCAGGTCCGCGAGAACATCCGCAACGTGCCTGTCATAGCCCGTAGTGCCGGCGAAAACCGATTGGATCCGGCGCGGCTGGCAGATTTTTCGCTGATGAGCCGGAACGGACGCCAGGTTCCCCTTGACCAGATCGGACATTCCGAAATTCGATTTGAAGAACCCATCCTCAAACGTCGGGATCGAACGTCAATTATCACCATCCGATCGGATATCAATGAGGCGACGCAGCCCCCCGAGGTCTCGCAGCAGGTCATGACGGCGCTGCAGCAGCTGATCTCCTCGCTTCCGGCCGGATATCGCATCGAAATGGGCGGAAACATCGAGGAATCTCTCAAGGCCAACGTTGCGCTCGTAAAAATTTTCCCGCTCATGATCGCCGCCATGCTGATCGTCATCATCCTGCAGGTTCGAAGTCTTTCGACAATGACCATGGTCATGTTGACGGCACCGCTCGGCCTTGCTGGCGTGGTTCCGATGCTGATCGCTTTCAACCAGCCCTTTGGTTTCAATGCCATTATCGGATTGATTGGACTGGCTGGTATCTTGATGCGGAACACTTTGATCCTGACTGAGCAGATCAAGGAAAACCAGTCCGCGGGTCTTGATGATTATCATGCTGTCATCGAGGCTACGGTTCAACGCACGCGCCCGGTGATCCTGACCGCACTCGCCGCTGTTTTGGCCTTCATTCCGCTCACGCATTCGGTGTTCTGGGGCTCGATGGCATACACGTTGATTGGTGGCACAGCAGCCGGTACGGTGCTGATCCTCCTTTTCCTGCCAGCCCTCTACGCCGCATGGTTTCGGATCAAGCCGACCGCAGATCAGTTGCCCAAGCCTGCTATGCTGCCAGGTGCACTGGAAGTGAACAGCCCAACGGCCGCAGAATAGATAGAATACTTCTCTATGAAGGATTGATTTGCAGGCGGAGCAAAGCTGGCCTTTGAAAGGTCATACGGCTCAGCCTATGTCAAAATCGGAGAGTAGTGGCGGAACAGGCAGACCACGCAAAAGGACAATGAGGGTCAATTTGATGCAGAAATCAACAGGGTGTGTATGCTCCATAGTGAGAGCTGATAAATCGCCCGGCAGTCACTGCCAATAAGTCGATCAGGGATGCAAACATTTGCGCTTTAAGTCTTATTCGGGTTCAGCGATGCGAATGGGACGCGTTCCGATCTCAGCACCCGTCGCCCGGTCGATGGTGACCGGGTCGATTTCGGTCCCGGTTTCAGCGTCGAAGAACTGGGTTACCTTTCCTCCGCTGCGATGCTTGCGGCCCCACGCGCCAATCGCAAAGAGAACGGGCAGAAGATCCCGGCCAGCTTCTGTCAGCAGATATTCGTCCCGTGGCGGCCGCTCCGAATAGCGGCGTTTCTCCAGCAAGCCGTCTTCTGTCAGGGCTGCCAGACGCCGGGTCAGGATCGTTGGCGCAATGCCCAGACTCTTGCGAAAATCGTCGAAGCGGGTCAGCCCCGCATGGGCATCGCGCATGATGAGCATGCTCCACGCATCGCCCACAAGGGCAAGGCTGCGGGCGATGAGGCATGGCTGGTCTGAAAGATTCTTCATGTCGATATCTTTTTGATAGTGACTTAGTATCGAAATGATAGTATATGCCTTTCAGGCAGAAATCCATACCAAAAGAAAGACAATCAAATGAGTGAGAAAAGCAAAGGTGTTGCCCTGATTACAGGCGCATCCTCTGGCATTGGGCTGGCAACCGCACAAGCGCTTCAACGTGATGGATACCGGGTATTCGGAACCAGCCGCAAGCAGGTTGCTGACGTTGAAGGCATTACCATGCTGGTCTGCGATGTCACGAATGATGAATCTGTACAGCACGCGGTCGACGAGGTTCTGCGCCTTACCGGACGGATCGACCTTCTCGTCAATAATGCCGGGATTGGGCTGCTTGGCGGCGCTGAAGAGTCCTCAGCTATGCAAGCCAAGGCTCTGTTTGATGTAAACGTGTTCGGCGTCCTGCGGATAACGAATAAGGTCCTCCCGGTCATGAGACGTCAGCGAAAAGGCAGAATTATCAACATGAGCTCCATTCTCGGGTTGATCCCTGCACCCTACAACGCGCTCTATGCATCCACAAAGCATGCAATCGAGGGCTATTCCGAATCCTTGGATCACGAAATCCGCACGCAAGGCATTCGTGTCGTTCTCGTGGAGCCCGGCGCCACCCGTACCTCTTTTGAGGAAAACCTCACCAGAGCAGATCAGCCGATGCCTGTATATGATACCGTTCGTGCCGACGCAGAGAGGCTGATGCGTGAAATAGTGGAAGCAGGGGACACGCCAGAGATGGTCGCCGATGTGGTCGTGAAGGCGGCAAACGCGTTTTCTCCCAAAAGACGCTACACTGTAGGAAAGGTTGCAGGACAAGTTCACTTCCTGCGTCGCTTCCTGCCAGAGTCATTCGTCGATAAAAACCTTCGCAAATACAATAAGCTTCCTGCCTGAACAATTACCGCTGGATTGTATTTTCCGGCGGATCGCTAACTCATACATAAGGGCAAACCCATGAAAGCCTTTTTGGTCGATCGATATGCAAAAGGCGCAGTTTTGCGGTTCGGCGAAAGTCCTGAGCCGGAGCTGCGGGAGACTGACGTCATGGTCCAGATCCACGCTGCCAGCGTCAACGTTCTGGATGCCAAGATCAAGGACGGTGAATTCAAGCTTATCCTGCCGTACCGGCTACCCCTGATCCTTGGTAACGATGTGTCGGGTATTGTGGTTCGGGTCGGGTCAAAGGTCAGTCGTTTCAAGCCGGGTGATGAGGTCTATGCCCGTCCGAGGCAAGACCGCATCGGCACGTTCGCGGAGTTCATTGCGATGAATGAGGCCGACGTGGCCATAAAGCCCAACAATCTGACCATGGAAGAGGCCGCGTCCATTCCGCTTGTCGCTTTGACCGCATGGCAGGTGCTTGTCGAGCGGGCCAATCTGCAAAAGGGACAGAAAGTCCTGATCCATGCCGGTTCCGGCGGTGTAGGCACAATCGCCATCCAGCTTGCCAAACATCTCGGGGCACTGGTGGCAACGACCACAAGCACTTCAAATGTCGATCTCGTCAAAAGTCTCGGAGCAGACGTCGTAATCGACTACAAAACCCAGAATTTTGAGGAAGTCTTGAAGGACTATGATGTCGTGCTGAACAGTCTTGGCACGGACACATTGGAGAAATCACTCCGTGTGCTGAAGCCCGGCGGAAAGCTTATTTCAATCTCCGGCCCGCCTGATCCGGCTTTTGCCAAACAGAACGGTTCTGGCTGGTTGCTCCAGCAGGTCGTGCGCTTGCTAAGCTTTGGTATCAGAAGGAAATCGAAACGCCATCAAGTCAGCTATTCTTTTTTGTTCATGACGGCAGATGGCGAACAACTTGCCAAAATCACAGCGCTGATCGAAGCAGGTGTCATACGGCCGGTAGTGGATCGGATCTTCTCGTTCGCGAAGACCAACGAGGCGCTGACCTATGTCGAGACAGGCCGGGCGAAGGGCAAGGTTGTCATTGCTATGAGATGACAAGTGTCGCCACTGCATGCTTTTTTGCAATGGCGCCCGAGCTGCATGAACCGGCATTTACCAAGATTGTCGTGCTGATGCGGACGCGCGTGAAACGTTGAGCATCGGCTGAGGGAAGCCGTATCGACGGGGCCCTATCCGAAGCATCTGTACCGGATTTCGGAAATGCCACTTTCCTCAGCCTCAGCCAGAAATCGGTGAGATGTGAAAGCACAGCAGCAGCCAAGCTGCAGACGACCTAGCCTTTGACGCAGCCCAATGTTATTGCTGGTGCAATAGAAGTCGGGGTAAAACAATCATGGATTTGGTAATTCCCAGCGCAACGAATCTTGGTCTGTTCGTCAGCGCCACACTGGTGTTGCTTCTCGTGCCGGGACCGGCAGTTCTTTACATCTTCGCGCGCTCGGTCGAGCAGGGTCGCTCTGCCGGCCTCGTTTCGATCCTTGGCATCCATACGGCCACGCTTGTTCATGTCGCCGCCGCCGCTGTGGGGTTGTCGGCACTCCTGGCGTCATCCGCGCTTGCCTTCAGCGTAGTGAAATATGCTGGCGCGGCCTATCTAATCTGGCTTGGTCTCAAAAAGCTTTTCGGCCCGTCGGACATTCCCAACCTCGAGGGCGGTTTAGCCACACGAAGCCGCGTGCGCCTCTTTCGCGAGGGCTTTATCGTTAATCTCCTCAATCCGAAGACAGCACTGTTTTTTCTGGCTTTCTTGCCGCAGTTCGTTGAGGTCAACCGTGGCCATGTGGCTATGCAGATCGCTTTTCTCGGGCTTGTTTACACAGCGATTGGTGTTCTGACGGATAGCTCCTACGCACTTGCCGCCGGGGCCGCGGGCAAATGGCTGAAGCGCAGTCCCGTGTACCTGAAGGCTGAACGCTGGGTCAGCGGTTTCGTTTACATCGGTCTTGGATTGACAGCCGCTTTTGCGAGCAATCACAAGAAATAGACATCCGCCTTCCCCTGAAATCTGCTCCTACGGATAGCCCGTCGGCGACGATATGAATCGGCAGCACGTCATCACATAAATCACCTAGCCGTTCGCTTTTATGGGTTCACGAACTAATTCGAGTATACCTCTGCGGCGGTTCAACCGTTTAAGACCGGGATACGAACGTGGGTGGAAGCTCGATAGGAGACATGATCGGCGAGACTTTCAATTTCAACTCCAATGCTGAGCAAATGTTTGACAGCAGTCTCGGCAATAATTGTCGCCAAGTCCACGACTTGAGAGCGAAGAGCTTGGGTCGGTGATGGGGGGGTGGTATGACACTCAGTTGTGGATAGGGGGTGCACGTTGCTCAAGATCAGACCTGCCGAGCGCGGTGACGCAAAAGCGCTTACCCAGTTGATGCATCGATCAAGTGCCTATCATGGCAACTACGCCAGCATTCTGGATGGCTATGCCATCACAGCCGACCAGATAGACGCTGATGTGTTCTACATCGCTGACCTTCAGGACGATATCGCTGGCTTCTACAGCCTGGCGCTAGACGACGAACCGGAATTGGACCTCATGTTTGTTGCGGATCACGCTCAAGGATCAGGAATAGGTGCGAAGCTATTTCAACACATGGCGGCTGAAGCAAAGCGACGTGGTATTCCTTCAATTAAGATCATCTCCCACCCACCTTCGGTCGGGTTCTATCAAAAGATGGGGGCGACCATCGTTGGAACTAAACCGCCAACGTTGAAGGTGACATGGGCGCGCCCGATACTGAACCTGGCAATCCAACCATCAGGGTGGATTGAGGATGCCTGATTTTGCGTAGGAGACGCAATGAAAGCAGATCGTCGGCATTCTAGGCAAGTGGGCTTCGTCGTCGCCAAATTAAACGACCGCTTTGGGCATTAGGCAATCTTGTTTGAAATGGATGGAAAGAGGGCGCAAAACGGCCTTTCAGATTATGAATGAGGCGTGGGGCAATAATGGATTTGATGAGTCCTGCCGTTATCGGCATCTATAAAGGGGAGATATACCGTTAGTCCTTGCCTTGCTCCAGCTGTGTCAGGTCTTCAAGGGTGCGATTGCCTCAACTCCATCCAAGAACATTGACGACCTTTGTTGGCCCATCGTGCCTAACATCAACTTCCACCTGTCGCTCACTGTGTGATCGGACTGGATTTGTTGCGCGCAAAGGATGTAACATTTGTAAGAATTAGCCCCTTGATTGGTTATCCACATAAATGCTTATTGCGGCTTTAAATGTGCGAAAGGTTCAATCAATGGGCAAAAAAAGACCATCAAACCTCTCATTCATGTAACTGTGAGCCTTGGTCTGTTTTACGTCGTCGTTGAGGCCGAGGGTTTAGCGAACGAAATCATCGGTCCTTTCAAAAGCCTTGATGACGCCGAGATCGAGAAAATCAATCAGAGGAAACTGCGTAAAGACAAATGGCAGAATGTAGAGCCATAAAGCTGGTTTTCGCTAATTTGACGGGACTTTTTTGACAATAAAGTTAGCCCAGACCGTGCGCGATATTTCCTCCTTGGTCGGGTTTTCAGTTTCATAGTCGTATTGATCCAGGACTGTAAGAAACCCATTCAGGGGCTCGATCAAATCATCAGGCGTGATGAATCCCGCCTCACATTCTTCGCAATGAGCGTAAATGTCTTGGCTTGTGAGATTTCGCTGCAATATCAGCCAACCTTGCCGGCAGCTGGGACATTGCCCCACATGGTAAAATTCAGTCATCCATCCGCTCCTTAACAAAGTGAGCGAACATTTCGCCACACACAGCCATGGCGAAATGCTCTTTGCATGCGCTCTGTCCCATAAACCACCGCTACCGCAAACTGTGTGCTCTTTTTGGGCTTATACATACCTTTGGCACATTCCTGCGCAAAGCGGACATTCAAACAGATAGGCCAGACGTGCCCATTCAAGGGTTTCAACAGAACAGCTCTTATCGGCATCTATGAACCAAGATTTCCAAGGCATCTGCGGCGCGCACAACCGATCAGTTCCTCATAACTTTCGTTTTTGTACAGACTTCGGATATTTCAGTCCAATAGGCCTATTGCATAGCGTGAACGTTACTCACGACGCAATTTTTGCGTAAAGGGTCCTGAGTGCACAAACGAACACCCATCAGTTCGTACAGATTACCCATTCCGGTGGTAAGATGGAGGTCTTGTGCTTTTTGGCGAGGTAAATGGATTATCTGATGTGATGACAAAGCAATATCGACGATCCCGGGATCGACGCCCATCTCAGAAAAGAAATTGGCAAGCATTGATTTGACTGGACTAGGTCCGGTTTCGGGGGGGTGCCCCGGCACAAACGGTCTGTGCACGCCGAATTCTTTTCTCCCTCCCAAACGTTTAAGCCCTCCTGCCACGACAAATACACAGGCAGACGAACAATAGGCATAATCAGGAACAGCCGATCCAGCATAAGCGGTTGGGTTTGTGTAAATGGGTTTGCATGTCTGGTCTTCCGGGCGGCAAGCTTTGAACTGCACGCGTCCGACCGCGATGTCTAGGCCGTTTTTTCTGACCAAACGGCCCATCTCTAGCCCAGCCTTCATATCACCGCCTGGGGATTCGATTATTATGGGTAATCGTCGATCGCCCATTTGCGATATCACCTTCTCAAACTCTTTGGGGGTTGTCGTCCCGATTGAGCCATAGGCATATATCCATTCAGGGCATATTGGCTCACATTGGTGGCTGTCCTCGCGAACTATAGCAAACTGCATTAATTTCTGCGGATCGTCGGCCTGGGCAAATGCATTGGAAAGCAAAAATACGCAAAAGACTAACGTAGAGAATGCAAGCAAAAATCTCATAATCGACCATCTCTTCGCGATTGATATAATGATTTCCGGATTGATTTATCGGGTCACATCTGTCGTGTTTCTACCACCGGCTGTAGCTTCCATGCCACCGTTCATTCTGGGCTTTATGACCCTTAGTGTTACTGATAGAGTCAATCAACTCGCCCCGCACGAAACCAACCTAAAGCCGCTTATTCGGAGTATGTCGCTTGCTTCAGAGCCATTGTGCGGAAACGCGTTGATCAACGACCCCAGCGAGCATGTCACCCAGGTGTTTGATGCATCCGCTATATTCAGTCTTTTCGAAGGATCCCAACAATTGTCTTGGGGCCCCTTGAACAGCATTAATTTTCGCCAACAAGTCTGCACGACAAACTCTGTTCCGTGCGGGATACTTGTTCGGTAGCTTTCACATTGCATACATCCCAACCAGGCCCGCTCGAGCCATTTTAGGGGCCTTGGTGATACCTATTCATACGAATAGAATAATGGTAGTCGATGGTGAACTGAGCTTTATTTTACTCTGGTATTGTAGTTGCGACCAAGAATTATATTGCCTGCAGATATGTCTCATAGAGAAGGCAATACTCGATGTAGGCAATTCAATATGTGGCTACGATAATTTTAGGAATGCGGAATTTCTCCATCAACTGCAGCGATGAAATTGCAAATGTAAAGACCGTGGGGTTTCAAATGCCGAATATAGGGCTTATCGCGCCGATAAACTTATGTCGAACAATTATAGCGATGGGGGTAATCACGTTTCGATCAGTACTCAAGCACAAGTCAATGATTCAAAGTCTTCAGACGTACCATACTTTTCTATTTACCGGAGTTTTCCTTTTCTCGTTCGGGTTCACTTTGACTCTGACTTGCGCCGAAACGATACCGGAGCTGCCGCTTCAGACGGTGCAACAGATGAACCAAGAATGTTCAAATAGAAAGAATTTATCTCCCAGTTTTTGCCGATGCACCATTGAAGTATCTAAGGAATTTGATGGTGATATATTGACTTGGCGTGGCGTGATCGCGGCGTATTCAGGTAGTTTCGACAGTAATTCGGAAGATGGTAAAGATACATTCGATATAATGGCGAGGCTAATAGAAAGAACAGCGACGGATCTTCCTGGACTGAGATCGAAGAATGATGTGAAGACTTATGTAGTCGGAAGACTTTATTTGTTCCAGCAGTCAGTAAAGAAAAAGTGCGGAAACCCGCATTAGCGAGAATTTCCGTGGAGAAGAAATAAAATTAATGAAAAGGGGATGAGTAGATGGGTGATCGGACACAAGGTGGAAACAAAAAACCTGATCCTTCATTATTTGACGGGTTCATGGACACAGTCAAGGAATTGTTCAGCCCCGACAATATAATGGCCAGAGAAAAAATGGAACTTGATCCTGGCGGTTATTGGGCAGATGAGCTCGATAAAGTTAATGCAGCAGAGGACGCGCAAGCCAAAAAAGAGAATCGTCCCTCGCAAGCTGATCATACAACTCCCGGATACATGCGCGGAATCAATAACATCGGCAAGCCTGGAAAAGAGTTGGTTTTCGAAGGGATTGACGAGCTAGGGAGAGTCGCCTTATCGCTGGAGCAGCGGAAACACGAGGATGATGCGCAGAGCTGGAACGATAACTTTGGTCTCAGCCAGTCTACTAATCGTCCTTCGCTACCGACAATATCTCGTAATCCTTACGATACTAATTATACATCTCTGAAAGCACCACAACTAGCTGATATAAGCCAGATTTCGCCTAACCGGCCTGGGCAATATCTATACGGTTTTGACCCTGATGATCACTCTCCAAAATACGGTCCAACGGACTTGGGTATGCCGCGTGAGCAAATGCGGCCCGCTGATTGGAGCGGATTTCGCGCACCTGCAGCCTCTCCGGCGGTTGCATCGCCGGCGTCGCCCTCAGCGGTAGCAATGGGCGCTCAGGCGGGAATGGGCGCCGCGATTGGCGGTATCCTGGGGCCGGCGGGTAGCCTGGCGGGTGCTGCAATAGGGGCGGCCATCGCGGGCGGACCTACTGTTGCTGGCGCAATAAAGGATTCGATCGCCTCATCGTATGCGAATGCTGCAGGTGCGCTGTCGAACGGTGTTTCTGCTGGTGCAATCAGAGGTGCGGCCATAGGCGTGGGAATAGCGGGACCGATTGGGGCGATGATTGGCGCCGCGCTTGGAGGCTATTTCGGTGGTGGTTATGATGGCGGCGGCACTTCCATGAGCGGAGGAAAGGAGTCCGGTCCTGGTGGTCCTGCTGGGGGCAGGAGCGGCCCGGTCAGTCGCGGCTACGACGGCGGCGGCACTTCCATGAGCGGAGGAAAGGAATCCGGTCCTGGTGGACCTGTTGGGGGCAGAAGTGGCCCAGTCAGTCGCGGTTACGACGGCGGTGGGAGTACGTCAAATAGTGGGGGAAAGGAATCCGGACCCAAGGGGCCGGGTGGTCATATGAATCCTGTTCTGCTCGATCTTTCGGGCAATGGGTTGAACGTTGATTCCTTATCCTCTTCTTCGCAGTTTCTCGATTTGAACGGTGATGGCTATCTGCACCGGGTCGCCTGGGCGGGAAAGGGCACCGGTGTTCTCGTTATTGACGTCAATGGGGACGGCAAGATCAACCAGTCGAACGAATTTGTCTTCACCGAATGGGACAAGTCGGCGACGGGCGACCTCGAAGCCATCCGCAACGTGTTCGATACCAACCACGATGGCAAACTGGATGCTGGCGATGCGCGTTGGGGCGATTTCAAGGTGATGGTCGACGGCGTGATGAAGACGCTGGACGAGCTCGGCATTGCCTCGATCGACCTGACACCCAAGGGTAGTGGTCAGCACTTTGGCGACGGGTCGGCCATCACAGGAACTACTGAATTCACGCGGACCGACGGTACGAAGGGCAAGGTTGGTGATGCGTCGCTCGCGACCGAGACGGACGGCTACGTGCTGAAGCGGACGAGCACAACCAATGCCGATGGTTCGACGAACGAGAACATTCAAGGGTATGACAGGGACGGCCGCCTGGCGTTCAGCAACAATGTGACGACAAGTGCTGATGGGCTGAACAAATTCACCTATTATGATGATGACGGCAATGGTGTCGCGGATCGCTCGCAATATGACAATTGGATCATCGGCAGCGACGGCAGCCGTACCCGAACCATCACCAATGTCCGCCAGGATGGGTCGGTGGCTGACAAGACGACGGTCATCACCGGTGCCGACAAGAAGACGATTACGACCAATCTCGATCAAGATGGTGACGGCAAGAACGATCAGAGTGAGACATTTGTTACCAATGCCGATGGGTCAACGGTTACGACGACGAAGGCGTTCAGTGTCGATGGAACATTGATCAAACAGGTCAGCGTGACGGCAAGTGCAGATGGTCTGACCAAGACCACCCGGACGGATTCGAACGGTGATGGGGTCTTTGAGCGCGTCAGCAGCGAAACGACGGTGCTCAACGGCGACGGCACCCGGACCAGGACGGTCGATGCACGCAATTCGGATGGAACGCTGATTTCGAGGACGCAAACGGTGACGAGCGCCGACAATCGCTCGAAGACCGTCAAATATGATCACACCGGCAATGGCACGTTCGACGAAAGCGACAGCATTGTTACATCCGTCGACAGCGCCAGCAATGTGATGACGACGACGCTGCGCTACAACAGCGATGGTTCGTTGCGCGACAAGTCCGTTGTGAGCCTCAGTGCCGATGGCCTGTCGAAAACGACATCTGCTGACCTGACCAGTGATGGCGTCGCCGATCGCATCACGACGGATGTCACTGTCATCGGTGCGGACAAGAGCCGTGTCCAGACGGTGGAACAGAAGAGCGCGGATGGAACACTGCTCTCGCGCCTGGTCACCCGCACCAGTGGTGACGGCAAGACCATCTCCGTCGAGGAAGACCAGAACGGCGACGGCGTGGTGGATATTCGAACCACCACCCTCATCAATGCGAATGGCACAACGACGCAGACGGTGGAGACCTTCAATCCGAATGGCACGCTGATCAGCAAGACGCTGACCGAAGCTTTGACCGATGCGATCGGGCGGAAAATCTCGGTCGATCTCAATGGCGACGGCGTCTATGACCAGATCGCGGTCGATGGCATCTACATCTTTGGCGATCAGACGCGGCATATCGCATTCTCCCTGCAGGGCAACAATGGCACGCTGAAAGGGAAAACCGCGACCGGATACTCCCTCGATGGCCTGACCAAGACCACGGACAAGTGGATCAACAGCGACGGCGTGATCGATGAGACGATCAAGGACGTGACCGTTCTTAACGCCGATGGCAGCCGTACGCAGACGGTCACCACAAGGAGCGGCGATGGGACGCTGCTTGCCAACGAAGTGACCCTGGTCAGCACCGATCGCAAGACCACGACCGTTACGACGGATGCGGATGGCGATGGCATTGTCGATCGAACCATAGTCCAGGTCCAGAACGGCAATGGCAGCACGGCCACAACCACCACGCTGACAACTGCATCCGGCGCGATCTATGGCAAGACCGTTACGGCGCTTAGTGCCGACGGCCTGACGAAAACGCTGTCGGAGGATCTGAATGGTGATGGCACGATCGACCGGAAGACGGTCGATGCAACGGTCATCAATGCCAATGGCAGCCGCACGCAAACGATCACGGAGACCAATGGTGATGGCTCGCTTTTGAGCCAAACCGTGACGACGGTGAGCGCCAATGGCCTCGTCAAGACAACGACGGTTGATATCGACGGCAACGGGACAATCGATTCCAGAACGACCGAGACGACGGTGATCAATCCCGATGGATCTGTCACGACAACAGCCCAAGAACAGGCCGGATCGGTCAATACGGCCAGGACCATCACCACGGTGAGTGCCAACGGTCTGGTCTCCACGACCCAGACCGATATTGATGGTGACGGTACGATTGACAGGGTTGCAACCACGACCAAACTGCACAACGCCAACGGCTCGACCAGTGTGACGTCGGTGGTAAAGAGCGGCAACGGTACACTCCTGTCGCAGTCAACCACGACAACCAGTGCAGACGGCAAGACCATCGCGATCGAACAGGATGCAAATGGCGATGGCGCCATCGATGCGCGCAAGTCGATCGTGCTTGGAGCGGATGGTACGCGAACCGAAACCACCAGTAGCTTTAGCCCTGACGGGTTGCTCATCGGCAGGACGATCGTCGAAACCTCGGCCAATGGTCTGTCAAAGAAGACCTCGGTTGATGTCAATGGCGATGGCACTGTCGACACAATCACGACCGATGTCACCGTCCTTAATGTCGATGGCAGCAAGACCAATACGACGACCGTCACCGGCACCACGGGCGCGATCGTCAGCAAGGTTGTCACCACGCTTTCGGCGGATGAACTTTCGAAGACGGTCGAAGAGGATCTGACCGGCGACGGCGTTGCGGACAAGGTGACCACGACAAGCATGGTCATCAATGCCAATGGCAGCCGCAGCCAGACAGTCACGACAAAGGCGGGCAATGGCACTTTGCTCAGCAAAACGGTGACGCTGACGAGCGCCGACCGCAAGACCGTGACCGTTACGACGGACATGGACGGCGATGGCAATGTCGATCAGAGCGATGTTCAGGTGTTGAATGCCGATGGAAGCAAGACAGTCACCACGACCCGCACCAATTCCACAGGCGCGCTCCTGTCAAAGGCGGTCATAACAACCAGTGCCGACAGGCTGACGATCACGCGGACTGATGATGTCGACGGCAATGGTACGTTTGACGCAAAGAGTGTCAGCACCACGGTGCGGCAGGCCGATGGCAGCAGAACCACAACGGTTGTCACCACGTCAGGCACAGCAACAACGGGCAAGACCATCACATCCATCAACGCCAATGGTCTGATCAAGACCACGGAGACGGATTTGAATGGTGACGGGGTCATTGATACGAAGGTTGTAGAAACCTCGGTCTTGAATCCCGATGGTTCGACCACAAAGACCACGCAAAGCTATTCGGGCTCCAGCCTGACTGAAACGACAATCACCACGATCCTTGGCAATGGGTTATCGTGGGGATCGCAGATCATCGAGGGCAGCAACGGCACGAATGATCGGTCGTCGAGGACGGTAAAGACGGTCAACGCCGACGGCTCGATAGTCGAGAGCACTAAAGCGTGGAGCTTGAATGGAACGACGCTCTCAACGTCGGTGACCACCACCTCTGCAAATGGCCGCACTATCACCACTGAGGATGATCTGAACGGCGATGGTGTCATCGATGTTCGCACGACCATCGTGCTCAACACCGATGGTACCACAACGAAGACTGTGAGCGAGCTCAAGCCCGATGGCTCGCTCGTCAGCAAAGCTGTCACGGATACATGGCCCAACAGCCTGGCGGCAATGACTAAGGTGGATATTGACGGCAATGGCACCTTTGACCGCACGACGGCCGATATCATCACGCCGAATACTGATGGCAGCAAGACCCGGACAATCCGGGAGTTTGATGCGGGCAACGTTCTGACGGGCAAAACTGTTATTGTCACAAGTGCAACCGGGCTTGCCAAAACAACGACCTGGACGGACGGAGCGGGAGCATTGCTGCGCTCGCTCAGCGAAACGACCACCATCAATGCAGACGGAAGCACGGTTCAGGTCCAATCCTACGCCAAAGCCAATGGATCTCTGGAAAGCCTGACAACGACGACCGTCAGCGCTGATGGACGCATGACAACTGTCACCATCGACAATGATGGCGACGGCAGGCTCAACCAGAAGCAAGTTACCGTCAAGAACGCTGACGGAAGTGTGACGAGCACGCGAACCGATTATGCAGCCGATGGCACCACCATTATCGACGCGAAGAAGGTGACGAAAAGCGCGAACGGGCTCATCGAGACAACGGACTATGACACCGATGGCAATGGCACGGTGGATTTGAGAACGGTCCAAACCACTGTCCTGAATGCCAATGGCTCGAAGACGCAGACAACCGATAATTTCGCAGCATCGAACGGTACTTTCGTTCTCAAGGGCAAAGCTGTCATCGACATCTCGGCTGATGGTCTCTCGAGAGATGCGCAGTGGGATCTCAATGGCGGCGGTGTTTTGAACCGGCGGCAGACTGTAACCACAGTTTTGAACAGTGACGGTTCCCGCACCCAAACGATCACCAAATATGGAGACGGCGTATTCAATCGCCGGCACATCATCACGACGTCCGCTGACGGGCTTGTGGTGACGACAAAGCGTGACACCACTGGTACAGGTACCTACGACCTGTTGGCAACGGACGTGACGACGTTGAATGCCGATGGCACGAAGACGCGAACAGTTACCAACACCAAGGCCGATGGAAGTCTGGTCTCAAAAACGGTTACCACGCAAAGCGCAGACGGCCGCACGATCACGACGCAGGAGGACAGGACGGGACAGGCATCGCGCATCCTGAAGAATGTGAGCGATGTTCTGGCCGATGGCTCTGTGGTCAATACCGCAACGACCTCGAGCATTGCCGGTCTGCTCCTGGATAGATCCGTCACCAGAACGAGCCCCGACAATCGCCGTGTAACGATCGAGCGGGATGCCGACGGCGACGGCAAGGTTGATCAGACCGAACAGCGCATTCAGGCCGTGGATGGTTCGGTGACATCAACCATCACGGGTCTGCGTGCAGACGGTACAATCGCCAACCGGACGACAGCAAAGGTTTCGGCCGATGGTCTGACGACAACCACAGAATGGGATCTTGCCGGGACCGGTGTCGTTGACCGCAGGCGCACGGCTATCAATGCATTGAATGCCGACGGTAGTCAAAGCAGCGTGATGACCGATACGGATGATGCCGGCAAACTCGTCGCAAAAACGACGGTCAGCGTCAGCGCTGATGGCAGAACCCGCACCACGAACAAGGATACGAACGGAAACGGCACTGTCGATCAGACCGAAACCCGAATTGTCGAAGTGAACGGTGCAATTACCGATACCATTGTGAACAATGCCGAAGCGCGCGACCTGAGCAATCTGGTCTCTGGTCAAGTGAATTGGCAGCACGCGATTGCCGCAAAGATCCTGACGACCATTTCTCTGGATGGTATTACGCGAATTGTCAGTTCCGATTATGACGGCAATGGCACCTATGAAGTCTATATGCTCGAGGAGAAACAGCTCGACGGTTCGTTCATAGCGACGATCATCGAGAGCAATGCCGACGGCAGCGTCAAGGCGCGGGGCATCCAGACGACGAGCGCCGATGGTCTCACCACGACTCTCAGCAAGGATACCGGCAATCACGGTGTCTATGATCACATCGAAACATCCACTGCCCGCAGGGACGGTTCGGTCACGCTGACATCAGTGGACAAGAATGCTGACGGCTCACTGAAGCAGACCGTGGTCGATAACATAACAGCATCGGGCAAATTGCTGCACGAGCTGACAACGGACGGTCAGGGCCGCAAGACTGCAGAGACACTTTTGGCCAATGACGGAACATCGACTGCATCGACCTTCGACGCTGCAAGTGGTCAAACTCTGAGCGTTGTGCGTGCCAACAAAAAGGGTGTCCCGACCACGGCAACGCTCTATGATCCGCTCAATACCAACCCATGGTCGAGGGTTGAACAGACATTCAATGCCGATGGCAAGAAGCTTTCTGAAACCCAGTACATGGATGATGGGACGCGCTGGCTGATCCTGTATGATTACAGTACCCAGCCGTTGACCCGGTACGAGCAGAAATTTGATACGTCTGACCGGCTTGTCTTTCAGAATAATGTCAACCACGACGGGACCAGGGGGACCTGGACGTGGGATCCGGCGAACACGCAGACTTGGTCAAGGATCGAGCAAAGCTTTGATACGTCTGATCGGCTTGTCGTTCAGAGCCAGTTCAACCGAGACGGAACGAAACAGACGGTTTGGTATGACCCGGGCAACAGTCAGCCCTGGTCACGGTACGAACAGACCTTTGATGCTGCAGGTCGCCTGGTCTATCAGAACAATGTCAACCGCAATGGGACCAGGAATACCTGGACATGGGATCAGGCCAACACACAGCCCTGGTCGCGGATCGAGCAGTATTTTGAAAGCGCAGATCACCTCACTTATCAGAACCAGTTCAACGACGACGGTACGCGAATGGCGATTACCTTCGATCCGAGCAATAGCCAGCCCTGGTCGCGCGTTGATCAGTATTTCGATACGGCCGACCGCAAGACATATCAGTTGAATTACAATGATAATGGAACCAGAAACGCCTACACCTATGATGTAGCGAACACGCAGCCCTGGTCGCGGATCGAGCAGTATTTTGAAAGCGCAGATCACCTCACTTATCAGAACCAGTTCAACGACGATGGTACGCGAATGGCGATTACCTTCGATCCGAGCAATAGTCAGCCCTGGTCGCGCGTCGATCAGTATTTCGACACGGCTGACCGCAAGACGTATCAGTTGAATTATAACGATGACGGAACCAGAACGGCCTATACCTATGATGTCGCCAACGCACAGCCTTGGTCGAGTGTCACACAGAACTTCAACAGCGCCGGACAGAAGACAAGCGAAACCGTCTACAATGACGACGGCACGCGAGACGACAATGGGTTTGATTTCAGTAATTCTTCCGATCGCAGTTGGTGGGGTGAGCATTATGATGCGCAAGGGCGGCGCATGTACGAGACCATTTACTATGACGACGGTCACCATGATGAGAACGGTTTTGACTACGGCAACACCTCTCCTATGAGTTGGTGGGGCTCACAATTTGATCCGCAAGGACGCAAAACCCGTGAAACGGACTTTTACGATGATGGGTCAAGGATTGAATATACGTTTGATCCCGGCTCCCAGCAGGTCATGCTGACCAAATGGTTCAATTCCGCCGGTGCGCTCACAGGGCAGGCCACAATCGATGATGTGGAACGAGCCAATGCGCAGTATGTACTCGATCACTTCGATGCCATTTTTTACATGCGGACCTACCCGGACGTGCGTCAGAACTGGAATGGATCCATGTTGTCGCATTTCATGATCAACGGATGGAGAGAAGGGCGCCAAGCTTATGGGGGCGAACAAGTTCCCTCCCGCCACACTTTTAATTTGACTCAAACATTCCCAGGCTATCTGGAAGCCCATACCCCGAGCGGCGGAGGTGGGTCAGGCACACATGGCCAACCGGTTCTTTTCGACCTGAATGGCGACAACCATATCGATCTTCGTCCGTTTGATCCTGCGGAGTTCGCCAAGAACAACGGGCCGCGCTTTGACTGGGATGGCGATGGTGTCCGTGATGGAACCGCCTGGGTCGGTCCGCAGGACGGCATGCTCGCGATTGATCTCGGCTCAAATGGACAGGCAGGGGGAGACGGCGTCATCGATCAGGCACGGGAAATCGCGTTCTCGCTGTGGGCAACAGCTGAAGACGTTGCAGCTCTTGGACATCCGGCCTCAGATCTCGAGGGTCTGCGGCTGGCATTCGACACTAATCACGATGGTGTGCTTGACGACAAGGATGCGCGCTGGAACGAGTTCCGTGTCTGGCAGGATGCCAACCAGAACAGCATCACGGATCCGGGTGAGCTGAAGACCATGTCGGAAGCCGGGATCAAGCTCATCAATCTCATACCGTCCATTGATGGGGCGGCGCAGTTCCCGGATGGATCGGCCCTGACCGGCACGAGTTCCTATGAGATGCTGGATGGCACCACACGGCGTCTGGTTGGCGATGCAACGCTCGCCTATCGCTCGTCGCAGGCAAACGTGCCAGCAGCCTGACAGTCGGCGGTATCTCAGGGACGTCGTTTTGTGCGCCGCCCCTTTGACTCTCGATCTAAAATGCTTTGCGAGGACGACTGGAAAAACGGACCTGTTGAACTAGCTCGGCAACGCGTTTTGCGCGGATCACAATTGGTAGAGTTCATTTGAACGGGGATGTCATGATTGCAATACGGGAGATGGCGATGTGTGCGTTGATTGGATCAGCGATACTATTGTCGGGGTGTGTCAATTATAAGGGGCCTACATCAACCAATGCGGCGAATGTATCCGCGTTAAAGCCTGCAGTATCGGGAAAGAGGACCAAAATCTGGAGCAATTTCCAGGTGAAGGAAGATTGCTCTGCGGGAGCTGTCCCAAAGATGCGCGTAACGTCAGCGCCTGCTCATGGAAAGGTTGACGTTGTCGGGGAAGCCGTGTTTCCGGATATTCCCAAGGATAACGTCAGGTTCAAGTGCAATTCCAGGAAATACAGAGCCGCGGTTATTTACTACACGTCTGACCCGGCCTTCAACGGCTCAGACAAGGTAGATTTGGTTGCCGACTGGCATGATGGTTCGCCCACATATACGACGGTACACATACAGGTTAGCAAGTAAGCAGCAGGTGTTTCCTGAGGTTGAGGCCGCGGTGCATCCAGATACAAAGCTATTTCTGTGAATATGTTGGCAAATAGCCGTCGGGTACAAATAACAGCGGGCCAAGAATGGCCCGCATGGGGTGGTCGTTGAAATGGACAGGGTGAGTTCGGGGGATGTTGATCCTTCGGCGGCGGGCGGTGTGCCTGAGGCGCGTGCAGCGGACAGCGGCTTGTCCGCGCTTGTGGCGATTGCCGGCTTTTACCGGATTGCATCACGGCCGGAGACGCTGGCGCGGGAGTATGCGCTGACGGGTGCGGCGGGGGCCGACGATATCCTGCGGGCGGCAAGTTCGATCGGCCTGAAGGCGCGCAAGGTTGTGGCGCGGGACGGCAAGCGGATCGCGGCGCTGCCGGTGCCGGCGATTGCCTGCCTTATCGATGGCTCGTTTGCGATCTTTGGCGGAGCGAATGCCGAGGGGATGTGCCGGCTGGTCGATCCGGTGGATTTCCGCTCGCGCGAGGTGCCGGTTGCGGAAGCTTTGCAGCTGACCGGCGGCACGTTCATCCTGGTGCAGCGGCGGTTCGCGGGGGCGGGTGTGTCGCGCGACACGTTCGGCTTCAAATGGTTCCTGCCCTCGCTGTGGCGCTATCGCCGCTCGCTCGGCCATGTGCTTTTGGCCTCGCTGTTCGTCCAGCTGTTTGCCCTCGTCACGCCGCTGTTCTTCCAGGTGGTGGTCGACAAGGTGCTGGCGCATCGCAGCTATTCCACGCTGATCGTTTTGGTGGTGGGGCTTGCCGCCATCGGGCTGTTCGATGTGGTCCTCCAGTACTTGCGCACCTATGCGCTGTCGCACACGACCAACCGCATCGATGTGGAGCTCGGACGGCGGCTGTTCCGGCACCTGCTCAACCTGCCGCTCAGCTATTTCGAGACACGGGCGGCGGGCCAGACCGTGGCGCGGGTGCGCGAGCTTGAAACCATCCGCAACTTTCTGACCGGGCAGGGCCTGTTCTCCGGCCTCGACTTCATCTTCACCATCATCTTCATCTTCGTGCTGTTTGCCTATTCGGCAAAGCTCGCCTGGATCGTCGTTGCCTCTATTCCCTTCTATCTCGCCATCGGCTTTCTCATCCGGCCGTTTTTGAAGGAACGCATCGACGAGAAGTTCGACCGCGGTGCTTTCAGCCAGCAATTGCTGGTGGAAACGGTAGTCGGGGTGCAGACGCTGAAGGCGGCCGCTGTCGAGCCGGTTGTCGCGGCGCAGTGGGAGGAGCGGCTTGCCGCCTATATCCGTTCGTCCTTTGCCGCCACCATGCTGGCCGCCAAGGGCCAGAATGCCATTCAATATGTCAGCAAGGTCACGAGTGCCGCGCTTCTCCTCTTCGGGGCGCAGGCGGTGATCAATGGCGAACTGACCGTCGGCGCGCTGGTCGCCTTCAACATGATCGCGGGTCAGGTGGCGCAGCCGATCCTGCGCCTGTCGCAGCTCTGGCAGGACTTTCAGCAGGTGCAGGTCTCGGTCTCGCGCCTTGCCGATATTCTCAATGCACCGCAGGAGCCGCGCCCGGCCATTGCCGTCTCGCTGCCGGCACCCAAGGGTGCCCTGACCTTCAAGGCGGTGACCTTCCGCTATGCGCCCGATGCGCAGGATGTTTTGAAGGATATCAACCTGACGGTCAGACCCGGCGAAGTCATCGGCATTGTCGGCCCGTCGGGATCGGGCAAGTCGACCCTGACCAAGCTGGTGCAGCGCTTCTATATCCCCAGCAATGGCCAGGTGTTCATGGACGGGCAGGACATTGCCCAGGTCGATCCCGCTTGGCTGCGCTCCAATATCGGCGTGGTGCTGCAGGAGAACATGCTGTTCAACCGCACCATCCACGACAATATCGTGCTGGCCAATCCCGCCATGTCACGCGAAGCGGCCATGCGCATGGCGCAATTGTCGGGTGCCGACGAGTTCATCTCAAAACTGCCGCGCGGCTATGACACGCTGATCGAGGAGCGCGGTGCCAATCTTTCCGGCGGCCAGCGCCAGCGGCTGGCCATTGCCCGGGCGCTTGCCACCAACCCGCCGATCCTCATTCTCGATGAGGCCACCAGTGCGCTCGACTATGAGAGCGAGCGGATCATCCTTGCCAATATGCGCGAGATCGTGCGCGGCCGCACCGTGATCATCATCGCCCACAGGCTTGCCACCGTGCGTTACTGCAACCGCATCATCGGCATGAGGGATGGGCGGATTGTCGAAGAGGGAACGCACGAGACGCTTGTGGCCAGAAAGGATGGCCTCTACGCCCATCTTTGGCAGCTGCAGTCGGGGAGCAATCAGGCATGAAACCTCTCGAGGCACCTCTGGAGGCCGCGCCCTCAAAACCTGAACAGGTAAAGCTGGAACGCGCTGAGGCCGGTCGGGTCGATCCTGATCAACCCGCTTCCGCGCGGCAAGAACCCGGACAGGAAAAAGTCACGGCGAAAGCACTGAAGGCGATCAAACGCCAGCGCGCCGACAATGAGTTCCTGCCGGCGGCGCTGGAGATCCTGGAAACACCGGCCTCGCCCATCCGCACCGCCTTCATCTGGTTCATCTGCATCCTGGCGACGAGTGCGCTTGTCTGGAGCTATTTTGGTACATTCGACATTGTGGCAACGGCGCAGGGCAAGGTGCAGCCAGCGGGACGCGTCAAGATGGTGCAGTCGATCGAGCTCGGCCGGACAAAGACCGTTCAGGTCACCAATGGCAGCCAGGTCAAGGCGGGCGATATGCTGGTTGCGCTCGATGACACGGAGATCAAGTCGGAGGAAACGGCATTTGCCGTCAGCCTTCAGGCGTTTCGCGCCGAAGTCACCCGCCGCGAGGCGGTGCTGGCGACCGTTACCGAATGGCAGGAGAGAGGTATCTGGAACATCGGCCGCATCACCGAGCGGCCGCTGGCCTTTCCGGATGGGATCTCCGAACCGATCCGCCGCCGCGAACAGCTGATCTACCGGGCCGATACATCGCAGCTGCACTCGTCGCTTGCCAATCTCGACGCGACGCGGCGTCAGCGCCAGACCGAGATCGACAGCCTGACCCGGACGATCGCCGCGCAGACGGCTCTGGTCAAAACCCTGACCGAACGCGTCTCTATGCGCACGGAGCTGATCCCGACGGCGGCCGGTTCCCGCGCCCAGGTCATCGACGCATTGCAATCGCAGCAGGAGGCCGAGGCCAGTCTCGTCACCCAGACCGGCCAGCTGGCCGCGGCGCGGGCCGCGCTTGAGGTCGCGGTCAGCGAGGCGGCAAAGCTCGTGGGCAGCTTCCTCTCCGACAATGTGCAGAAGCAGTCGGAAGCGGCGCGCCGCGTCGATGAACTCGAACAGCAGCTGATCAAGGCGAGCAAGCGCCGCTCCTCCATGACCATTCTGAGCCCGATCGATGGCACCGTGCAAGCGTCGGCCGTCACCACCATCGGCCAGGTCGTCACCGCAGGCAGCGAACTGATGCGCATTGTCCCGGAAAACGCTGCGCTCGAGATCGAGGCCTATCTTCCCAACCGCGACATCGGCTTTGTGCGAGGCGGCCAGACCGCCGTCATCAAGGTCGAGGCCTTCCCCTTCACCCGCTACGGCATCATCGAAGGCAAGGTGACCCGCGTTGCCACCGACGCCATTCCCGAACCGGATGCTCAAGCGCTGGAAGGTGCCGCCGCCAAGGAGCTGCAGAGCATCATTCCCACCGGCAATGCCCAGCGCATGCAGAATCTGGTCTTCCCCGTCACCATCCGGCCGGATGTGACCATCATCAACGTTGATGGCAAACCCATGCCGCTCTCCCCCGGCATGTCCGTGACCGTGGAGGTGAAGACCGGAAAGCGCCGCATTCTCGAATATCTGTTCTCGCCGCTCGCCGAAATCTCGTCACAGGCTATGCAGGAAAGGTGAGGGGAGATGCTGCCGGCCACAGTAGAAAGACAGCATTCATTGTAATTGTATCCCGTGATCCACTGAGGTTCTGATGACACAGCAAACAAGCACGATCAATGTCAGGTTACCCAAGGATGAGGATTGGGCGAGTTTTTATCAGCACGTGCGCAAACATCATGCCAGGACAGTATTCGCAGACATTCCATTTTCCGAGAAGAAGTACGCTGCTATTGAACACCAAGCCCGCAATCCAGCCCCACACCAGTGTTTGATCGTTGCGGAAGCCAAAGGCAAAGTTGTCGGTCTGGCATGGATTACCGCAGGAGAATACGCACTGGGGGATGGAGGCGTGATGACAACAACACACCTGCTTGCCGTTGATGCCGAGGAATGTGGCCCTTTTCTCTCGGCAAAGGTCTTCAAGAGATTGCTCCGCGGGATCGTGATTTGGTCTCGTTCACGCAATGCCAGGCAGGTCCTTGTGCACGTCTCCACGGGGACGGCCATCAAGCAAACCGACCGGCTTCTACGATCCAGTGGCGCAATCTGCATCGGAGGAAGTTATCTTCTGGCGGTCAATGAAACATAGTGCGCGTCATGGTAACGAGCACGCGGAGTGCCCACGTTGAGACCAATTAGACAACGTGCCTAGTTCAAGGGTAAGAGTTCGCGCCATCCGTTCCGAACATTCTCAATCAATGATCGAAGTGACCGATTGACAATTGAATTGCCGGTCCGGGTACTTACCACCACCATGGGATATTTACGTGGCCCTGCCGGCCCGAAGCTGCGATGGTTGATTTCAAACTGCGAAAGACCAAGGTACCAAATCTGCCAACGGGGATGTGCGGCGGCGGCGGGGTTGTTTGCGGGAGGGGGGTACTGCGCTAAGGATCCCGTCGGTAATTGGGGAAAATTAAATGGCGCTGAAGCAATCACGATAAAAGGCAGGCGTAATTCCGAGTCGTTTCCGAAATACGCGGTGCAAGGCATGGAGGCTGCCGAAGCCGGAATGTTCGGCAATGCGGGCCAATGGCCAGTTTGACGTTTCTAGCAACATTTTTGCTCGCCCGATCCGTGCGGTCTCGACAAAATGGGCTGGAGTCGTGCCTGTTTCCTTATGGAATAAGCGCGAAAAGGTTCGCTCGCTCATGCCAGCTCTCATAGCAAGAACAGGGCCGGATAGATCGCCGGTGGGATCTTCGAGAATTTCGGTGACCAACTTTCGCAGTCGTGGCGTCGCTCTGACTTGGACCGCGAGGCTCGAGCTGAACTGAGCCTGCCCTCCAGGCCTGCGCATGAACAGCACCAACTGACGGGCGACGGACAGAGCCGTTTGCGCCCCGCAATCGGCTTCAACCAAAGCGAGGCACAGATCAATTCCCGCCGTAATTCCGGCAGATGTGTAAACTGGTGGCTCGGCTACAAAGATCGCGTCTGGCTCGACCTCGATCTGAGGTCGCAACTGTTTGAGCAAGCCGGTTGAATTCCAATGAGTTGTTGCGCGTTTTCCGTCCAGAAAGCCACCTGCAGCAAGTACGAAAGCCCCAGTGCATACGCTGGCCAGACGGCGAGTGCTTGAGACACGTAATTTCAGCCATGCGATCAGGCTGGTCTCGAAGATTACCTTCCTTAGTGCATCCTCGCTGCCACCCGCCACAATGACCGTATCAATATTATTGGGAACGGCATCGAGCGCGATGGCATCGCCAAGATGAATACCGCCTGCCGAACTACATTTAATCGATCCTCCTGTCGGAGATGCGAGCAGAAGTTCATATGGCGGAGTGTGTTCGGACTTAAAGAGATTTGCTGCTGCGAATACTTCCATAGGACCGACTACATCCAAGGCTTGCACGCCTTCGTAGCCGATCAGGAGGATTCGTGTTGTCGTTCCAGATTGCGTGTTCATTGGCGTAAAATGCGATAACTTTGTCATTTTCGCCAGAGGCAATGTACGCATATGTTGGGATGCCGTCTTCAAAGTTGGGAATCTTCATGCGTCAGCCAATCTGGAAAACCTTTCTCCTATGTCTCCTCATCTTGTCTGGGCCTTCAGCGGCCGCAGATATCGACCGCATTCAACTGCCTGCCGTTAAGGCTGAACGGGTTCGGCCACTCGTTGCGATTGTGGCGGATAATGCGGGCACGGAGACGACTGATCTCGTTGTGCCTTACGGTGTTTTGAAGTCAGCTGACGTTGCCGATATCGTCATCGTCTCCACGCAAGCGGGCACAATCAACCTGATGCCAGCGCTCGCCATTGAATCGGATATGACGATGGAAACATTTGACAAAGTTTACCCTGCAGGTGCGGACGTTCTGATTGTGCCGGCCATGCACGACAACAGAAGTGACGCCATCGTCAACTGGGTGCAGGAGCAAGCGCAAAAGCGAGCATTCGTTGTCGCTATCTGTGAGGGAGCATGGATCGCCGCACGGGCAGGTATTCTGCAGGGACGGGGTGCAACAACGCACTGGTATGCGTTCGATGGTATTGCGCGACAGTTCCCAAAGACAAGATGGATTCGCGACAAACGTTATGTCGTAGACCACAACGTCATGACCACCACCGGCGTTACCGCGTCTATCCCGGCAAGCCTTGCCCTGGTTGAAGCAATGGCGGGATATGCAAGAGCCAAAGCCACGGCGACAGAACTCGGTATTGAAGACTGGACTTCAGCGCATGTTTCCGCGCCATTTCACCTGACGGTGGGACGCGCAGGGCTCATTGCTCGAAACTACCTCGCATTTTGGACACACGAGATCTTATCCATTCCCATTACAGAGGGCTTTGACGAAATCGCACTGGCTCTCAGTGCCGATGCATGGTCGAGAACATATCGTTCACAAGCGATCGCTATATCAGGAAACAACCGTGTGAAATCGCGGCATGGCCTTGTCCTCGTGCCGGATAAGGAGAACAATAAGGGCTATGTCGAGTTACTCTTTGACCAAAAGGCCGCTTCTTCGAAGTCTCTCGACACCACGCTTGAAACGATTGCGGCCCGCTACGGCCACGAAACTGCAGATCTGGTTGCACTCCAACTTGAATATGCGCGTAGAGAATAGGACTTTGTTGCAAATTTTCAGTAAGGTGACGAACATCGACGCGCCTTGGTCAGTTGGATGGAGTAGTGTGCGGCAAAGCTGTTAGCCAGTGTTCGATTCCGGCCACCTCGCTGCGGATGAAAGTTTCGTCGCGGAAGGCCATAGCCACGGCTGCTCCCCCTGCAACCATGACACAAGATGCAGGGCCAGCGCATTAACCCGAGCGCCGGCGCCAAGTGCGCGGAATTCCCCGGTGAGCCAATCGCGGCAGCGGCCATGGCCGCCATACGGAGACCATGACATTCTGAAGAATTCCATATTGCTTGGCCGGTTCGAAGCCATAGAGACATCGCCCGTCGAGATCGGAGATGCGCGGCACGAATGCGAAGCCGAGCGGATGACAGAGGGCGAATACAAGATTGCTGCCGCCGCCGCCTTCGACCCGTCACCGCCGTTCGGGACAAGCACAATGAAGGGTCTGGATTGAGTCCCATAGCGGTCATCGAGCTTTCGCAAACTCCATCGCAAGAGCCTTCTTCGGGAACGCGCGTGCGACAGAATATGGCAATTTCCCGGGCAGCCGGGGTGTGGCGATGTCAAGTATTTACCGGAATACGGGCGATGACCTTTATCTCAAAGTCGAAGCCGGCGAGCCAGTTTACGCCGAGCGCAGTCCAATTCGGGTAGGGCGGCTTGCTGAAAATCTGTTGCTTGACAGCCATAATAGTTCCGAACTGGTTTTCAGGGTCAGTGTGGAAGGTGGTTACGTCCACGATATCATCCATCGTGCAGCCCGCTGCGTCCAGCGTGGCCTTCAGGTTTTCAAAGGCCAGCCGTACTTGGCGTTCAAAATGGGGTTCGGGTGTTCCATCGGAACGGCTGCCAACCTGTCCGGACACAAATAGCAGATCACCGGATCTGATAGCAGCGGAATAGCCATGCTCCTCGTAAAGAGTGTGCCTGTTAGCAGGAAAGATTGCTTCGCGTTGGGTCATTCTGATCTCTCTTTATTGTTGGCAACGGCCGCTGAGCCCGGAGTAACGCTTCACAAGCTCGCACCTCATTTGATATACGATACGTATGCTGGGTATTCGACATACGTATCGTATGTCAAGTCCATATACGCTTCGTATATGAATATGAGGGATTGAATGGCGAAAACACGCAGCGAAACGATGCAGGAAAACCGCGTCAAGTTGATAGCGGCTGCGCGAAAGGCTTTTGCGGAAAAGGGGTACTCCGCAGCGTCAATGGACGAGTTGACGGCTGACGTCGGTCTGACACGGGGTGCGCTTTACCACAACTTCGGTGACAAGCGCGGGCTCCTGGCGGCGGTTGTCGATCAGATTGACATGGAAATGGCGGTGCGCGCTAAAGAGATTGGGGCTCGGGCGGGTAACGATTGGCAGGGCTTGCTTGCCGAGGGGGTGGCCTATATCGAGATGGCGCTAAATCCGGAAGTCCAACGCATCGTTCTGCTCGACGGACCTGCGGAGTTAGGTGATCCCTCGCAGTGGCCGAGCCAGAACAGTTGTCTACAGGTGACCAAGAGCACTGTGGAGCGCCTAATCGTACAAGGCATCCTCAAGCCACTTGACGCAGAGGCGGCGGCCCGATTGCTTAGTGGCGCGGCTCTCAATGCTGCTCTCTGGATCGCCGCGAGCGAAAACCCGCAGAGCGTGCTGCCGAAGGCGATCGCGGCTTTTCATGCCTTGGCGGCAGGTCTGCTTTTGGAGCGTTTGTGACCTACTAAAGGCGGAAGTCGAGCTTTCAGACTGAGACTTTGGCGTCGCGGAATGCTCGGTTGAAGCTACAACCTTAAAGCCTGCGGAGGCTTGCGACTGGAGCAACTTCCGCTTCGTGCTCATCGCATTGAGTGGCTGCTCCCCACCCTTCTGCGCCCTTCGATTTCGCGCGGGACTGGGGCCCGAAACGGGCCGATGTTTATGATTTGAGCTTTCAACCGTATATTTGTGCCCCTTTAATGTTTAGGGGCCCATCAGAAGCGCCGAAACCGGGCTGTGAGACAGCCGCCACCGTAATGTTTAGGCCAGCTGAAATCCGAAGCAGCGCTCCACTGGCGACAAACTCTTTTGCGCCGAGAAGAAGACCACCCTGATTGGCATGACGGGAATAAAATACTCGCTGTCCTTTAAAATACAGCCGTGGTGAAGTATGCTCGAGGATAACTAAGTTAGTCCTCACAACACAAAAATTGCGGAGCGTTCGTGCAGACGCAGTCTGACGCTAATCGATCTTGCCTTTCCCAGGTTAGAAAAAAATATATAGCACCTGCTCGTACAACCGGAGAGAAGACGGCGAATTTGCTTGCCGCTCTATTGGATCTACGTAAGCGTCCGTTAAGTGTTCACTTTGGACGGCCAAGTATGAGGATCGTTCTACAACCACTCCAAGCGATACTGGTTCAATATTTGCGCAGCTCTGCCTTTTCTATTGCAATGATCACGCTCACAATTTTTGTCAACTCTGCGCTGTCGGTCGCCGTGCCATACATATTTTCTCGACAACTCGATGACTTCACTACGGATCGTTCCACAGAGACTGGTTCTGGGCCTTTGCTCTTTACGCTGTGCTTTTGGGTGCGTCAGCGGTTTCCCCTCTGCAAGATGCACTCGGCAGCCAGCTTGGCCGCGCCTGTGCCGATGCCATATTGTGTCTGGAAAAACTCAATCGCCGCTCGACCTAACCGGTACGCCCGCCGAAAGAGGGCTATTTGAGCTGGAAGGAATCCGCACTGCACGCACCGAGTGCATTGGGATTATATTTGCGCCAGTCATCGATGCTCAGCATGCCAAGGCGAATAGTCCCTTCACCCAGGGTATTTTCTGAATTCTTGATGGTGATCCATCGAACCGGCTTGTCACAAAAGCCGTTCTTGCCTTTGTTCAGTGAAAAAAACTTGTCGGCATTCAGCACCTGATAGACATCTCCACCGAATTCTGTATCGCTGCCGCTTTTCCACACGTCGGAATACCGAAGTATCATTTGTCCTTTTAACAGGGAGAAATGTGCAGAGGTGCGGCTGAGTTTCATTGTGTCTCCAAGCGTTGCCGAAGTACCGTTCGACACCGCGAGATAGGCACGGGGGTTGTTCGTTGGCATTGCTTTCCCGTTCGATTGGGCGAGGGCACCCTGTGCCATGAACGCACTCAGCGAAGCGGCAGCAATGAAGCTTATGAAATGGCGGTAGCGTATCATGGTCGTCCGTCCCTAAAGTTAAAGGTGCCTGTTTTTACATTGGTACAACAATGGACGGCAGGATGAAACGAAATGTGGCAGTTATAGCTCCTCAAGGGCATGACGCTGCTTGATGGCAGCGGGAGGATCAAGCAGGCTGGAAAAATATACCAAATCGTTCTGTATCTGCCCGCCATTGTCCTGATGACACCAAACAATCGAGACCGGATCGCCAATTGCTTATTGAAATATGCCGATTCAAGTTTGAGTTCTGCGATCGACTAATGCAACGGCCTTTTGCCTCTGAGTCAGAGGAGATCTGCTATCGTCTCAACGGTTGCCTTGGCGGATCCTGGATTCGGCCCAGTCACCAGCCTGCCATTCATCAATGCCGTCCTCTATCGTCCACAGCCAAGCGTTTTTGGACCAGATTGTGATGTATTTGCGCACATATTTGGGACAGATGCATCACGAGCGCATCAGAACTGGCGACGACAGGGCGATTGATTGGACGTAAAACGGACAGGACAAAATCCTGTGCAGGCAAAAAAGGCTTTAGAACAAGGCCGTGTTTTTCATAGCTTAACGCGGTAAGCGGATTGATTATTGAAATACCCAACCCTTTTAGCACCAATTCGCACACGCTGCTGGCCGACTGCGATGACAGGAACAGCCGTCTTTGCGTGCCTGCCGTGTCGAATACACGTTCCACACTCAGCCGGTACGGGTCTTGAGAACCGAGACTGATGAAATTGACGCCTTCAAAGTCGTGCGGCTCAACATAGTTTCGTTGCGCCAGAGGATGATCTGGATGCATGATGGCGACGAGCTGGAACACCCATAATATTCGCGATTCCGCATCTCTTTCGGTATAAACACCCTCGATCAGGCCGACATCAAAATTGAAGCCGGAGATACTTGATTGATTGCGGGGGTCGACCGTACTGATTTGCAGTGTCAAATCAGGATGGGTAGCATTTAATCGCGCGACCGCTTCAGGCAAAATCGCCTGTGCAAAGGCCGGCAGAGAAGCGACCGTCAGCACTTCTTCCGAAGCATCGCGCAGACGATCGATAAAATCATTGATACGGTCCAGACCGATGAATGAGGCTTGCACTTCCTCAAAAAGCTTGAGCGCTCTGGCCGTTGGCACCAGTCTTTGCAGACGCCGTTCAAACAGGCGAAAGCCGATATGTTCCTCCAGCCGTGATAACTCGCGCGTAATGGTTGGCTGCGAAGAACCAAGGGCCGCTGCGGCAGCTGTGACGGTGCCAAACTTCATGGTCGCGCGAAAAATCTCTACTTGGCGCAAACTGATATGATCTTTGCCAGATCTCACCTTTTTACCCTCTGAAATTGCTGCAATTTTTGCCAGATCATATCGTAGCTGCATGAAGTTCCAATGATATTTCTATATCAACGAAAAAATTTTCATGACTAAATTGTTTTAAAAATAGGGAACATAAATGAACGCCACTGCCCAAATGCCGAAGACGCATCCGGCGTCACGCGCGCTGTCAGACGCATTGCAATCGACAAATGGCGCTCGTGATGAAAGCCGTGTCAGTCTGGCTGGCTGTCTCTTCGATGCTCCCTTGCGCCTGGTTGATCCCGGCGCATTCCTGAATTTGTCATGGTTTGGACATCGGGCAATCAAACCGCTTTATCCGGCAAGTGTCGTGAAGCTGTTTTTTCTCAATGCGTTGGCGGCTTTCCGTGAAGAAGGCCGCTTGGCTGAACACGCGGAAGATGATCGTGCCGCCGAACAGATGATGGCCATTTCCTCCAACGAGGCGACGGTTTATCTCGTGGGACGTTTGACCGGTGCTGATGATGGCGCGCCATTGCAGGGAAAAGCGCTTGAAGAATGGTGCGCGGCGCGCCACCGCGTTCAGCAATGGTATGAATCGCAGAACCGTCCGGAATTTGCGGGTATCAACGTATTGCATGGCACATATGAGGACAGCCCGTATGGCCGCGCGCAGCAGATCCGCAATGGCAAAAATGGAAATCGTCTCACCGCCTTATCCGCAGCAGCTTTGATGCACGACATTGCGCGCGGTGCGCATGCGCGCTCCGATTGGATGATGGGGCTGATGAACCGTGAGTTTCAGCGCCATTCCAATGATGGCGATCCTGAGGGTGATCAGGTCCGTGGTTTTTTGGTTGAGGGTTTGCCGCGGGATGTCATGACGTGGTCGAAAGCGGGTCATACGTCCTGGACCAGGCACGATCTGGTCTACGGGGAAACGCCTGACGGGAAAAGTTTTGTTCTCTGTGTGATGTGCGATGGGGAATGGTCAGCGAATGACAAAAGTTTTCTGCCCAATTTCGCGCAGCACTTTTACCGATATGCCTTCCAAAAATAAGCTGACCAGCCAATCAATGAAAAAGGGGAAAATTATGAACTATCGCTCGATCATAAAAGCTGCATTGATTGCCGCCGCATTGTCCGCGGCTGTTCCTGCAAGCTCAGCTTGGGCCGATGAGCCGAAGCCCGGCGGGACGCTGCATTTGGCAGCGCCCTATGGCGCGGCCCTCAAAAGTCTTGACCCGCATGCAACTTACAACTCACAGGACATGGTGGTCTCCAAAGCGTTTCACCGCTCCCTTTATACATGGGATTCAGCCAAAAACGCGCCTGCTCTTGATCTGGCTGAATTGGTTAAAGCCAGTGATGACGGTAAAACGTTCACTTACAAACTGTTTGACAACATCTATTTCCACAATGGTCGTAAGCTGACCACAGATGATGTGGTCTGGTCCTATACGCGTATCATGGACCCGGCGAAGGGTTATCCGGGCGCAGTGCAGGTCGGTACACTCGTCGGTGCGCAGGAATATTCCAAGGGTGAAGTCAAAGAAATCGGCGGCATTAAAAAGATCGATGACCGCACCTTCTCGCTCACATTCAAAGACCTTGTCGATCCGGGCACGCAGTTCTTCGAAGCCATCACAGCTATTCTGCCAAAAGAAGAAGTAGAAAGCGGCAATTTCCTCAGCCACCCCGTTGGCCTTGGACCGTTTACCTTTGGCGATCACGTTGAAGGTTCAAAAATCTCGGGCAAAAAATTCGACAAATATTACAAACAGGGCAAGCCTTATGCTGATGCAGTGGATTTCACCATATCCGGTGATAACAGCGCGCTTGATATGGCGTTTCGCGCTGGCGAGCTGGACGCCACCGTTCTGTCAGAAAACGCTTATGTTCTTTACAAGGCGGACCCAGAACTTTCCAAGGGCCTGATTGAAATTTCGGAGGTGTTCACCCGCCATATGGGCCTCAACACTGAAAAGAAGCCATTTGACGATGTGCGTGTGCGGCAGGCAATCAACTATGCTGTTGACCGTGACATCATCATCCACAAACTTCTCAAAGACAAAGCGTATAAGGCGACGGGTTGGCTACCAACAACATCCCCGGCGTTTGACAAAGACCGCGCGCCCTATCCATATGATCCGGCGAAAGCCAAGGAACTACTGGCGGCAGCCGGTTATCCCAATGGCTTTGAAGTGACAATATCCGTGACGGAAGGTACATCGAGCCTCGGTGTTCTGGAAGCCATGATGCCATTTCTCAAAGAGGTAGGCATCACCGCCAAAGCCAAGGTCGTGGATTCCAACACGCTTGTTGATGAAATGAATCAGGGATCGGCCATGGCATGGTTTCGTTCTGCGGGCACGGGACCTGATCCGCTCACCGCTTTGCGCTGCTTCGACAGCCGTATCAGCCGTCCGGGCTGTAACCGCAGTGCCTTCAAAGACCCCGCTTATGACGCAATTCTGGACGCGGCCTCGGCTGAATCGGATCCGGCCAAACGCATTGAGCTTTTGAAGAAAGCGGATGCCTATATTTTTGAAAAGGCGCCGGTCTGGTTCAACAACTACAATAAGGCAGTAGTGGCAACCCAGCCGTGGATTCACGGCGTTGACAGCAACGTGACCGAAGCCGCCATCATCGAAGTGGATTCGCTTTGGCTCGACGCCAACGCGCCTGGCCGTTAATCGAGCTGTTGCTCCGTTCTGGCAGTCCGGCAATATGCCGAACTGCCAGAACATCACGAAACAAGCTGAAAGACCCTGGGTTCGACATTTCCCGACAAGGGTCGATTTTCCAAGCCGCCGTAACATCGGCCGGGTCCCTCTAACCACAATTTATGGATATTCCTATGTTGGTGGTGATTGGCAGGCGACTGCTACAATCTCTGGTCACGGTTTTTGCTGCAATAACGCTGATCTTTTTTCTATTCGGCGTCATGCCAGGCACATTTGTGTCTTCGCTCTCCAGCGACAAACGCGACATTGATCCGGCGGTTGCTGAACGCCTTGAAAAGGAACTGGGTTTGAAAGATCCGTTGCCACAGCGGTTCGGCAAATATATTTCCGGGCTTGCAACAGGTGATCTCGGCACGTCCTTTTCCACACAACGCCCTGTCACCACGATGCTATCCACCCGCATAGTCGCCTCATTCAAACTCGCCGTTGCGGCGATTGCCTTTGCCATCGTCATCGGTTTGCCGCTTGGCTTTCTGGCAGCCGTACGACAGGGCACATGGCTGGATACAACGGCCATGATCACAGCCGTTTCCGGTCTCTCGCTGCCCGGTTTCTGGTTTGGTTTGCTGGCCATGTATTTCATATCGCTCAAACTGGGCTGGTTGCCCACTTTTGGCTATGGCAACGGCAATATCAGGAATCTGGTGCTGCCTGCCCTGACGCTTGGTATCGCCCCTATGGCGCTTTTGGCGCGCACGACCCGCGCAGCTGTGCTGGAAACCATGAATGCTGATTTTGTCCGCACGGCCAGATCAAAAGGAAACTCGGAATTCCGCATTGTTACCAAACATATGGCACGCAACGCCTTTGTATTGGTGCTGACGACAATCGGCCTGCAATTCGGCTCCATGCTGGGTGGCTCGGTCGTCATTGAGAACTTGTTTGCGTGGCCGGGTATCGGTTCGCTTTTGACGCAATCGGTCTCCATGCGCGACATACCAACGGTTCAAGGCTGCATTCTTGTGATCGTGCTCTTCTTTCTCATCATCAACACGCTTGTCGATATCGCTTATCTCGCGATCGACCCGCGCATTCGATACCGCTGAGTGCTTATGGGAAAGCGTTCTTTGCAATCATGCAAATATTCTGAACAGAACAGGCAGCACTGATGTTCCGCTCCAATCTTGTCATAGGGCTCACAATCTTCGTGACCATCATTCTGGTGGCGCTGTTTGCGCCGTGGATTGCCCATTACGATCCGGTTTCCAACTCCAATCTTCTTTATGCAGAAGAAGCACCAGGTGCGCAGTTCTGGTTTGGTACCGATGAGCAGGGCCGGGACATTTTCTCACGCATTGCCTATGGGGCGCGGATCTCGCTTATGATCGGACTTGCTGTTCAGACGATGAACACGTGCATAGGCGTTCTGCTTGGCCTTTCCGCCGGTTATCTCGGCGGCTGGTGGGACGAGTTTGTGCAAGGCCTGACAAATCTGATGCTATCCATTCCGACCATTGTGTTTGCCTTGGCTCTCATGGCGGTTCTTGGACCCGGACTGCTCAGTCTGCTGATAGCCCTTGGTTTGACGGACTGGGCCTATAGCTGCCGTATTTCGCGGGCGCAGGTTCTGACTCAAAAATCACAAAACTATGTGCAGGCGGCCCGCACGCTTGGCTTCGGTAAATTCTACATCATGCTGCGTGAAATCCTGCCGAATATTGGCGGGCCGCTCATTGTGGTGGCCACAATGGGTATCGGATCGGCCATTATGGCAGAAGCATCACTGTCCTTTCTGGGGTTGGGTGTTGTTCCGCCTGCACCGAGTTGGGGCGGTATGCTGGCACGGGCACGCGAGCAGCTCATGGTTGCGCCATGGGTTGCGATTTTTCCGGGAATGGCGCTCTTCATCACCGTGCTTGGCTTCAATATGCTGGGCGACGGCTTGCGTGACCTGCTTGATCCGCACGGGAGGTCAAAACGCTGATGGCTGACAAATCTATTCTGCAGGTCCAAAATCTTTCGATTGCGCTGCGCGCTCAAGGACGAAACTTTCCGGCGGTCAACCAGATTGATTTTTCTATCCAAGCCGGTGAAGTGTTCGGGCTTGTTGGAGAGTCCGGCTGCGGCAAGAGTCTGTGTGCGCTGACGATTGCGGGTTTGCTGCGCGCCCCGATGAATGTCACGCAGGGATGCGTACTCCTGGAGGGGCAGGATATAAACCGCTTGCCCAACAAAGATTTGCGCCGCCTGCGCGGCGACCGCGTCGCCATGATCTTTCAGGAGCCGATGACCTCGCTCAATCCTCTGATGACAATCGGTGACCAGATCGGCGAAATGTTCGTGCTGCATAAAGGCATGAACACTCGTCAGGCCCGGCTCAAAGCCATAGAGGCACTGGAGCAGGTACAGGTTCCAAGCCCGGAACGGCGCATCAAGGATTATCCGCATCAGCTTTCCGGTGGCATGCGCCAGCGTGTGATGATTGCGATCGCGCTGGCTTGCGACCCGGCGTTGCTGATTGCCGATGAGCCGACAACCGCACTGGATGTGACCATTCAGGCAGAAATTGTTGAACTCATTCTTGATTTGTGCACAGCCCGGGGCACAGCAGTTCTGATGATTTCGCATGATCTGGGGCTTGTTGCGCGCATGTGTCATCGGGTGGCGGTTATGTATGCTGGCCACATTGTAGAACAGCGTCCTGCCAGTGAGATTTTTACCGATCCGCGCCACCCTTATACGCATGGGCTTGTAGCCTCTTTGCCGCTCCTCGGCCGTCGTTTGCGGGAAGGCCGCTCCCGATTAACCGAAATCAAAGGTGTCGTTCCAGGCTTGATGGAGCGCGATATCGGGTGTGGTTTTGCTTCGCGTTGTCCGCGTGTCACCGACGCGTGCAGGGAGGCTATGCCGCCCGTAGCGTCCCTTGATGAGCTGGGTTCGATTAGGTGTTTCCATCATGACTGAGCAGAGCATCGCGTTGCCACCAACAGATGGCGGCAAGAACGGCAGCACTGCCGAAGTACTCGCCATTCGAGATCTGTGCATTCATTATTCTGTTCGCGAAGGCTTTCGAAAAAAGACACTGAAAGCTGTCAACGGAATTGATCTCTCTCTCAAAGCCGGCGAATGCCTCGGTCTGGTCGGCGAAAGCGGCTGTGGAAAATCCACGCTTGCCGGCGCCATTATGGGACTTGTCCCCATCACTTCCGGATCGGTGCATGTGGCAGGGCAGGATGTGCCGACAGCTGTTAAAAACGATCCACTCGCTCAGGCCCGCAATGTGCAGATGGTATTTCAGGATCCGTTTGCGTCGCTCAATCCGCGCCGTTCCGTGCGCGAGGCTCTTGCCGCGCCATTGCGTCTCCATGGTATGAAAGATAGTGCCGAGGTCGAGGCCCGCGTGACGGACATGTTGGCTAAGGTTGGTATGAAACCTGAAGCGGCGGATCGCAAGCCACACGAGTTTTCTGGGGGCCAAAGGCAGCGTATTTGCATCGCGCGTGCCTTGATTGTTCAACCGAAACTGCTTGTCTGCGACGAACCTGTTTCTGCTCTTGATGTATCCATACGCGCACAGATCATCAATTTGTTGCTGGAATTGAAAGACGAACTCGGTATCGCGCTTTTGATGATTTCGCACGATCTCGGCGTCGTTGAACATATGAGTGACCGCATCGCAGTGATGTATCTGGGCCGCATCGTTGAAGAGGGCGTATGGAGTGATATTTTCACGAGCCCGCTGCATCCCTATACGCAGGCCTTGATCGCCGCCATCCCCGATCCACTGGCCCCCATGGCGCGCCAGCGCCGGATGCAGGGTGAAGCACCATCACCGCTTAATCCCCCGCCTGGCTGTGCGTTCAATCCGCGTTGCCCTTCCGCATTCGACAAATGCCGCGAGGGCGATATTCCGTCATTTATCAATTCGTCCGGTGCGCATTTCCACCGCGCTCGTTGCCATTTGTTAGAACAAGGCTAATCCCATGAGTCAAAACCCGTTTATGGTCGGAACACTCGAACAACCCACAATTGTCGTGCGTACTGGGTATGATCCACAAACCCCGCATATTGGTCTGCTGACCATAGGTGACTGGACCGTCAAGTGCGCCATCGGCCGTAACGGCCTGGTGGATCCGCAGTTGAAACGGGAAGGCGACGGTAAAACGCCGCGTGGCCGTCATCCCTTGCGTTATGGGTTTTATGATCCGACGGTTTTCGGTGACGAGCCTCGTGGCTTTGATTTTCCGTTTTTGCCCAAGCCTGAAAATTACCGCTGGATCGAAGATGCCGACAGCCCCTTCTATAATCAGCTGGTGTTCGAAACAGACGAAACACAAGCTTCACGCCGTGGCGAGAGGCTGTTTGATCTGATCATACCTGTTGGCTGGAACGATGCGCTGCCTGAGGCTCGTGGCGGTTCAGCCATTTTCATGCACACGGCACGACCGGATTACAGCGGCACATCCGGTTGCGTGGTCGTGGCACATGAGCATTTGATGGAACTGGCGCGGCGTCTGTGCCCCGGTATGGTCGTCGACATCGCTTCAATTGACGATCCGGTGACGCCGCTCGCGCCCTTTGTTAGCGCGCCGCCAAAATCCATTGAGAGCGTTACGTTTCACGGTATGAAACCTGGGCCGCGTTTGATTGTTACAGGTTCTGTCCATGGCAACGAGCCAGCCGGCCCTTATGCGATCAGCCGTCTGATCAATGAGTTTCGCACAGGACAAAGAGAACTGGAATGCGGCATGGTTACTTTTGTGCCGGTGGTCAACGGGCTTGCCTTCCGCAGGAATACGCGCATCGGAGATCGCAACTTTAATCGCAATCTTGCGGAAAGTGCCATGCCGCAGGACAATGAAGATCGCGTGGCCAATATTATGTGCCCGCTGCTACGGGCTCATGATGTGTTGATTGATTTGCATTCTTTCAGCTCGGAAGGAGAAGCTTTCGCACTGATCGGCCCACGGGATAACAACGGATCGCTCGAACCTTTTGCCCATGAAGCGGCAGAGACTAAACTGGCGAAAGCACTTGATCTTCCGCTCGTTGTGCATGGCTGGCTGCCTGCGCATGAAAAAGCACTAAAGCAAAAACGCGATGCAGGCGTAATCGAAGGCCTGTCATCACTGCATGGTATAGGCACAACCGAATATATGCGCTCTACCGGCGGCTATGGGGTTACGGTTGAATGTGGCCAGCATCTGGACCCAAAGGGACCACAGGTTGGTTATGACTGTCTCGTCAATGGCATGGCATCTCTGGGTATGGTTGCGGACGCGCGGCCACAAGCCCAAACACCGCGTGTGCTGGAAATATGCGATGCCATCCTCGCCGATCATGATGAGGACCATCTGGTAAAACAATTTGCAGCTGGCGAACCCGTCAACGAAGGTGAACTCATCGGGAAACGTGCGGATGGCAGCGAGATTTTGATGCCCTATGATGGGGCGATCATTTTTGCAGGACTAACGGCACCAGTGCATAGCGAGCTTTGTTTCCTCTGTCGATTGAGCGAGCGTCTGCAGAATTAGAAGCGGATCCTCAATAAGTTGTTCCTGGTACAAGCAAGTGAACCGCACCGGGTTTGCCGGGTAGCCATTACCTCCGTCAGCCGGGGAACGACATTGCCAGACTGCCGCTAGAACAGTCTGTGCGGATTCGTCTTGCAGCAATCCCCTCTCTACTACTCGTTGGAGGGCCTAACGGATTTTTCCGAGATTGGTTGTTGGTCCACGTTGAGTGGGTGAATGACGTCGTGGATCGTCAGTTCATGACTACGCCCGTTGCGGGCAGTCCACGAAATGGATTGCCCGATGGACAAGCCGATCAACGCCGTCCCGATCGGCGTGAGAATAGAGACCTTGCCTTGGGTTATATCCGCTTCTCCCGGGAAGACGAGCTTGACGGTTTTTGTGTCATTGGTCGAAGCTTTGTACGTAACGGTCGAACCCATCTGCACTACTTTGGCAGCAATGGATCCGTCGGCGACAACCTTGGCGCGATCAAGTTCGTCTAGCAATTCCTCGGAAACTTCCGGATTTTCTGTCATCGAGCTACTCGCTATCGCAGTCAATCTTGAATGATCAGTCTGCGATATACGGATGTTGGGTTTGCGTTTGGTCTGTCGCATGTGCTGCATTTCAATGCTCATCTCTTTTCGATCCGCACATCGCCCTTAGGGTGGGGATTCAGTGCCGACTTTTCAGTGTAACTATTTTATTATGAATGTGTCATGGACGCGGGAGCCCAAAGCCCCTTTCATCCTGATCGCAGTCGTTATGTGGCGCCCCTCGACTCGAAGCATGGGCAACCGAGCCGGGGGTTAATATCCCGCGATGGGGAAAACCCGATATAGATAATCGCAAATGGTTTTAGCAGTATATTTCATCTCGGTATAGTTGGGTAAGCAATCCCTAAAGTCAACCCGCGAGAAAAGCTAACCGGATATCGTAAAATTGAAGTACCCAGGTTAAATTGGGCTTTTATCCTGCTGTCCTGATGGTTTGTCTTTCAGTATCCATCCACTGGGGGCTGCCCCTGTTCAGATGGACGGATCGTTACGAGGATTCGGCTACCGTCTTTCGGTGCGTTTGCCATGTGGCGCCAGCGGTTTGGCTCATCCGTCGTTTTTCCTCGTGTATTGCTATGGACTGCAAATGTCGCCGCACCACTGAAAGCCGTCAATTCAAGCTTTTCACAGCCATCCCGCGATTTCGCTGCAAAACACCACTTCATGACCATGCGACTTTTACCGCTTGATGGTCGGCTATGTTTGTAGACATTTGAGCTACAATCTCAAATGCTCGAAATTTGCTTATTATCGGCATTGTCAAACGAACGCCTGAATGCGCCATATGTAGAAAAACTGATATTATACATGGGTTGTTAGTCTGAAGATTCCTTTTACCTGCTTATCGGCAGGATGAACAAGTCGCCCCTGAAAGAATGTAGCCAGGACCTTTGTGCCGGCAATATGTTCGGGAGATATCGTGGTTAGATCGCGATCGAGCACAATCAGATCGGCAGAAAAGCCAACAGCCAATTGGCCGGTTTTCTCGCCAAGCCGCATGGCCAATGCAGGGTTTCTGGTGAAAAGCGGAAGAGCGTGGTGGAGGCTGATGGCCTGTTCAGGCGCGTGGACACCGGGAAATTTTCCGGTGGGGTCGCGGCGCGTGAGCAGGCCGGAAAGGGCGTGCCAGGGATTGATATCCGCAAAGATGGTCAACCAGTCCGACCCGACGGCAACGTCTGTACCGGCGTCGAGCAGGCTGCGCACCGGCCACGTTGAGGCGTACCGCTGATCACCGACGATCCTTTTATGCGTCAGACTTGCGCTGCTGGGAAACCACAAGGGCGGGTTGAGGTCGGCAAGGATATTCAACTGCGACAGACGCGCGATATCGTCAGGCCGAATGAACTGGCCATGCGCGATGTGATGCTGTGGACCATTGGGGCCATTTGTTCGCCGAACCGCTTCGACCGCGTCGATAACCGTGAGAACAGCACGGTCGCCGATGGCATGTATCTTGACACTAAGCCCCAGTCTGTCGAAGCGTGCAATTTCCGCCGCCAGTTCCTGGGGTGAAAGGGCAATGGCACCGCGATGATCCGGCTGGACGTCGGGATCATCGGACGGGTAGGGGTCGATCATGGCTGCCGTACGCAAGGATGGAACACCATCAAGAAAAATCTTGGCTGCACTGGCGATCATATGTTCCCCGCAAATGTTCCGGTGTTCGGCCAGAAGGCGTTCGGCTGCCGCCGGGTCGTAGCCCGGGCACGTACTGCTCAGCGCAAGGGTAAACCCGGCCCAGCAGGTGAGGCGGCCCTGATCGTCAAGGGCACGAAATGTCTCCATCATGTCCAGCGTGCTGCTGGCATCACAAAAACCGGTCATTCCCACGCTGTTGAACAATGCAACAGCCTTTCCTGCAACATCGATCATCTGCTGCCGGGTGAGGGCGGGAATTTTGTCCTGTACTAGCCATGCGGCAGTTTCATGCAGCAAGCCAGTCACCTGGCCGGCCGCCTTGACGATTTCGCCATCCGGCGGATTGGGCGTATGCGCGGTGATACCAGCACGGGCCAAGGCCGCTGAATTGGCAAAGATGCCGTGCCCACTGACATGTTCGAGGACGACCGGTCGTCCATTACTGACGGCATCGAGCATATGCAACGCCTGGGCGCCCAGTTGCTGCATGTCCGCCAGTGCCGATGGCCCGAACGCACTGCCGACAATCCATTCGCGTTCCCCCGGTTCAAGAGCGGCAAGCCGGATACGCTCAAGAACGGCCGCAAAATTGTCAGTCGGCTTAAGCCGGGTGCTGTACAATTTGACGATCATGCCCGGCAGCGCATGGAGATGAAAATCAATGAGACCCGGCATCACAAAACAGCCTTGCAGGTCAAACACTTCGGTTGTTTCATCGATCAACGACTGCATGTCGTGCAGTCGGCCGAGCGCAAGTATTTTGCCGTCCCGGCCGAAGGCGATGGCATCAACAACGCTGGAGGCCGTATCGAGTGTATGAATTCTTCCGTTATGCAATATCTGTCCGGCTGCCATGCTTCCATTCTCCTTCGTGGGATCATGACTGGCCGTTGTCCCGTCCGAGGAGGAAATCGGCACAACGTTCAGCGATCATGACGCAGGGGGCATTGGTGTTGCCGCTGACAAGGGTCGGCATGACCGAGGCATCGGAAATGCGCAGGCGCGGCACGCCAATGACCCTCAACCTGTTGTCCACGACCGCCAGTGAATCATTTCCCATCTTGCAGGTGCCAGCCGGGTGATAGACCGTCTTGGCCATAGAGCGGGCGTGTTGCACCAGTTGTGTATCGCTTTCCGCCCCTGGCCCTGGTAAAAATTCGCGGAAACCCAGGGCACGCATGGATGGGGCTGCCAGAATGCGGCGGGCCAGCCGGATGCCCCGCACGAGCGTGTCGACATCGTCCTGATGCGTCAGGTTGTTGCCGATCAAGACAATCGGGTCCTGCGGATCAGAGCTGCGCAGCGAAACCTTGCCACGCGATAGCGGACGCAGGATGCAGGGATTGATCGACACACCGTGTCCTTCCATCTGTCCGCGTAGCGCATCGCCGACAAGCGCTGGCGTCACATGGAACTGGATGTCGGGTCTGCCTTTGCCGGACGTATCGACAAAGCCGCCGGTTTCCACGACATTCGATGTCAGCAGGCCGGACCTGGTGACCATATATTGCAGGCCGTTTGCGATGGCGCGAAAGCCCCTGTCCTGTCCCTTGAGCGAGATGGGACTGTCGGTTACGCCGTATACTGAAGCGGTGATGTGATCCTGGAAATTTTCGCCTACGCCCGGAAGGTTGCGCATCACTGCTATGCCATGCTGCTGCAACTCCGCGCCAGGGCCGATACCCGAGAGCATCAGCAGTTTGGGCGTGGCCAGTGCACCAGCGCTCAGGACAACTTCCTCCCTGGCGCGCGCGGTGTGCATGGTGCAGTCGCGTGTGCGGTAACAAATGCCGGCAGCCGCGCCATTTTCAAGAATGAGGCCGTGTGCTTCACTCTCCGTCCGGACGGTCAGCAAAGGTGATTTCAGGACCGCCTTCAGAAAAGTCGCAGCGGTGGAGGCGCGCTTCTGGTTAAAGGTTGTTGTCTGATAGAACCCGATGCCTTCCTGCGTCGCGCCGTTGAAATCGGCGGTGTAGGGCAGGCCCGCTTCCTGTGCTGCGCGCACGAAGGCCGAGCTGATGGGGTGGCGATGGCGCGGTTCGGATACTTTCAACGCGCCGCCTGTGCCATGGAATGCATCGGAAAACGTTTCATTGTCTTCCGAGCGGCGGAAGACCGGCAGAACCTCGCTGTAACCCCAGCCCGCGCAGCCCAGATCGCGCCACGTATCATAGTCTTCCGCCTGCCCGCGAATATAGATCATTGCGTTGACGGAGGAGCCACCGCCAAGCGTGCGCCCTTGCGGGACCGTGAGCACTCGGCCATTGGCGCCGGGCTCCGGTTCAGTGCGGTACATCCATGTCCGCTTCGTGCCGAGCACGCGAACGAAAGTGGCGGGAATATGGATGAATGGCGTGTTGTCGCGTGCTCCGGCTTCGAGCAGCAGCACGCTCTTGCCAGCCGTCACCAGCCGATTCGCCAGAACACAGCCCGAAGATCCTGCGCCAACGACAATGTAGTCATAGGTTTGCACCGGGATTCCTCCTCCCCGCTAGATTTGACTTGCTCAGGCTCCGATATGGCTGATGAATTTCACGGTCATGAACGCATCGAGGCTTTCCGCGCCGCCCTCGCTGCCGTAGCCGCTCTCCTTGATGCCGCCGAAGGGTGTTTCTGCCGCTGCAATGCCGAAATGGTTGATCGACACCATGCCTGCTTGCAGCTCATCCGAGAACCGGTTGGCGGTCGCAAGCGAGCGGGTGAAAGCAAAGGCGGCGAGGCCGAAGTCGAGCCGGTTGCTGCGCGTGATTGCCTCGTCGATGGATGCGACCTTCGCCAATGCGGCGATGGGACCGAAAGGCTCGTCATTCATGATGCGCGCGTTTTCGGGGACATTCGATAATACCGTCGGCTCGAAGAAGAAGCCGGCATTGCCGGCCCGGCGCCCGCCGCAATCCAGATGTGCGCCCGCCGCGATGGCATCCTCGACAAAGTCGTCCATGGCGTCGAGCCGGCGCGGATTGGCCAGCGGGCCCATCTGCGTTGCCGCGTTGAGACCATCGCCGATCTTCAGGCGCTGAGTTGCTGCGACGAAAGCCGCGCGAAACGCGTCGTACACGGGCTCTTCAATATAGAAGCGGGTTGGTGACGCGCACACCTGCCCGGCATTGCGGAATTTGAGCATGACGCCAAGACGCACGGCCGCCTCGATATCAGCGTCTTCGGCAACGATGAAGGGTGCATGTCCGCCCAGTTCCATTGTCGCGCGTTTGACGCCAGCGGCAGCCAATGCGCCCAGATGCTTGCCGACGGGCACCGAGCCGGTAAAGGAAATCTTGCGGATGACCGGCGATGCGATCAGATACTCGGATACTTCCGCGGGAACGCCGAAGACGATGTTGATGACACCATCGGGCACGCCAGCATCCTGAAATGCACGGGCGAGCTCAATACAGGCCGACGGGGTTTCCTCGGGTGGTTTGGCGATGATCGAACACCCGGCGGCCAGGGCTGCAGAGATTTTGCGCACCAGCTGGTTGACGGGGAAATTCCAAGGTGAAAAAGCGGCAACCGGGCCGACTGGCTCCCTGATCACCATCTGGCGCGCGCCGGGAATGCGGGAGGGAATGACGCGGCCATAGGTGCGGCGCCCTTCTTCCGCATGCCATTCGACATGTTCCGGTGCGGCGTTGGCTTCACCGCGGGCTTCGGTCAGCGGCTTGCCCTGTTCACGAACCATGTGGTGCGCAATCGCATCGGCCCGCTCGCGCAGAAGCGCCGCAGCGCGTTGCATGATCTTGGCCCGTTCCAGCGCTGTCATCTTGCGCCATGTTTGAAAACCTTTGGCGGCAGCCGCGAGGGCGTCATCGAGATCGGCCTTTTCACAGAAGGGCAGGCGGGCGATCGTTTGGCCAGTTGCAGGATTCCTGACTTCGCCCGCACGGGTTCCGGAGGGCGCACGCCAGGTGCCGTCAATCAAGAGTGGTTTATCCAGCATGGAGTTTTCTTTCCTCGTCTTCATTGGGAATGGGCAGCGCGTTGACGGTTGCCGCATATTCGAGTGCGACCCGCCGCACGATGTCTGTCGCCGGGAGAATATCCGAAACCAGGCCAGCGCTCTGGCCTGCCTCAAGCTTGCCCATTTGTGTGTCGCCGCCGAAGGCCGCAGCTTTCAGGGAGGCAGTTTGGAAAAACGCGCGCCTGACATCTTCCGCCGTATCCTGGCGCTCGATTTCCATCATGCGGTCGGCAAAGACATTGCGAAGCACGCGGATCATGCCGAGGTCACGTCCCACGATAACCGTATCGCCGATGCGCGCCTGCAGCAGACAGTCCTTATAGGCGTCATGAAGCCGGGCTTCTCGCGACAGCATGAAGCGCGTGCCGAACTGTGCCGCGCCTGCACCAAGCGACAGCGCTGCCGCCAGCCCCTGGCCATCGGTAAATCCGCCGCTGAGTACAAGCGGCACATGCGGAACAGCCTTGGCGATGGCGCGCCCAAGCACCAATGTTGAAACCAGATCCGGCGGCGGATGACCGCCAGCTTCGCCGCCCACTGCAATCAGTCCGTCAACGCCGGCATCGGCCGCCTTGCGGGCATGGTCCTCGCCTGCCACGACGTGAAGGCATACGGTGCCAATCGGTTTGAAACGATGCAGGTATCTCCCAGGGCCTCCCTGCGATGCAATGAGGACCGGAATACGCTTTTCGACCAGCAGGTCGATTATCTCATCGGCGCCTTTGCGATAGAGCGGCAAATTAACGGCGAAAGGCCGGTCAGTGCCCGCCTGCACCTCGTCAATCGCTACGGCCAGATCGTCGCGATACATCGGCCCGGCGGCAATGACACCGAGCCCCCCTGCCTGCGAGACAGCAAGTGGAAGCGCTGCATTGGAGGAAGCCCAGGACATGCCGGCCTGAATGATCGGCAGGTCAATACGAAGAAGCCGGGTGACGGATGTTTCTATGCGCATGGGGACCACCTCACAGGCCGAGAAGCGTGCGAGCATGTTCCGCAAGCTGCTTCTTCTGGATCTTGGCGCTGGCGGTCATGCCGATGGTCTCGAAGCCGTCCACGATCCATATGTGGCGCGGCACCTTGAAACCCGCCATTTCACCCTTTGACCATTGCATGATCTCCTCAGCGGTTGCAGTCACCCCATCATTGAGAATGACAAAAGCTGCGGTTACCTCGACCAGGCGCTCGTCGGGAACGCCGACAACGGCGGCCTGCCGGATGGCGGGATTGCGGTGCAACACATTCTCGACATCGGCGGGGGAGACATTTTCCCCGCCGACACGCACGATATCCTTGACGCGGCCAAGAAAGGTGAGGCGGCCCGCATCATCGCATTGTCCAAGATCGCCGGTCGAAAGCCAGCCGTCCGCATCGAGAGCGGCAGCGGTTTCCTCCGGCTTGTTGAAATAGCCTTGCATGACATTCCAGCCATGCACCAGAATTTCACCCGGTTGACCTGCTGCAGCCTCGCCCCCATCCGCCGTGCGAATGCGGACGCTGACCCCGGACTGTATGCGCATGGCGGCGCTGCCCCGGATTTCCTCCGCTTCCCAGAAGCAGGACTGCGCCACATTGGGCGATGCTTCGGAAAGGCCGTAACCGACCACGCATTCGCGCGCGCCGAGTTCATCAATGACGCGGCGAACGATTGTCGGTGATGCGGCAAGCCATGCCCCGCGCAGGACGAGTTTTCGCGCGGGCAGGTCCGGATGATTGAGGAGCATCAGGGCCATGGTGTCATTGCCGGAAAAATGCGTGCATTTTTCGGCCTCCATCAGCCGGAGGGCTTCGCCGGGTTCAAAACGGTCCATGCTCACCAATGTTGCCATCTGCTGCAGGGCTGAAAGAATCGACAATGTTGTGCCTGCCACATGGAAAAAGGGCCGGGCGCTGTGAAACCGGTCGGCGACGCGCAACCCCATCCGCAGGCCGGAAAAATAGGCATTGGCCAACATGTTGCGGTGGGTCAGCAAGACACCCTTGGGAAAGGAGGTGGTGCCTGAGGTGTATTGTATGAGCAGCGGATCGTCCGGCTCTGCGGCCGACAGTTCGAAATTTGAACCATCAATGCCGGATTGAATCATTTCATCCCAGTCGATCGCGCAGGCGGGAACGTCGGTCCCGATGACGATGACCTTGCCAAGGAAGGGCAAGGCTGCATCGGGAAGCGCTTTGTCGATCCCGGTACAGATCTGTCGCAGGAGGGCAATGAAATCGACCTTGAGGAAACGGTCGCACGTAATGAGCATTTTGACCTGCGACTGATCCAGCGCATAAGCCATTTCCGCTGCGACAAAGCGGGTATTGATGGGGACTGTCACCGCGCCAATAGAGCCCAGCGCCAAAAATGTCGCCACCCAGCGCACCGAATTGCCAAGGCATAGGCCAACATGATCCCCCTTGCGTACGCCCTGAGCCTGCAATCCCTTGCTGATGATTGCCACCTCCCTGGCAAGCTGGTCATAGGTAATGCGGCCATCGCTGGCGACAATCGCTTCCACATCGGGAGCGCTGATCGCCGCACGGGCAAGGGCGGAAGCGACGGTCAAAGGACAGATTGCGTCAAGATTGATATCACCCCTGCTCATCGCCAGCCCTTTCCATACCCGTCCGGTCGTTGAATTTTTGAATGCCGTTGCGCCATCCGCCATCGGCAAGACACCGTTCGATGGCCGCCATCTCGATGCGGATGCCATTGCCGAGATCGGTTTCATGACCGAGGTCGACTGCCTGCTTGGTGAGGGACATGGCAAGCGCGGGCGCAGCCGCTATGCCTGCCGCGATTTCCTGTCCCGTTACAGCCAGTTGATCGGGTGGAACGATGCGGGCAACCAGCCCTCGTTCATAGGCTTCATCGACCGGCATGGTGCGTCCGGTGAACAAAAGCTCCTTGGCGCGCATCTTGCCGATGACACGTTGCAGACGTTGGGTCGCGCCAACGGTCCCCCATTGCGGTTCAGGAAAGCGGAATGTGGTGAGTTCCGATGCAATGACGAAATCGCAGCTCATCAGGATCTCGCCGCCGGAGCCGACGACGGGGCCTTGCGTCAGGGCGACGACAGGCTTGCGGCAGCGGGCAATGGCGTCATAGGCGGCGAAGGAAGCGCGCCTGCGGGCGATCATCCAGGTTTCATCCTTGTCGGCGCGTTCCTTCAGATCGGCGCCCGCGCAAAAGACCGGACCGTTGGCCGAGAGCAGGATGACGAGCGTCGCATTGTCGGCATCCAGCTGTTCGAAGACCGAGCGCAGTTTGAGGCACATCGGCAAATTCAAGGCATTGCGCGCCGATGGCCGGTTGAGGACGACATGGGCTATCGGGCCGTCATGATGGCAGGTGACTGGTGCTGTGGCGTCCATCGTCAAATCACTCCATCCTCTTTCAGCTTGGCAATGGCCTCGCCGCTGAGCCCGAGTTCACCGGACAAAATATCAAACGTGTCCCCTCCGAGCGGCGGCGGGCAACCGATCTGCGGATCATCGAACCCCGCAAAGCGGATCGGCGTGCGCAGAGCCGGAAAGCGCCCGGCGGTCGGGTGATCAAACGCACCGACGATCTGCCGGTCGGTCATATGCGCATCATTGAGAATGTCGCGCACCGTATTGACTTCCCCGGCAGGTATGCCGCCCGCCCGCAGCTCTTGCGCCAGCGCACTGCGCTCCCGTACGGCAATGGCGCCGCGCATGGATACCATCACTTGCTCACGTGCGACGACGCGGCCACTATTGGTTGCAAGCGTGGCATCGGCAGCAAGCGCATCAAGACCGAGAATGGTGCATAATGCGGGCCAGTGCTGGTCGCTTCCGCTGACATGCAGCCAATCGCCGTCACGGCATTGAAAGGCTGCCGAAGGCACGCGGCCGGGATGTTCGGTGCCTGCACGGGTTATGTCCTCGTCCAGCGCGAAGAGGCGGGCAGCGGCAAGCGCCAGCAGGCTTGCCTGCACATCCATCATCGACAGATCGATGTGACATCCCTTGCCGCTCTTCCCGCGTCCGACCAGACCGGTCAATATGGCAATGGCGATCCACAAGCCCGATGACATGTCGGCTATGGGTATGCCGGCCTTTGCTGGCGGCGTATCGGGATGGCCGGTCAGGTGCATCACGCCGGACAGGGCCTGGAAGATGGTGTCGTAGCCGTGGCGATGACGATAGGGGCCGGTCTGGCCGAACCCGGTGTTGGAGACATAGATCAAACCCGGATTGCTTGCCAAAAGCTCGTCATAGCCGAGATTGAAATTGTCCATATCGCCTGGCAGGAAGTTTTCAACGATCACGTCCGATTGCGCCGCTAGCTTCGCGGCAATCTCCTGACCCTCTCGGGATTTCAGATTGAGTGTCAGCGAGCGCTTGCCGCGATTGAAGGCGAAGAAATAGGCACTCTCGCCCTCGGGCAGACGTGGTTCAAAAGAGCGCGATTCATCCCCATTTCCGGGCCGTTCCACCTTGGTGACGTCAGCACCCAGTTCAGCGAGGATTTGGGTTGCCATCGGGCCGGCGAGAACGCGGGAGAAATCGAGAATGCGAACCCCTTCAAGCGGCTTCACGATTGCGTTTCCCTAAAACCGCGCATCCGGGCATTGACCGCGCGGCCCGCTGCCATCGCCTGGTCATAGGGAAGATCGGCCACGGTGTAGTAGAGAGTCTTGACGGCGGCCATGGCCTGCGGATTGGCGCTGGCCCATTGTTGCGCAATCCCGAGAGCGGTTTCAAGAACGGCTTCCGGATCTACCACGCGATTGGCAAGACCCAATTGCAAGGCTTCCTGAGCACCGATCAGGCGGCCAAGACTGACCATTTCGAAGGCGGCCTTGCGCCCGAGCGAACGCTGCAGGCCGGTCATGACAAGAGCTGGGACGATCGAGTGCTTGAGTTCGGGGTAACCGAATTTGAGATTGGCACCGGCGACCATCATATCCGCGCCGATGGCAAGGCCTGCGCCCCCGCCGACGGCCGCTCCGCACACAGCTGACACCACGGGCTTCGACAGACTCTGCATCATGGCCTGCGTGCGGCAGGTCAGGTCGGCACGCTTGTCGACAAGATCCTGATTTGCCGGGGTCAGGGTGCTGAATTCGGAAAGATCGGCGCCGGCGCAGAAGCCGCGCTGGTTTCCTGCAAGGACGATGGCACGAATGGCATCGTCGTGGTCTGCGGCCATCAGGGCATCGTGCAGAGCCTGTGTCAATGCCGTGTTGAGGGCATTCAATTTATCCGGGCGGTTGAGCGTTATGATGCGGACTACGCCGCGATCCTCGACAAGCAGGACGGCTGATTGGGTGGTTTGCTGCATCGTGTGATCCTATGCTGCGAGATGGCCGAAGCCTGCACGGGCGACGCGGCTGTGCAATTCCCGGCCCAGCACCTTTTCGCACAGCTGCGAGGTATGGCTGAGGCGGGTAAGGTCAAGGCCGGTATGGATGCCCTCGGCTTCGAAAAGGTTGACGAGATCCTCGGTGGCGACATTGCCGGTATAGCCCTGTCCGTACTGGATTTGCGCGGGATGGCCGCCAACACCGCCAAACGCACTGTCAAACCAGCGGCAGCCCGCGTCAAAGGCGGCCACGCAATTTGCAATTCCGCTGCCGCGGCTGTCATGAAAATGTGCTATGGGTATGATGTCAGGCATTTCATCCGCGATGCGTCGGAAGAGCCGTTTTACATGTGACGGTGTTGCATGTCCGGTGGTGTCGCAGACTGAAACATGGGTGACGCCAAGCGCGGCGAAACGTCCGATATCTGTGAGGACGCTGGTTTCGTCGACCTTGCCTTCAAACGGGCAGCCGAAAGCCATGGATAGGACGCCGACAAGGCGAAAGCGTCCATCGGACAGTTTCACCATGTCGGCAATGTTCTGCCATTGCTGATCCCGTGTCGTGCCGAGATTGCGTTGCGTGTGGCTCTCCGTCGCCGATACGAGAAGGCTCAGTTCGTCGGCGCCATATCCGGCCTCTGTATCCGCAATGGCGCGCTCGATGGCGCGCCTATTGGGACATGTGGCCTTATAGTGACTGCTCTGCCGGCGCGTGATCCCCGCCAGGACAGCGGGGGCATCGGCAAATGAGGGGATGCGAACGGGGTTGCTGTAACTGGTCGCTTCTATGCGATCAAAGCCTACGGCGGTGAAGGCATTGATCAGTTCAATCTTTATGTCGGTCGGGACCGTCACCGTTTCGTGTTGCAGGCCGTCCCGAGCGAAGCATTCACAGATGACTACCGTTCGCTCCATTCGATTCACTCCATCTTTATTTGGTTGAGTAAGTGAACCATATAGTTCATAATGTCAACTAAATTTCGCGTAGGTCTAGTCACTCCTCGTCAAGCTGCTGCAAGTCGGCCTGTGACGCCGTCTGCTTCAGGTGGTGGTAATACTGCGTGCTGCTGCGCGTTACGCGTTGCAGGAGTTCGATCAGTATATGGCGTTCGGCCTGGCTGAGCGTAGAGAGCATGTGCTCGTTGCGTTCAAACGAATCTTCCAGAATCTGTTCCGACAGATCGAGGCCCTTGGCACTCAGGCACAGCAGGATGCTGCGGCCGTCGCCTGGGTTGGCGGTCTTCTCTATATAGCCGCGATCGATCATTGCGGAGACGGTGCGGCTCATCTGGCTTTTGAGAAGACCGCTATGCTTGGCAAGCTCCTGCAGCGGAACTTTTCCGAGATATTTCAGCACTGCAAGGGCGCGCCATTCGCGTGCAGTAATGCCATATTTGGGGCGTATCGACAGGGCGGCAATCCGCGTGGAAAGGCCGGCAAGACGCTGAAGCTCAAAGGAGAAGAGATCACGGATATCGCCATCCGGGCTCGGGCCCACATGCACTGTGCCAGATGCGGACTCATGCGTGGCGCTTCCCGCAAGGGAAGGAATGGAGCGCTGATCCTCTGCCGCCATTCTGTCGGGCCTCACATCCCAGTGCGTTTGGGTGGTTTGCGGCTGTTTCATTCAGTCTCCATGAAATGCATTGGATTTTCATGTCAAAAAATTAGTTGACAATGTAAACTAGATAGTTAATTTCATCAACTAGATTGCCACGATACGAAACATTTGTCGACAGTGTCGATGACCCTGCAGGGGAAGCGGGGCGACGTGAGAAGCAGTCAGCTCAAACGGGAGAACGAGCAATGCAAATCAGGCATGTTACATTATCAGGCTTGTTGGTTGGGGCTGCTGCCCTGGCAATGGCGTCAGGATCATTTGCGGCGAACGAAACCGTGACCATCGCCGGTTTCGGCGGAAATCTGCAAAAGGATCTTCGCGCCACATTGTGGCAGCCGGCCGCCGACAAGGCCGGCCTTTCCATCGCGGAGGAAACCCATGACGGATTGGCGGCCGTGCGTGTACAGGTTCAGTCGGGTTCTCCGACCTGGGATCTGGTTCATCTGGGCTCCGATGACTGCGCGGTTGGTGGTAAGGAGGGCCTGTTTGAACCCCTGGATTACAAGGTCATCAACACAGATGGTTTCGACAAGCGAGGGTATGGTGAGCACTGGATCGCCACGAATTCCTATTCTGTCGTGCTGGCGTGGCGCACCGATGTCTATAAGGACAAGGCGCCGCAAAGCTGGAAGGATTTGTGGGACACGGAAAAATTTCCCGGCCGCCGCGCATTGAGCACCTATCCGCAGGAAATGCTTGAGGTGGCGCTGATGGCCGACGGCGTCCCGAAGGACGAGCTTTATCCCCTCGACAGCAAGCGCGCCTTTCGCTCGCTGGATAAGATCAAGAGCAAGGTCGCGGTATGGTGGTCGTCTGGTGCTCAGTCTTCACAGCTGATCAAGGATGGCGAGGTCGATATGATGGCGATCTGGGGCAGCCGTGTTGCCAGTGTCATTGCCGATGGAGCGCCGGTTTCCTACACCTATCAGGATGCCATTCTGGGTTATGGCTGCCTTGCCATCCTCAAGGGAGCGCCGCATGCCAGGGCGGCGCAGGCATTGGTTGCGGGTGTGGTTTCGCCCGAAATCCAGGCTCGCATTCCGGAAATGATGCCCTATTACGGTCCAACCAACAGTCTCGCTTTCAAGGTCGGAGAATTCTCGCCGGAGGTGCTGGCGCGGTCCAACATGTCCCCCGAGAATGTCAAGAAGCAGGTGTTTCTTGATGCAAACTGGTGGCGTGACAACACCAATCTGGTCCGTGAAGACTATAGTCTCTTGATGGCAAACTGACGAACAAATGACTTCGGGAGGACACCATGGGTGCAGGTAAGGTTTCCATTCGCCACGTTCACAAGGCCTATGGTGCCTTCAAGGCACTTGATGGAATTTCACTGGATATTCAGCCGGGGGAGTTCCTCACCCTTCTGGGGCCGTCGGGTTCTGGCAAAACGACGCTGCTCAATGTAATAGCGGGATTTGAGCGGCCGGACAGCGGCAGTCTGATGGTGGACGAGGTGGAATTCATCACCCGGCCGCCGCACAAGCGTGATCTCGGTATGGTGTTTCAAAACTATGCCCTGTTCCCCCACATGGATGTTTTCGACAATGTCGCCTATCCGCTCAAACTGCGCGGGATAGACCGGGCATCGATCCGCAGCCGCGTCATGGGTGCGCTGGAAACCGTTCATATGGACAAGCTGGCGGCCCGGCGCATCGGGGAACTGTCAGGCGGCCAGCGCCAGCGGGTGGCCTTGGCGCGTGCCATCGTGTTCGAACCCAGGATACTGCTCATGGATGAGCCGCTTTCGGCTCTGGACAAGAACCTGCGCGAGCATATGCAGATGGAATTGAAGCGGCTGCATAACCGCCTCGGGATGACGACGGTCTACGTGACGCATGACCAGCAGGAGGCGCTGACCATGTCCGATCGTATCGCCGTGCTCGACCGGGGCAAGGTTATCCAACTCGATACGCCGCAGAACATTTATGATCATCCCAACTGCAAATTTGTGGCCGGATTCATGGGTGAAACGCGCTTCCTGCCGGTCGAACGGCGCGACAGCGGTTATCATCTGGATAGCAGATCGTTACGCCTCGCTTCGGAACCGCTGCATCGCGGTGCCAATGGCTGGCTGATCGTACGCCCGGAGCGGTTGCGCTGGGCTGGTAACGCGCAACGCGACAACCGGATATCCGGCAAGGTCATGGACATCGTCTATCGCGGTGACAGTCATCTCGTCTCGATCAGCCTGGCGGGGGACCACGAAATTTCCATCCGTCACACGGGGTCGGAAGGAAAGGAACTGCCCGTGCCCGGACAGGATCTTGAGCTGTGGCTGACCCCGGAAGCCAGTGTCGTCGTTGGAGACGCGATCCAATGACGGTCATGGTGCAAGAAGTGAAACCGGCCATTATCAACAATTCCCTGCTGCAGCGCTCCCGAAGCCTGCAGGGTATCTCCTTTATCGGGCTTTCCCTGCCCGCCGCGATGCTGGTGGCAGCGGTTCTAATCATCCCGTTCAGTTGGTTGGTCTGGCTTTCTCTCTTCGATGCCACCGGTAACCTCTCGACGGAGAATTATGTGCGGCTGCTGCGCCCCGCTTACGTTGAAAGCTTTCTCACCACGTTCAAGGTTGCTGGACTGGTTACCGCCATCTGCGTCCTGCTTGGCTATCCCGTTGCCTATCTCCTGTCGCAACTGCCGCAGCGCGCAGCCCAGATACTGATGGTCTTTGTCATCTTGCCGTTCTGGACCTCCGTTCTGGTGCGCACCTATGCCTGGCTCGTCCTGCTTCAGCGGCAGGGCATCATCAATCAATGGCTGCTGTCGAGCGGCCTTATCAGCGAGCCGCTGCCACTGGTGCATAACATGACGGGAACCGTGATCGGGATGGTACATGTGATGCTGCCGTTCCTCATCCTGCCGCTTTACGCCTCGATGAAAGCGATTGACCCGGTTCTCCTGCGTGCCGCAGCCAATTGCGGCGCATCACCGGCGCAGGCGTTCCGGCAGGTCTTTTTGCCCTTGTCCTTGTCAGGTCTTTCCGCTGGTATCGCCCTGACCTTCGTCCTCTGCCTTGGATTTTATCTGACGCCCGCCCTGCTTGGCGGCGGCCGCGTCGCCATGTGGTCGACCCAGATTGCCGACATGGTGGCCAAATTCGCAAATTGGGGCGCGGCGAGTGCTTTGAGCGTGGTGCTGCTCATCGTGACCGGAGCGATCCTTGGGGGCGTGAACCGTTTCATGCGCGTCTCCAACGCATGGGGAGGGAAGCCCTGATGCTGCATCGTCCCGCTACCTCAACACAAATCACCCACCTCCAGCGGTTATGGCTCTACGGGCTTGTCGGATTGGTCATCGCCTTTCTCATCATTCCATGCCTGATCGTTGTGCCCATGTCATTTTCGGATTCGCAATATCTGGAATTCCCACCGCGGGTCTGGAGTCTGCGCTGGTACGAGGCCTATTTCTTCTCGTCGGAGTGGCGCCAGTCGACATGGGTGTCGCTGAAGGTCGGCGCGGCAACAACCATTCTGGCAACCATTCTTGGTACCCTTGCCAGCTACGGACTGCACAAGTCCGGGAATCTGTTGAAACCCATCATCAGCAGCGCGTTGATGCTGCCCATGATGGTGCCGCTGATCTTCGTGGCTATCGGTGTTTTCTTCGTCTACGCCCGGCTTGGCCTCAACAATACGATCACCGGCCTTGTATTGGCACACACCACGCTGGCTATTCCTTTCGTCATGATTGCCGTCGGGAATGGGCTTTCCGGCTTTGACATGAATTTGGAGCGCGCCGCCAGGGGACTTGGAGCATCGCCGGTTCGCGCCTTTCTGACCGTAACACTGCCGCAGATCCGTATTTCCGTACTGTCGGGCATGCTGTTCGCCTTTGTGACATCCTTCGACGAAGTGGTGGTCTCCATCTTCGTGTCGAGCGGCGCAAACTCTACCCTGACCAAACGAATGTTCGCCAATATACGCGATCAGGTCGACCCAACGGTCGCGGCAATCTCGTCCATACTCGTCGTGTTGTCGATTGTAGTCCTGGTTGCCGGCCAATTCATACAGCGGCGCAGTCGTGCCAGCCCTTCGCCAGACTAAACATCCGCAAGATGCGTTTGAGAAAAAAGGAAAGAAACCGTGACATATAACTCGCTTCGAATGCGCGACATCAGCACGCATATCCATCCGCAAACAAATCTGGCGCTGCATGAAACGCTGGGACCGACGATCATGATGCGCGGGGAAGGCGCCTATGTATACGATGATGATGGCAAGCAGTATCTGGAGGGCATGTCGGGCCTGTGGTGCGCGGCACTCGGCATGAGCGAGAAACGGCTCGCCGATGTTGCGACAAGGCAGCTCAATACATTGCCCTACTACCAGAATTTCGCCCATCGTTCGACGGAGCCAGCCATTGAACTGGCAGAGCGCCTTCTCAAGGTCGCGCCGGTGGCGATGTCAAAGGTTCTGTTCCAGAGCTCCGGTTCGGAAGCCAACGATACCGCCATCAAGCTGGTATGGTACTATTTCCATGCCAAGGGCCAGACACAGAAGCGCAAGATCATCACGCGTCATCGCGGCTATCACGGCACATCAATTGCATCGGCCAGCTTGACCGGACTTCCGCACCTGCATCGGGATTTCAACCTGCCGCTGGACGGTTTCCTGCATGTCACCTGTCCGCATTTCTACCGGGAAGGCCTGCCAGGAGAAACGGAAGAGGCGTTTTCAACCCGGCTTGCCGAAGAGCTGGACCAACTGATTGTTGCCCAAGGACCGGAAACGGTTGGCGCTTTTTTCGCCGAGCCCGTAATGGGAACTGGCGGTGTGATCGTGCCGCCCGCCGACTATTTCGAGAAAATCCAGGCGGTTTTGCGCAAGCACGACGTTCTTCTTGTTGCAGATGAAGTCATCACCGGCTTTGGCCGCACCGGAAACTGGTGGGGAAGCCAGACCTATGCCATGAAACCCGATATCGTCACCTGCGCCAAGGCGCTGACCGCGGCCTATATGCCACTGTCGGCATTGCTGATATCCGAGCGGGTCTACCAGGGGATGCGGGCACAAAGCGAGAAGATCGGCGTGTTCGGCCATGGCTACACCTATGGCGCACATCCCGTTGCCTGTGCTGTCGGTGTCGAGGCGCTGCGCATCTACGAAGAAGACGGGATCATCGACAATGTCCCGGCGCTGGCTGCACGGATGCAGGCGGCGATGGCGCCGTTGGCCGATCACCCGCTGATCGGCGAAGTACGGGGTGTGGGGCTGATGTGGGCCGTCGAGCTTGTGCGGGACAAACAGAGCAAGGAGGCCTTTGCGCCGGACATGCAGTTTGGTCTCGGCGTGCAGAACCGGGCGTTCGAAAGAGGGCTTGTCTGCCGGTCGCTGGGCACCGGCATCGCTTTGGCACCGCCACTGATCTGCACGGAGGAACAGATCGACGAAATCGTTGCCCGCTTCACGCAGGCGCTCAACGCATCGCTGGATGCCTACAGCGCGTCGGGTGGCATCACCCGCAGCTGACATGCGTGTCCGGACAGATTGATGTCCGGCGATGTTGCAAAGTTTTGATTGTCATAAAACAGGGGGAGGAAAGAGCATGCGTGTTCAAAAGCTGTCTTTATGCCTGGTCTTTATGCTTGGCGCCGGTTTTCCGGCGGCTGCCAGGCAGGTGGAGATCGTTAAGAAGGACAACACCGAAATTGAAACCATCGTTGAAGGCAGCGGCCCGGCAATCGTCATCCTGCCGTCGACGGGGCGTGACGGTTATGAAGACTATGACGCGGCGGCAGAGTACCTGGCCAAAGCGGGCTTTAAAGTCCTGCGGCCGCAGCCGAGGGGGGTGGGGCAATCCAAGGGCGCGATGGAAGGTGTGAGCCTCTACGATTTTGCCCGGGACACCGCCAATGTCATTGATGCCCTGGGCGATGGCAGGGCCGTTCTCGTCGGACATGCCTATGGCCATTTCATCGCCCGCATGGTTGCCACCCAGTATCCCGAGCGGGTTCGCGGCGTTACGATTGCCGCGGGTGCTGCCAGCGATACCGCAGAAAGAAATCCGCTGGTCTGGTGGGCGCCGGATTATGCCTCCACACTTTCCCTGTCCGATGATATGCGGCTGGCAGCCCTGAAGGGTGCTTTCTTTGCCAAGGGGCATGATGCCACCCGGTGGCTGCAGGGCTGGTATCCTCAAGTCATCAAGATGCAATCCGAAAACCCGGTTCCGCGGACGGTCTGGTGGGCGGCGGGCAGCGCGCCGATTCTTGAACTCATCCCCGAGGAAGATCCGTTCAAACCGCGCGACCGCTGGGGTGAATTGCGGCAGCAGTTCGGTGACCGGGTGACGACAGTCACCATTGCCAACGCGTCGCATGCCTTATTTCCGGAACAGCCGGCCGCCGTCGCCGAAGCCATCGCAACGTGGGCAGAGCGATTGCCGAAGTGATGTGATGGCGCATTCGGACAAATGGCAGACCGGAGTTGAACCATACAAAAATAGGGGTGTTATGAATGTTGGCTATCTATGATCCCCGGCAAGAATTGCACCAGCCGTTGACGCGGCTGGCTGGAGGCGTCTTCCGTCCGAATCTTGAGCAGGCGGATCGTGTCGTCTCATTCCAGAATGCACTGCGCCGGATGTCCATTGCGACCATGGTCCCGGCCGATGCGGGTGATGAAATCCTGCATAGCGTGCATGATGCCGGGTATCTCGATTTCCTCGCCACTGGCTATGCCCAGTGGCGGGCCATGCCGGACAGCGGCCCGGAACTGCGCGTCAGCGCCCATCCGAATATCTACATGAACCGCTTGCCGCGCAATTTCTACGGACGCGCTGGCTATTACCAGGCCGATGCTGGCTGTGTGATCGTCGAAGGGACGTGGCCGGCTTGCCGTGCGAGCGCCATGACGGCGATTGATGCGACGAAACGCGTTCTTGGCGGTGCGCGGACGGCCTATGCGCTCTGCCGGCCGCCGGGGCACCATGCCTATGCCGACAAGGCCGGCGGCTTTTGCTATCTCAACAATACGGCACTCGCCGCTGAGGTCGCACGCGGCAGCGTGAACCGTGTTGCAATCATCGATATTGATGTCCATCACGGGAACGGCACGCAGGCAATCTTTTATGAACGTCCCGATGTCCTGCATGTCTCGGTGCATGGGGATCCCGCCGATCTCTATCCGTTCTATGCCGGCTATGCCGATGAGTGCGGGCGGGGCGCCGGCGAGGGGACGAATTTGAACCTGCCGGTGCCGCTGATGAGTGACAATGCGGCTTATTGCGCCGCCGTGGATCGCGGGATCGGCGTGATCCACCAATACGCCCCAGAGATGCTGGTTGTCGCACTTGGTCTCGATGCATCGACGGACGACCCGTTTGCCTGCATGCGCGTGGATCGGACCGGCTTCGCGCGCATGGGGGAGGCAATTGGTTCCATGCGCCTGCCAACGGTTATTGTGCAGGAGGGGGGGTATCAGTCACCCGAGCTTGAGCACAATTTCGAAGCCTTCCTGACCGGCTTCCTGCACCGCCATAGCTGAGCTCAAACAGCTGCACGGATAACCGGATAACAGAGTGATACCACCGGCGAAAGGACTTGACGCAATGCCTTCTAATTCTCCTGATGTCATGAGCCTGGAACGGCTGGCCCGGTTTGGCGAGGATTGGCGATGTCATGACCTTGATGCCTGCATGCACTATTTCACCGACGATGCGGTGTATGCCGCGTCGACCGGATCAGGGCCGGGCACGATCTTTGCCGGAAGGCAAGCTATCCAAGACGAACTGGCGCGCATTTTCCAGTCGCTGGAGGCCGGATCGTTCAAGCCTGGAGCTTGCTGCATCGCCGGAGATCGCGGTTTTGCGCTGTGGTCTCTTGACCAGCGCATGCCGGACGGATCAATCGTAACCTTCGAGGGCATTGACGTGTTTGCGTTTCGAGGTAATTTTCTCACGCTAAAAGATTCCTATCGAAAAGCATTTGCATGAGGCCTCTTCCAATCAGTTGACCCATGTTTGATTACCTCATGTCCGAAAGTCGTGGCGGTTCCACGTTAAGACGCCATCCGCCGCTTCTCCGAAGATATCAACCTGTCTTTCGATCGAGCAGACCTCGGCTACACGGGCGACCGGGATGTTCCGCAACGCGACAGGCATGAAGCGTGCATCCACTGGGCGATGTCGAAGGAGGATACGTGCCGGCGTGGCAGCTTATCATCTGCTGCGGGCGATCGGTAATCTCTCCATTGCATGCGGGGAGGAGAGAGCCGCTCATACCAAGCGAATGGTCACGCTGCTGCTTGACGGGCTATGGCATAACACTGGGGCTGTTTCGCGCAACTCCTGACTGATGGGTGGCATTGCCCGTGCTGACGGCGCTGTTGGCATCATGCTCGCTTGTCGAAAAAGCTCCACCTTCGATATGATAGACCGTCGGTTCATTCGAAAAATATTTCCGTAAGCCCATCATGAAGATCCGATGGTCTTCGCTCGCTTCGAAGCCCGGTGTGTGATCTTCGAGTGAGTGCCATCGCACGATAAGGTTGAACACTTCGGGTGATTCGATCCCTTGCGCCAGAAGATGACCGCGATAACCCTGCGCGCGGCTTAGTAACGGAACGACTTCGGTGAATGCTTGTCTGAACGTTTCAATACGTTCCTTGTAAACGGGCAGCAGAGCGATCTCATAAATCATAGTTGCACCTTTAAAGTGAATTGAAGCGTTTATGAGCTCGTCCGCGCAGAGTCAGCCGATGGATCAACTGCAATCGCGATTTTTCCCTGGATACCGTTGTTCGGGGTCTCAAGCTGGGCATGGGCGAGGGGGAGGTCAGCGAGCGAATAGACAGCCCCAACGTGCGGCCGCAGCTGACCACGCTCTACCAATGTGCTCAGTTCATCAAGTTTGCCGCGGTTCTGTCTTGTGAAAACGAAGTGATAACTCGCGTTCTTGCCCCATGCTTCAATAAGGTTCTGCGGCTGTGCGATGTCCACGATCGTAACAACGCGACCAAGTTGTGCGAGCGCGTCGGGGCTGCGGGACAGCGTGTTGCCGCCGATGGTGTCGAACACGACATCGACCCCGCGACCATCTGTTTCCCGCACAATAGCGCTGACATAATCTTCCTTTTCGTAGTCGATGACTACATTCGCTCCAACACTTCGTACGAATTCGAAGTTATCTTCGCGTACAGTCGTGAATACCTTCGCACCGATGGCTTTCGCGACCTGGATCGCCACATGACCGACCCCTCCTGCGCCGCCGTGGATCAGGATGCTTTCTCCCACTCTTAGAGCTGCGCGCTCAACAAGGGCCTCCCACACCGTCCCGCCAACCAGGCTCAGACTTGCTGCTTCGAGATGGCTTAGTGAGGAGGGTTTCCTTCCGATGATGTTTTCGTTCGCAACGTGGTACTCAGCATAGCTTCCCGACCCGTCAAATATTTGCGGGGTGTACCAGACTTCGTCTCCTGGAGAGAACGTCGTCACGCTTGGCCCGACTGCTTCGACAACCCCGGATACGTCATGACCGGTAATGGCCGGCAATGGTACCAAGTCGCGATAGTCGCCGCGCCGAACCTGATAATCCAATGGGTTGATCGACGTGGCATGTACGCGCACCAGGACTTGTCCCGCATGCGGAACAGGCTTTGGCACGTCGCAAAGCTCGAACGATTCCGGGCCGCCAAATGATTTAAGTGTCATCGCTTTCATTGCAGATCCTCGTTTCGGTAATATGGAATATAGAGAATTCTCGATATGTTATGATAAAAGATCACAGTTCTTTCCCTATGATCTCGGCAAGAGCACTGATAGTCGCCTCGTTCCGCTTGTAGTAAGTCCATTGACCTATGCGTCTGACTTCTACCAGGCCAGCCCGTTGCAGGGTTGCGAGATAATCAGACACCGTTGACTGCGACAGTCCGACGCCTTCCTGAATACTACTGACGCAGACGCCCACAGTATGAACGTCACCTTCATCCTGCGGAGGAAAGTTCTTCACGGGGTCCTTCAAACCCTGCACGATTTCAAGACGTGTCCGATTTGAGAGAGCTTTGAATATTTCGAGCAAATCCATGCACAAGACATATCGGAAATAAGCGATATGTCAATACGGTAAATGACGACGGAGTTTGCAGCTTGGTTGAAAGGATATCGAAGGCTGTCTAACGATGAGCCGGTAATGGTCCTGTTGCTACGGTCGCGTCTAAATGCCTCAATGACTTTACGAAGTCGATGTCGCCGTGCCGCTAACCGATTTTCGCAAGATTGGCACCGCGAAGTCTATGAATGCGCGTAGGGCGCCGCCTTCGAAACGTCGCGGCTGGAAGACCAGATGCACGGGGATCGGATCCGGCTCGTATTCAGGGAGAAGGGCAATGAGAGTGCCCTCTGCGATCTGGCGCTCAACCTGATAGGAGAGTGGGCGCACAATGCCCATTCCGCGTTCAGCGGCGTCGATCGCCGCGCCTGCGCTGTTGAGTGCAATGCGACAGGATACGCGTACAGACCGAACCCGATGCGCCGATGCGCTTTCCCGGTAAGGCCACAGCTCCTGAGCCCCGGCTTCGTTCAAGCCGATACACCAATGGTTGGCCAAGTCGGTGGGACGGGTCGGCACCGTGCGTTCGGTGAGATAGGACGGGGCGGCACAGGTCAGTCGGCGCACCTCGCCTATCCGGATCGCACGCATCGACGAATCCGGCAGATCAGCAAGGCGAACGGCGATGTCCACACCTTCGCCGACGAGATCAACCAGGCGATTGAGGAGAAGCACCCGGACCTGTATGCGGGGATGCGTCGTCAGAAAGCTTTCGATCACGGGCATCACTTTCATGCGTCCGAACAGTTCCGGCGCGGTGATCACCACACTGCCGCTGATGTCCATGTCCTGTGTCCGGGTTTCAAGATGTGCGAGTTCTTCCAGCATGAGCCTGTATGTCGACACATGACGCTCGCCCGCCTCTGTGATGGCAAAGCGCCGCGTCGTGCGCTCGAGAAGCCGCTCACCGGCTGTGGTTTCCAGTTGTGTGACAGCCCGCGTCACCGAGGCCGGAGACAGGCCAAGCTTGCGAGCAGCACCGGCAAGGGAGCCAGCTTCCACCACAGCAACGAAGATCGACATGGCTTCGAGACGATCCATCAGTGTTTCCAACCCTGTAATCAATACTTTCAGAGTCTTCTTATTATTCTCCAAACTGAAATGCACTACATTTCTGAAAACAAAAGAAAGGTGCACACGATGACAATACGTTACGGGTCCAAAAAAATCGGCGATGTTGAAGTTTTCTACCGTGAGGCCGGTCCAACTGATGCGCCGGTGATCCTGCTGCTGCATGGATTTCCGACCGCCAGTCACATGTTCCGTGATCTGATCCCGCTCCTTGCCGATCGCTTTCGGCTCATTGCGCCGGACCTGCCTGGCTTCGGGCAGACCAAGGCACCACCAAGGGGTGCATTCGACTATACGTTCGACCATCTTGCCGACGTGATCGAGGGCTTCACAGAAGCCATGTCGCTTGATCGATACGCGCTCTATATCTTCGACTATGGTGCGCCGGTGGGGCTGCGTCTGGCGATACGCCATCCCGAGCGGGTTACCGCCATCATCTCACAGAACGGCAACGCCTATGTGGAAGGGTTCAGCGACCAGTGGGGCCCGTGGGAGACCTATTGGCGCGAACCGAGCACCGCGAACCGGGAAGACTGCCGCCCCTCGCTGGCGCCGGACACAATCCGCCACTGGCAATATGGCACCGGGGCCGATCTTAACTTGCTGTCGCCCGATGGCTATGAGCTCGACATCGCCTATATGGCGCGACCCGGAGCCGAGGAAATCCAGCTGGACCTGATCCTCGACTATCGCAGCAATGTCGTGCTTTATCCTGCTTTCCAGTCTTATTTCCGCGAGCATCGCCCGCCTCTGCTGGCGGTTTGGGGGCGCCATGATCCGGCGTTCATCCCGGCCGGGGCTGAAGCTTACCGCCGTGATCTTCCGGATGCAGAGATCCATTTGCTGGATGCCGGACATTTTGCACTGGAGACCCATGCTGCGGAAATCGCGGAGCGAATCCGCGCCTTCCTCTGAGGCAATCCATATCCCCCTAGATGCTGGCGCCGCAAAACATGCCAAGGGCGGCTGCGATGCCAAACCGAAATCCTGGCGCCGCCCGATCTGTCTGCCAGCATCTGGGCGCGCCGAATGTTGAGAAAGGCTCTTGATATGACGAAACCCACTGCCATTTTTCCCGCAAACCGTCACGCGCTCTACGAGGCCCACGGCTATTCGGCTGCCATTGCCTCCAGAGATCTCCTGTCTGTGTCCGGTCAGGTGGGAAGCGGCGAGGATGGCTCGCCTGAGCCGGATTTTGCTGAACAGGTCCGACTGGCCTTTGCCAATCTAAGGGCGACGCTGGCGGCTGGTGGTTGCAACCTCGATGACATTGTCGACGTTACGAGTTTTCACACCGATCCCGAGAACCAGTTCGCAGCCATCATGGCGGTGAAGAGCGAAGTCTTCCCCGAACCGCCTTATCCGAACTGGACAGCGATCGGGGTTAACTGGCTTGCCGGTTTCGATTTCGAGATCAAGGTGATCGCGCGTATTCCAGTCAGGAATTGAGATCTCGCTTCCTGCACAGGCTGCCTTTGGCGCATTCGTCAGCCAACAGTCGCTGGCGCTGTGGTCAAATCCAGCATGCACCAACACTAAACCCGGCACTGTAACCTTAACTTTCCGCTGGTTCTGATCAGGTACAATGGTGCCTTTGATAGCGCAGTTATGCTGCTGTTGACGAGAACTTGTTGCGGGGAAAGTGGTGAAGATTGGCAATAGGATCATGGATGGAGACAAATCGCTGAAGCTGCCTTGATGATTTGAAGCGCTTCACGATCCTTTCTCGTCGCCGTGTCGGCTGATGCGAATTTTCTGCCCGATTGTTCAGTCCCTTGTGCTGGCGATGCTAGCCTGTTTTTATGAACTGGCTGTTTCAGCCAATGACGCTACGCGACCACGTTACGGATAAAGTGCACCGTTTCAATGGTCTTATTCAGATACGAATACTCCTGCGCGGAGCCATAAATCTGGAAAGATCCGGCCGGATGGTCGGTCTCCATGCCGCTTCGGACAAGCGTGAGCACGCCCTCGATGACGAAGATCATCTCATGCCACCCCTGAGGATCAGGTTCGGCGTCGTACCGTTCGCCTGCTTCCAACGACCATCGCCACATCTGTGTTTCTTGCCCGGCGGGCGCGGTGCCGAGCAGGACACCAACGCTGTTCTCGCCCCGTCCGCGCCAAGTCACCTCGTCTATGTCTGTCGACGACCGGTCCGGATCCCTGACAAGGTCGACAAAGGTGACACCCATCGCTGCGCCGAGCTTGTCGAGACTCGATAGACTGATGTTCGCATCTCCTGCTTCAACGCCGATAATCATACGGCGGCTGATGCCGGATGCCTCGGCCAGTGCGACTTGGCTCATACCCGACGCTTGCCTCAGGCGGCGCAGGTTGCCTGAAACGTGAGAAAGCACATCTCTGCGCTCTTGACTGTGCAATATATTGCTCATAGGTTCTCTCTACTCTTAACGGGCAGACGTTTCAACAGTGAATTCGACCGCGCAGTTAACCATTTGCGCGGATGGAGACGCATGTCCACTGCTGTCCGGATGGTTAAAGGTGAGGCTTCTTATGACGCAACAGATCGTACTCGATGAAACCCAGATCACGGCGCTCCTTCCCAAGGTCGACATCCGTGGTGCGCTTGAGTGCATGTTTCGCGCACTTGCCGACGGGCAGGCCGTACAGCCGCCTCAGACTCTGAGCGTCTTCCCAGACGATACCGGCGACTTCATTACGTACCTGGGCGTCTTTGCCAAGGAAAAGGTGTTCGGTGTCAAGCTCTCCCCTTACATTGCGGGCGAGGGAAAGGCGCTGGTTACGGCCTGGACTCTGCTGATGTCAATGGAAACAGGCGCGCCGGTCCTGCTGTGCGATTCCAAGAAGCTCACCACCGAACGTACGGCCGCGACTTCCATCGTCGCTGCTGACGCTCTCGCGCCCAAGCATGCTTCTGTGCTGACGATCGTAGGTTCCGGCCCGATCGCGCTCGCGCATCTCGGCTATGCCGAAGGAATCCGTGACTGGAAGGAAGTCAGGATAGCGTCGCCGAACATCGCCGGCCATACCGGCATTCCTAAGAAGACCACGAACGGCGTCACCATCACGAAATACGCAAACGTCGACGAGGCGGTGCGCGGTGCTGACGTCGTGCTCTTGTGCACGTCCTCCGGCAAACCGGTGATCAACGCCACGTCATTGTCGAAGGCTGCTGTCGTCACCTCGATCAGCACGAACGTCGCCAACGCACACGAAGTCGACCCGGCCGCTCTCCAGGACTTCGACGTCTATTGCGACTATCGGGCGACGACGCCTGCATCGGCCGGTGAGATGAAGCTTGCTGCGGCTGCAGGGAGCTGGAGTGCGGAATCGATCCGGGGAGACCTTCCCGAACTGCTTTCCGGCCGTGCGACTGCGCCAAGCCGGGAGCGTCCGGCTTTCTTCCGTTCGATTGGCCTCGGCCTCGAAGACATCGCCGCTGCCGTCGCGCTGCTCGCTGCCGCACGCGCCTGAACAAGAACCAGAAAACACGAGGACAATGCCATGAAGATCCGCAAATTCGGCGTCGAAATCTGGATGAACAAATATGAGACGCAGTGCGAGCTCAACCTCGCCGAAACCTGCGTTGAATCGCTGACCGTTGCCGAACTGCTTGATATGGCGGGTATCAACGACATCGCGCAGCAGCTTCATCCACTGAAGCTGACATACGGCGAAATCGAGGGCAGCGTCCGCCTTCGCAACCTCGTGGCCGACCTGTACGAAAAGCAGAAGATGGAGAATGTCGTTACCACCCACGGTGCGATTGGCGCGAACGCTCTTGTTCACCAGACGCTGGTGGAGCGGGGCGACCGCGTGGTTTCCGTTCTGCCGACATACCAGCAGCACTACTCGATACCGGAGAGCATCGGCGCTGACACGCAAATCCTGAAGCTCACCGAGAAGACTCGCTTCCTGCCGGATCTCGAGGAACTGAAGACGATGGCGACACCCGGCACCAAGCTGATCGCCATCAATAACCCAAACAACCCGACCGGCTCTTTGATGGACCGCGCCTATCTCGAGAAGATCGTCGAGATCGCTCGGGATTGCGGCGCATGGATACTCTGCGATGAAGTCTATCGTGGCACGGACCAGGAGGGCGAACTTGGCATGACAGCATCCATCGCCGACCTCTACGAGAAAGGCATTAGCACTGGCTCGATGTCGAAGACGTACTCGCTGGCCGGCCTTCGCCTCGGCTGGATCGCCGGCCCCGTGGAACTGATCCATGCGGTCTCTGTTCACCGAGATTACAACACGATCTCGGTCGGCATGCTCGACGATCATTTCGCTGCGATCGCATTGGAGAATAAGCACAAGATCCTTAAGCGCAGCCACGAGATTACCCGTACAAACCTTGCGATCCTGTCGGAGTGGGTGGATGCTGAGCCGCTGATCTCGTGGATCAAGCCGAAGTCCGGCACGACCGCACTCCTGAAATACGACCTGCCAATTTCCTCGGAAGAGTTTTGTATCCGCCTTCTGAAAAAGACCGGGGTCATGTTTACGCCAGGCAGTGCGATGGATATGGAGGGGTACCTTCGTATCGGCTACACGAACGGCGAAGCTGTTTTGCGCGAAGGCCTGAAACGCGTGTCGGCGTTCCTTAGGGAGGCCGCTTCATTGGCCGCTTGATCCTCAACCATTCAAGAATTCCAACCGCCCTCTCCCAGGGCGGCAGGAGAAGTTCGTTTCTAACAAAAGGGGAATATTCATGAAACGATTGACAGTCATTCTCTCTCTTGGTGCCGCTCTTCTGGCTAGCGCCGCATCGGCGGACGACCTCCGCATTGGCACAAGCGCTGATTACCCACCCTGGGAATCCGTGGACGGTGCTGGAAACATTGTCGGCTTTGACAAGGATGTCGGCGACGAGATTTGCAAGCGCATCGCTGCGACATGCGCATGGCAGAACCAAGCCTATGACGGTCTTCTTCCGGGATTGCAGGTCGGCAAGTTCGACGTCGTCATTTCAGGTGTCTCGATCAACGACGAGCGATCTCAGAAGGTCGACTTCTCAGTGGCCTATGCCGATGCCCCGAACTCGATCGTCGTCGCCCCCAGCAACAAAGCTGCGTCCGCCAAAACGCCTGCTGATCTGCCCAAGGCGCTCGCGACTGCCGCCATCGGTGTGCAGAGCGGAACCACACACGAGCAGGTTATCCGTGCGCATTTCCCGGAGGCGGACGTTCGCACATACGAGCGCCCTGACCAGATCGCCGACGACCTTATTGCCGGCCGCATCGAAGCGGGTCTTATGGAGCGCTCCGCTTGGGCGCCTCTCGTAAAGGATCGTGGCGCTGACAAGCTCGTCTACGCTGGACCGTTGCTGACAGGCGCCGACTTTGCTGAGTTCGGAAAAGGCCAGGGGGTCGCAATGGCTAAGGGCAAGGCCGAACTCAAGGGAAAGATCGACGCTGCGGTAGAAGCCATGCTCAAGGACGGAACCATCAAAACGATTGCCGAGAAATATTTCGGCTACGATGTGTCCAAGAAGTGACGTCTTAAGGGAGGCGGCACGCCGCCTCCCTTCTTCAGGAGTGCACATGCAAATTGCAGCAGAAATCCTCGCCGCGGCTAAGCAAGATCTCGCAGACCTCGTTTCGATCCGATCCGTCAGCGCTCGAGCTGAAGACCTGGAAGCCTGCGCGGACAAGGTTGAAGACCTTCTCTCTGGGGCGGGCTTCGATACCGGCCAATACCCCGGCGACGTCGGACCGTTCGTTGTCGGCGAAACGGGAGAGGGACCGTTCACCCTGGTTATCTACAACCACTATGATGTGCAGCCCGAGGACCCGGTCGATCTTTGGACCGAACCGCCGTTCGTTCTATCTGAGCGGGATGGTCGTCTCTATGGGCGCGGATCGGCCGACGACAAAGGCGAGTTCGTCAGCCGTCTTGCAGGCTGGCGTGCCTTTAGGAAGTCATGTGTCGAACCTCTTCCATTTAAAATCATCTGGATCGTCGACGGAGAAGAAGAAATTGGCAGCCCCTCGCTCGCGCGTTTCCTCGAACGCAGGTTTCCCGAAACCACGGCCGATCTCTGCTGGTGGGAGTTCGGCGAGGTCGACAAGACTGGACGCCCGATTATTCTCATGGGATTCAAGGGCATTCTCGCGATCGAACTCGGTTGTCGAACCGCAAAGGCTGACCTTCATTCGAGCCTCGGGGCGATCTTTGACAACCCTCTTTGGCGTCTGGCAACTGCCGTATCCTCACTTCGAGACGATAAGGGACGTGTTCTGATCAAGGGCTTCTACGACGACGTTGTCGAACCAGATGACCGCAGTAAGCAGTTGGCGGCGGTTCCACCATTCCCGCTTGTCGACCTTCAGCAGGAAACGGGCGGCGAACGTCTACTCGCAGGCGTCGATGCCGATACATTCTACGAGCACATCAATTTCGAGCCATGCGTAAACGTCAACAGCTTCCACGGCGGCTACGGCGGGGAGGGTTCAAAAACAGTGCTCCCGTGTGAGGGCGTTGCTAAGCTGGACTTCCGACTTGCGCCAGGCCAGCGCCCTTTACTGGTCGCCGAATTGTTGAGACAGCATCTCGACTTGAACGGGTTCGACGATATTTCGCTCAAAATCCTCGATGCGGAAGTCCTTGGCGTCCGAAGCTCCTCCTTGCATTTCGCAATCGACTTAGGGGTGGACCTTTTGCAGCAAGCGTTCGGACGCCCGGCCATCATCCAACCAAGCTCTGCAGCATCGGGTCTCGCCCATCCGTTCGTTAACAAGTTCGGTTGCACACTATTTGGGGCAGGCCTGACACATCACGGCGCAATGCTTCACTCCCCGGACGAAAACATTCTCGTCTCTCATCTTGAAAACATGATCTGGTTTTCGGAGCAGTTTTTCGCAAGCCTGAGCGATCGCTTTCGCCTATCAACGGAGGGATCACGCGATGTTTGAGGCGGTCTATCAATACCGGGACCAGCTCCTTCATGGACTTGGGATGACATTGGCAGTCGCCATAGCAAGCTTTGTAATCGGATTTTTGATCGCGGCTGTCCTTGCACCTCTGGCGGTCTACGGTGGGCCGTTCTTACGCCGCGCAATCATGGGATATGTCGCCCTTATACGCGGTTTGCCGGAGCTTCTGGTGATATTCCTGATCTTCTACGGCGGCACGGTTTTCATGACCAAAATTGCAGGCCGCTACATCGAGGTCAATGCATTGACTGCGGGCATCGCCTCGCTCTCGATCGTTGCCGCAGCTTACCTGACCGAAATTCTGCGCGGTGCGCTTTTGAGCGTCGCGCACGGGCAATGGGAAGGCGCGTTGTCTCTCGGCTTTCGCCGCCCGCGTGCGTTTTTGATGATCATTCTGCCGCAAATGATGTTGCGTGCTTTGCCGGGGCTTGGGAACCAGTGGCTCGTCGTGCTGAAGGAGAGTGCGCTTGTTTCCGTCGTCGGCCTTGAAGAACTCATGCGCAAGTCTGTCGTGGGGGCCGGGGCAACTCATCAGCCTTTAGCGTTCTACCTCACAGCAGCAGCGCTTTACATAATGGTCACCGGCGTCTCGACCCTTCTTCTGAAGGCTTACGAAGCGCGCCTCATACCGCATATGAGGTGACGTATGTCATTAGACCTTTTTCTTCCGGCCTTTCTCGCAGTCAAGAACGGATTCTTGCTGACCGTGGCGATCACGATCGCCAGCTTTGCGCTGGGACAGATTCTCGCGTTGCCGTTGGCACTCGGCCTGACGTCGACCCGGCAGGCAATCCGAGTGCCCGTTTCAACCTATACCTTTCTCATTCGCGGAAGTCCGCTGCTGGTACAACTGTTTATAATCTATTACGGTCTCGGGCAAATCGAACTTGTAAGGAACAGTTTTCTTTGGCCTGTGCTTCGCAGTCCGGTCTACTGCGCAATTCTGGCTATCGGTCTGAACTCGGCCGCCTACGCTGCGGAACTTCTGGCGGGCGGGATCAGGCAACTTCCGACCGGGCAGTGGGAAGCTGGACGGGCGCTGGGCCTGCATAGGACCGCCTTGTTGTTGAAAATCATCCTTCCCCAAGCCTATCGCTCGGTTCTTCCTGCGATCGGAAACGAACTCGTTCTGGTGATGAAGGGCTCGACGCTCGCAAGTGCGGTAACGGTGCTCGAAATGACTGGTGCAGCTCGCGTCTTCGTCGCCCGCTCCTACGCACCTTTTGAAACCTTCCTCATCGCCGGCACTATCTACCTGGTTATGGGCGCAGTCTTTGGAAGGATCTTCCGCTTTATCGAGATAAAAGTCGCTATCCCGGGGCGTTAAGTCTGGTTGGGCGCCACACCCGGCTGGTTGCTGAACATCTGCTAAAAAGGAATATTTGGCAAGGCGGCCCAAATGCTACCGCAGATTGGGGCGGTTGATCCTGCTCGACCGTGCCATCACGCCTGACCATCCCTTTCCTCGCTGAGTCTCTTGGATGCACGGTATCTAACTCTTTGGGCAGCACGGCCAGGCCGCATCGCCTCGTCCTGATCTGAGGGTTGCGGCAATCTGGCGAGGTTCGCATTGAGGCTATGTTTCGACCGCCAGTTCCTGATGCCTCACGCTTCTACAGTGATATACATGTTGCTTAGTTCACCGCCGCTAGAGGCGTCAGAGAGAGGTGTTGCAGAAGCGGATATTTTGGAGGGCACATAGCAGAGTCTATTGCACTACCCTGCGTCGGTCGCGCTAGGATCTAATGAAGGTGCTTGCCAATCCCGCGGCTTGCGGCGAGGTCGGATGCGTTATGCAGTAAAAACCTGAAAGGTCCGCGGGTGATACACACTATCGTGCATCTCAGCATCACTCATGCGGAAAATCGCCTATCAGCAGTCCGAATGATACGTGGGGTGGCCTGCGCGTGTACATTTTATCGTTCCAGGATTTTGCGCATAATCGTCATGATGTGGCGTTCGATGTGTTGAATACTCCCGTTTTGAGCAGAAATCTGAGCGCCTTCGAACAGAAATGTGATCTCCGCAGTCGTGAGCTGCGGATTTGGAATGTGGGCTTTGCGGCACATCTCTAAGACGCGCCCGGCCTGTGCGGTCTTGTGCGCCTCGATTTGCTGGCGCAGAGGGCTTTCTCTGTCTTCGATCTCGGCGATTGTATTCACAAACGGGCAGCCCCGGTGGGATATTGTCCTCAAACCCCGTGAAATAAACTCGGCCAATGCCATAAGCTGCGCGCGTGGGTCATCGTGGTGTACTCGTTCAATTTCGTCCAGCGCATGGCGATAGCGATCAATGGTTGCCGTCAACCAATCCTGGATGAGGGCATCGCGTGAATCAAAATGCCTATAGATGCCCATTTTTGTCGTCTTCGCCTCAACTGCGATGGCGTCCATTGTCACATGCTGGATGCCATTCTCATCAAACAGTTTGTAAGCGGCGGCGGTAATGCGTTCTTTCAGCGAAGACATCTGATCCTCTCAAACAATCAATCTTGACAATGATACTTCTTAGTATCATTGATACTGCACAGTATCATTCTGCGAATGTAGTTCATTGAAAAGAGGAAGCAAGCATGAATCTGCACGACTATGCCGTCCAGGACGCTCTGGGGCTTGCGAAGCTGATTGAAAATCGGGATGTGGCAGCGCATGAAGTTATGGCTGCGGCTTTGGAGGCGTATAACTTAGTCAATCCAGACTTAAATGCTGTTGTAGGGATTTGGCCGGACGAGGTGATCATGCCGCAATCTGAGCTGGCAACAAACGCAGCCTTTTCGAATGTGCCGTTTTTGATCAAGGATCTAGGAGCAACGCGAGCCGGGCGCGCGAGTGAGCTTGGCAGCCGTATCGCCGCCGACATGGCTGCACCGGCGGATTCGAACCTGATGAAGCGGTTTCGGCAAAGTGGACTGATACCGATCGGACGAACGACCACACCGGAGTTTGCGATCAGCACGACCACTGAGAGTATTGCCACTGGCCCGACGCGAAATCCGTGGAACACCAGCCGAAGTGCGGGCGGTTCAAGTGGGGGTTCCGGAGCTGCGGTAGCGGCTGGAATTGTTCCTTTTGCCCATGCGACTGATGGCGGTGGCAGTATTCGTGTGCCTGCTGCAGTAAATGGTTTATTCGGTTTGAAGCCGACCCGGGGAAGGGTTTCCAACGGTCCTTTTGTTGACGAGGTTTGGAGCGGGCTGGCGGTACAGTTCGGTATCAGTAGGACAGTCAGAGACAGCGCAGCGCTTCTGGATGCCGTTCATGGAGGTGGTACGGGTGAGCCGTATTATATTCCATCGCCAGAAAACACCTTCCTTTCAGCGTTGGACGCCGATCCGCAACCGCTCAGGGTTGGGTTTATGCTTCATCCGATCAACGGCACACAAACGTCGCCTGCAGTGGCAGATCAGCTTTGCCTAATTGCGAGGCTTTGTGAGAATCTCGGTCACGACGTGGAGGAGGTTCAACTTGATCTCGGAGTTTCGTGGGAAGCTTTCGTTCATGCCAATGCTCAGTTCTGGGGGGTAAATACTGCTGCCTGGATCGATTTGGTGGCGAGATTGACCGGCAGAAAGCCTGACCGTGACGTACTTGAGCCGGCAACATCTGCCGTTTATGCCTATGGACAAAAAGTAAGTGGCCTCAATCTGCTCGAGGCGCTTGATACAAGAAACAGTGTGACGCGCTCCCTCGGAGCCTTTTTTGACCAATATGACGTGCTGTTAACCCCAACCTTGCCTAACCTGCCGCCTCTTATTGGCGAATACAATAACGGCCAAGACCACCTGGATGGCCTGGAGTGGGTGGAGCGGGTGTTCAGTTATTCACCCTTTACCGCTGCAGCAAATGTTGCCGGTATACCTGCGATGTCCGTGCCCTTATCCGTTGATGCAGCAATCGGTATGCCCGTGGGGTCGCAATTTACCGCAGGCTTTGGTCAAGAGGCTCTGCTTTTTAGCCTGGCGGGTCAGCTGGAGCGCGCTTTGCCTTGGATCGGACGACAACCATCGGTATGGGCTGGCAGATTGGGTGCAGAAGTTGGTCTTACATAATCGGCCAGAAAGCCATTGAGTGAGTACCGAAGTGGTGTTGCTCGATAATATCTGACACGCCGTTGCATTCTACCGACGGCTTATTCAATCCCTTTTGTGTAGATTCAATCATAAGGTCGTCCCACGCAATTGCAATGTGCTGATCAAGAGCGAGCAAGCGTCTGGCAATCGATGTTTTGCTCGTTGGCAGGCCGGAAATAGTCTCCCCTTTAAGACCGCTGATGCCCAACAGCATTGCTCCCGAGCGTTTCTTTCTTTGAACGCCGTGGGCTTCACCCGTGCCAGATGCTGCGGTTGGAGATTTCATGGATGAGTCGGAACAGGATGTGCTTGCCTACATGACGTTCCCAGCACAACAGCGCGCCAAACTGCACATCACGAACCCATTTGGAACGTCTCAACAAGGAGATATGCTGTTGATGTTGGCTGAGTGCGGTGGCGGCTCAGTTCCGCGTGGAGATCAACACGTATAGACGTTACCGAAGAGGTGATTTTGCGAGCCGCAGGCAGGATCTTTTCTCTCTAGGCTTTAGCGCTCCTCGCAGCCTTCATCGCATCGGCAAGCTTCCGGTTAAGATGTGCAATGGCTTTGCGTTCGTCTGAACTCCAGTCCGCCAGCAATGCGTCAAGCAGCTTTCGTCGTGCCCGCACAATAGCAAGCACCTTCTGACTGCCGTTCTTTGTGATAATGGCTTGATTGATACGCTGATCTACCCTTGCTGCCTGGCGATCGACTAGTCCCAACATCTCCAATTTTGCTAGTTGTCTACTGATCGTCGAATGATCGCGACCCACCTGTTCAGCAAGCTCAACGACGCCGATAGAGCCAGCTGTTCCAATACGAACCAGCAATGGAAACAACGCCCGGTCGAGCGATACGCCGGCTTCTTTCAACAGCACGTCATCTTGACGTGGGCTGTTCAGGATGCCTACCAGATCAATCAGGGCTGCAGCCAGCGCATCGGAATTGTGTGTATCTTGCACGCTTTACAAGCCTCCATGCAGTTGTTATGTTCTGTGCATGATACACGCATATACATCAGAACAGAAGCGCAGACCAAACATCCTGGTAATCATGGGTAGCGTCCGAGCTAATCGGCTTTGTCCTCAGATTGCAGCTTGGGTGATCGACATTGCACGTGCCGAAACCAGCTTCCATTCCGAACTAGTCGATTTGATTGACTGGCCATTGCCAATGAATGACGAGCCGGACATTCCGGCAGCCGGTGCCTATCAGCAAGTGTCCACGAGGGCTTGGAGTGAGAAGATTGCCGGTGCCGACGCAGTCGTGTTCGTAGCGCCTCAATATAATTGGGGTTATCCTGCCGTACTCAAGAATGCGATCGATCATCTATATTCCGAGTGGCGCAACAAACCATTGGTCATCGTTACCTATGGTGGTCACGGTGGCGGCAAGTGCGCGGCCCAGCTCAAGCAGGTTGCAGAGGGCTTGAAGATGCGCATAATCGCAACGATGCCTGGTATTACACTGCCCCGCTCAACGATTGAGGGCGCACCGCTGGATATGGTTGCGGACATCCATCATCAGGATGGCTCCCTAAAGCAAGCTTTGCTGGAGCTGGAGGCTGAGCTTGACGATAGCTTCTTACAGGACTCCTAAGTTTTGAGAGCCTCGTCCATCGGTTAAGGGACGGAGGCCAACTTTATATCAGTCACACGCTATCGGTTAGCCAACATGTGGCCAATAGCTGTTAAAGGCAGGTGCAGCGTCCCCAGATTGACGAGAAGGGGTAGCATCCCCATTTTCGCTTGCAGTGCAGACAGCTGCAATGCTAAGAGCTAGCTGTCGCACCACTGGCGACCGTAAGCGTTAACGTCACTCAACGCGCAAGCCTGAGACCGACTCAGTTGGTTCTCTGCAATTGCGCTTAGGTGATGATTTGACGCTCATTCCAGAAACGACCGCTAAGGCGGTGCTGGTATTAAATAGGTTCGAGGGCCTCAAGGGTAGGGGCTGCTTGCCCTCTAGCCTCCACACATCGTCATATCTCAGCGCATTGCATAGAACCGCCGATTGTCTCGGGTTCATCCACCTTATGGAGCGTGCAATGATAAACTTTACCTCACCCGCAATATCCTCCCTGATCGACCGGCTCTTCGCGGATGCCGATGCTATCGAGGAGGCCTATGATCGGCAGATGGCAGATGTCCCGCCCGAAGTCCGCAACGCGGACCGGGCCGATTATCGGCGTTTCTATGAGCGCCTCAAGGAGCAGCCACTTGCGGTCTCCCGCGAAACCGGTGTCCTTCTCTATATGCTTGCGCGCGCTACCGGTGCCCGTACTATCATCGAGTTCGGGACATCTTTCGGGATATCGACCATCCATCTTGCTTCGGCGCTACGAGACAATGGGGGCGGCCGCCTGATCGGTAGCGAGTTTGAGCCTTCGAAGGTCAATCGCGCTCGTCAGAATATTGAAACCGCCGGCCTGTCTGACTTGGTCGAGATTCGGGAAGGCGACGCGCTGGAGACATTCACGCGCGATCTGCCAGAACAGATCGACTTCGTTTTGCTGGACGGCGCTAAAAATCTCTATCCTTCAGTGCTGTCCCTTTTAGAGGGGCGTTTGCGGCTCGGCGCGCTGATTATTGCCGATAACGCGGACGCAAGCCCGGAATATCTCGCGCGGGTCCGGTCTGTTAAACATGGCTATCTCTCAGTGCCTTTCGCTGCAGATGTGGAGTTGTCTCTGCGCCTAAACGCGGCGGGTGCCAATCAGACCAGCATACGGTCGCCCGCGAAGCAGGCCGGTCCTGATCGAAGGTCGTTCAACATCAACAATTGAATAACAACGGTGTGCGGATACGTCACGAGACGTATCCGCACGTAAATGGTGAAAGCTATGACTAAGACGAGTTTTGCAGTGGTAGCGAGAGTACAGCGATGGCTCAGCACAGTCGTTAACTTGCGGAAAACAATGGGCAAAAAGAAGCATGTAAATGATCTTTCCGATCATATTTTATGGGATATCGGCTGGCCCGATTCCTATTGTGAGCGGTTGCTAACGCCGTTGAAGAGGGCGGAGCAAAGCCACCGTGAAAGCAGCGGCCAGTATGAGAGTACAAACGCGCCCAATGGACCTGGGCAGCGCGCCCCGCGATCAAGAGAGCGGGTTACCTCCCTTGATTTGCAGGACTAGTCCACGAGAAGAAGGGCGCGATCGCCAGAATAATCGGCATCTGCAAAGGCTGTTAATTGACGGCTGTTTTTTGGACATCAAGCATTCATCGGAATGAGCCACATCGGGGGCTGAGCCTGATACGGCAAACGACCCCACGATATGCAAGATGTGTGCTCGCTAAACACAGCTCTTTCCGTATTGTCTTGCATGTTCCTCTGTCCCATCACTTCCGAATGCTCGGTCGTCTAGACAGTTCACTGGATTGTTGTCGGGCTCAAGGCCACAAGTGATTGATCAATGCCCTGAACGCGGGAGATGTCCTGGTCCGGTTGGGATAGTACAGGCTAAAACCCGGCAGAGCCGGAAGCCAGTCTGACAAGACGGAGATAAGCCGCCCGGACTTGATATCCTCGCGAACCTGAGCCTCAAAAAGGTAGGCGAGACCCAAACCATCAACAGCGGCGGAACGTATCGCCTCGCCATCGTTGAAAATCAGTGGGCTGCTTGTCTTGAGCTCGACAGTCTTGCCCTTTTTTGACAATGGCCAGCGATAGAGTCTCCTCGAGCTGACGAAGCGATATCCGATGCAGATATGCGCCGAGAGATCATCGGGATGCGTGGGAACCGGGCCGTGTTTTTGGAGATATTCCGGGGAGCCCACGATCACAACAGGTGCGGATCGTGTAAGAGGCACTGCGACCATATCCTTATCGACCAGGTTGCCAAACCTGATACCTCCATCGAATCCTTGGGCTACGACGTCGCTGAACCCCTCGTCGACCGAAACCTCAATTGAGACGTTCGGATATTTCTCGCGAAACGACGTGAGCGATGGACGCAGAATGGTCTCGTAGGCGATGGAAACCATCGTCAACCGAACGGCACCTGAAACAGTCGAACGCATCTCCTGCAGGTTGGCGAGTTCATGGCCGATGTCCCGAAGGGATGGCACAAGCGTCCCGAGAAGTTGCCTTCCCGCCTCCGTCGGCGCGACGGTGCGCGTGGTCCTGGCAAGCAGCGCTATGCCGACACGTTGCTCAAGCTGGCTTACCGCATAGCTGAGAGACGACTGCGAAATTCCAAGCTCGGCTGCGGCAGCCGTAAAACTCTGGTGTCTTGCTACGGTCTCGAAGACAGCAAGGTCACGAAGCACGAGGCGATCCATTTATCCAACTCATCGATAGAGGCATGCAAAATATGCTATCTAATAGATAAGCCGCCAGTTCGCTATATCCAAATCCTGAAATTGAATTGAGAGGTATGAGATGACGATGAGCAAACTTAAGCTGGCAGCCTTTATGGGAACATTGATGGCTGCCCCCGCCTTTGCTGATGCGACAAACGTTGTGCTGGTGCACGGCGCGACGATGGACGCATCAGGCTGGCGACCAGTTTACGATATTCTAAGAGCGAAGGGCCTGAAAGTGAGCGTCGTCCAGCTGCCGCACACCAGTCTGGCGGACGACATCGCCGCCACCCGGCTCGTCGTCAAGCAGCAGAAGGGTCCGACAGTGCTCGTTGGTCACAGCTACGGCGGAGCGGTGATCACGGAGGCAGGAACCGACGACGTGGTAAAGGCACTGGTGTACGTGGCCGCCCTGCAGCCCGACAAGGGCGAGAACCTGACCGAGCTTTCCCAGCGATACCCGATGAAGATCGACATGGATATGCTGGACGCTCACACCTTCGTTCCTAGCCCGACTACCTATCGCGACACGATCGCCGCGGATCTTCCCAAAGATGTAACCGACTTCATGTCAGCATCCTCAAAGCCGATGACCGTGGAGACGTATCAGGTAAGGTTCAACCAGGCGGCGTGGCATGAGAAACCGACATTCGGCATCGTAACGACCGAGGATCGGGTCATTTCTCCAGAGCTGCTCCGTTGGATGTACAAGCGGGCAGGAACTAAAACGACAGACATCAAGTCTAGCCACATGGTCTACATGTCTCACCCGCAAGAAACAGCAGACGTCATTCTTCAAGCCGTGAAGTCGGTAAACTAACTGTCCTTTCCTCGGACATAGGATGGACTATCTCGATAGCGCTCGTGTTTTCGCTTGAACATAGAGTTTGTCGGGCTTTGTTCTCGACGACATTTGTTCGTCGGGAAACCTTCGTGTCGTTTCTAGGGTTGCACGTGGTCTTCCTCGTCTAAAATCGAGGCCTGAAATAATGTCATGATGGTGCTAAGCGACCCTTCATAAGGTGTCGCAGTGCCCTAAATCTTGTACTGAGATTGGGTTGGCATCGGTCGGCCAAAGCCTTTTATCAATCGCATGGCTCTCGGTTCGAATCCTCTTAAGACGGACATTGGATAGCTACTCCATAACCGGATTTTCATGGGATTGTAGACATTCACGCTACAATCAAAAATGCTCTAGATTCGCCTGTGATGGGCATTTTCACAGGAAGATTTACGAGTCCTTCGCAGCGCGTACAACCGATTGTTCCCTCGCCACTTTTGAATTTGGAAAAGGTGTGAAATCAATACACTCCTGGAGACAATGTTATACAATTGACCGTCGCTTGTTGGAGCCTTGAAGATATGAGCAGCATCGATACAATGTTTCATAGTGTGGTAGATAAAATCGATACTGCAGATTCATTGGCAGAACTCCCCGATGTCCTTGACCTTATCAAGGAACGGTATGGGTTGCAGAACGTCGCCTACTTTGCGGTTAATCTCCCGGCAGGCATCGGGGATGAGCCATTCCTGGCGGTCACGTACTCACAGGAATGGATAGATCACTACAAGGAATGTCGCTATGTCAAAATTGATCCGGTTCTTTCAACCGGCTTTTCCTCGATTCTGCCGATAGATTGGCGTGACCTTGACCACAAAAGCAGCAGACTGAGAAATCTGTTTGGAGAGGCTGCGGATTTCAATGTTGGTAGACAGGGTTTAACTTTCCCCGTCAGAGGCCCACTTGGGGAACGGGCACTTTTCACTATTTCAGGTGAAGCTTCCGATCAGGAGTGGGACGGCGCTTTGAATATCTACAAACGTGATTTTCATGCGATCGCTCATCATTTCCATTGGTTTTTGATGCGGTCAGCAACATTAGAATCCGAAATGGTGCACCTCTCGCCACGCGAAATCGAATGCCTGAAATGGGCAGCAAAAGGTAAAACCACGGCACAGATTGCAGATATTCTCTCACTGTCGGAACGCACCGTTCGATTTTATCAAGATCGAGCGCGAGTGAAACTCAAGGCCGCTAACATTACCCATGCCGTATCAAGGGCGCTGGATCTGAGTTCCTTTGCTTTGATGAATGATCTGTCAAATCCGCCGTATTGACGGGCAGGCGCAAACCATCACAATTTCCTTGACGCCTGCAAATCGATCATTGTGATTGTGGAGATACGTGGATTCATACTCAGCTCGTGAGAATTTGCTTTCGGCTCCAGTTGGGTCATAAGTAGTCCCTTGAAGTCTAAGTCGGGCTTTGCAGCAAAGGAGGAAGCATGCCGATTTACTTGCAGATTGATGGAATTCAGGGCGATGCGACGCAGGAGACGCACAAGCGCTGGATGGACATTGA